>NZ_JBGTYN010000002.1:0-403971 GCF_041730275.1 Comamonas sp. SY3 | reverse complement strand
CAAACGCCTTCGCCGCACGCTATTGCGAGTCAAGATGGGATGACCGGACGCTTACGCTATCCCTGCGGTATTGACCGAACCAATTGGAAATGTTGAGCCCTGGTCTCTCTGGTGGCAATGTGAGGATCGGCCAGAGGCTCGCATGACCTGCCTTGCGGATGGCTTCCGCATACTCCAGCAGGCCTAGCCGGATCAGTTCGGGGTGAATGGGGATGGACCTCCGAGAGGCATCTGTCTTTAGTCGTTTCCCGTCCTCATCCGTGATGCGCAGGACTGGGGTTCCGTCTTCATCTGTGATGTCTGTGGTCCGTAGC
Organism: Comamonas sp. SY3; assembly: GCF_041730275.1. NCBI lineage: Bacteria > Pseudomonadati > Pseudomonadota > Betaproteobacteria > Burkholderiales > Comamonadaceae > Comamonas > Comamonas sp. SY3. The sequence continues at coordinate 403,657 of NZ_JBGTYN010000002.1, read as the reverse complement.
TGCGCCAGCTCTCCTATGCGGGCTCCGGTATAGAGACCTAGCAGGGGAATCCAATAGGCTGAATCGCTTCCACTCTTGGAGCCCTTGGGGGTGTCATAGGCTTGGAATAGGGGTTGACCAAATAGGGTCTGTAGCTCCTCATCCTTCCAGCTCCTTCGGGTGGGAGTTCTGGGGGTCTTGATGTCCAGGCCTTCCCAGGGTTGTTTGTCGATCAGTCCCAGTTCCCTGTAGGCATAGACCAGTAAAGACTTTATGGCCGTGAGTCTGTCCCGAGCGGTCTTCTTGCTGATTGCTCTATCTGGCTCCTGCAGCCATGCCCTGAAGGAATCCCCCTGTTCTCTGGTCATTCGTTGGACATACAGAGGCTTGCCTAGATGCTCCTCGCACCACTCTACCGCCAGCTTGTAAGCCTGTTCTGTTGACTTGGTTCGGGTCTTGATCTTCAGCCAGCGGCCATAGACCTCCATGAGGGTGGTATTAGTGTGGCTTTTGGAGGCCGCTAGAGCCCCTGTGGAGTCCTTTGGTGCAAAGGTGAGGGGTAGGGGGTTATCCGTCTCAATAGGCTCTCCTGCGTCCCTCTGGGTGGCTTCCTGCCAGCCCATGCGGTAGGCTGATAGGTAGGCATAGAGCGCCTCCTTCAGGCCTCCGGTCTCCCTGGTAACGGTGAAGCCCATGGCCAGAGCATCAGCCTGAAGGAGTGGCAAGACAGATCGGAGATTCATCCGAGCTAGGTCCTCCCCAGCCTCCTGAAACTGCCTGCCGTTCAGTACCTCTAGGCCGATTGTCTCCCATAGCGAGAGACCATCCAGAGGGTCCCTCTCGGGCAGAGTAATGGAGCCATCCGGATTCGGCATGAAGGGGAGCCGGGATAGGGCTGCCTGGGATAGAGCATTGAAGATGGGGTCATTCCCCTGCCTTCGGCTCCGGTCTCCCTGGAGGACTCTACGGCGTGCACCATCGGCTAGGACCTGCGCCAGCTCCGGAGTGATGACCTCCAGAGTCTGGGGATTGAGGGCTTTGCGCTTGGCCTCGAACTCCTCTAGTAGCTCAGTGCGCCTGCGATTTGCCTTGAGGATTGCCTCTTGCCGGTTGGAGGTATGAAGGCTCTCCCGAATGCGGTCAGTGCCGTAGATGCTCATGAGGTCTTCGGGTACTGACGCACGGAACTGGTAAATGGAGGAGTCTTTCCGTAGATGGAGGCCCACCGCTCCTCTTGCCATGTCGTTTCCCTGTCTAGATTTAGATGGAAGTGACACAGCGAAAGGGCACAGTTGAGGAGGTCTAAGTCCTTGCTAGGACTCAAGTTCTTGATCTGAAAGAACTCTAAGGAATGAAGGTGACGAGCCTGACCCCGGCACTGGATCCACAGTTAGGGCTGCTTGGTTCCCCACCTGACCCGGTTGGCCGCTTCCCCATGCGAGGAGGCCCGTCAGGGACCGATTGTACCTAAAGAATGCATGTGTTCCGGCCAAGCGGGCCAAAAAGTCCCTGATCGTCCAGGTGGCAGGGTGCGGCGCCTAAAAGTATTGCATGCAGCGCGGAGCCAGCGCCTTGCATGGCTGCGACTGACCGTAGAATGCGGTGCTATGTCTTATCTTGTTCTCGCTCGCAAATACCGTCCACGGAATTTCTCTGAAATGGTAGGCCAGGAGCATGTGGTGCAAGCGCTGTCCAATGCGCTGGTACAGCAGCGCTTGCACCACGCCTATCTGTTCACGGGAACCCGTGGTGTGGGCAAGACGACGGTCTCGCGCATTCTGGCCAAGTCGCTCAACTGCACCGGGGTGGACGGCCATGGCGGCATCACGGCTGCACCATGCGGCGTGTGCCCGGCCTGTACCGAGATCGACAGCGGGCGCTTTCCCGATTACACCGAGCTCGATGCCGCGTCCAACCGGGGTGTCGACGAAGTACAGGGCTTGCTGGAGCAGGCGGTGTACAAGCCGGTGCAGGGCCGCTTCAAGGTCTTCATGATCGACGAAGTGCACATGCTCACCAACACCGCCTTCAACGCCATGTTGAAGACCTTGGAAGAGCCGCCCGAATACCTGAAGTTTGTGCTGGCAACGACCGACCCGCAGAAGGTGCCGGTCACGGTGCTGTCGCGCTGCCTGCAGTTCAACCTGCGCCCCATGGCGCCAGAGACCATCCAGGAACACCTGGGACGCGTGCTGGTGCAGGAGCAGATTTCCTCCGAGCCACCGGCGCTGCGCCTGCTGTCGCGCTCGGCCCGTGGCTCGATGCGCGATGCGCTATCGCTGACCGACCAGGCGATCGCCTTTGGTGGTGGCCAGCTGCAAGAGGCCAGCGTGCGCCAGATGCTGGGCGCCGTCGATTCCAGCCACGTGTTCCGCCTGATCGATGCGTTGGCACGTGGTGACGGTGCCGAGGTCGTCGACACCGTCAACCAGCTGCGCCACCAGGGCTTGTCGGCTGCGTCTACGTTGGAAGACATGGCCGTGCAGCTGCAGCGCATGGCCGTGTTACAGGCGGTGCCCGACAAGGCGCAAGCCGCTGCAAGCGAAGACGACGGGGAGCAGCAGGAACTGCTGCGCTTGGCCCAGCAAATGCCGGCGGACGAGACCCAGCTGCTCTACAGCATTGCACTGCATGGCCGGGGCGAGCTGGGACTGGCGCCTGATGAATATGCCGCGTTGACGATGGCGCTGCTGCGGCTGCTGGCCTTCAAGCCTGCGGGCTCGGCTGAAAAAAAAACTCTGAATAGCGCGGTTGCCGCACCCAAAACGGCGGCGGCCCAGGCTGCCGTTGCGTCTGTCGCTCCGCCTGTAGCGGCGCAAGTACCGCCATCGCCATCGCCATCGCCATCGCCATCGCCATCGCCATCGCCATCGCCATCGCCAGCCGCATCTTCTCAACCACCGCAGTTGGCCGGTGCGTTGGCTGCGCCCATAGCTGCACCTGCGCCTGCGCCTCTCGCTGCAGCCCAGCCGGTTGCCGCGCCTGCTGCGCCGGTAACTACTGCCGCACCCGCCCCGGCCGTGGTGGCCAACTCGATGGCCCAACCCGCTTCCGGTGGGGCCGCAGGGGCCGGTCACATAGCCGCGCCTATCGTGGAGGCTGTCAAGCTGCCAGTGCGCAGCGCAGAGGATTTGATTCCGGCCCGTGCCGCTGCGCCGGCGCCTGCGGCGATCGACCCGCCGACACCGGCCCAGACAGAGAAAGAGCTGGTGGAGGAGGAGCAGCCGCAAGCCCATGACGACGATAGCTTGCCGGACGCGGGCAGCGACGCCGATGACGAGACCGCTGCGCCTTATTTCGACGAAGTGCCGATCGACGCCTACGCCGATGATGAGCCCCCGGGGTTGCCGGGCCGCTCCGATGCCGAAGTGGCGGTGCAGACGACGGTGGTGGTGGCTGAAGAGCGCGCGAGTCTGATCGCCTTGCCGGTGCAAACGCCGCAGGCCAGCGAGCTGGACCGGCCCGCTGCCAGCTTTGGCGAAAACCTGGGACGGGTTCCGCCAGAGTTCGAGGACACCGAAGAGGGCCGTTTCTGGAACGACACCGTCACCGGGCTGGTGCAGGCCGAGGCCATTACCGCTGTGGCACGCCAGTTGGCGCTGCGCTCCCAGCTGATCCAGCGCGAGGCCGAGGTGTGGTCGCTGCGCGTGGACCTGGAATCGCTGGCGCAGCCTGGCACGATCGAGCGTCTGCGCACGGCCTTGGTGGCCGCTGGTCTGGTGGGCAAGATCCAGGTGTCCGTCGGCCCCGTGACGGACTGCCCCGCACGCCGCAAGGCCCATGCGGTGCAGGCTCGCCAGCGTGCGGCCGAAGCGACGGTGCGCAACGATCCCTATGTCCAGTCTTTGATACAGCAATTTGGCGCGAAAATAGTGCCCGGTAGCATTCAGCCTCTATGATGCGGCGTTCGCGGGCAGATGGGCGCTCCCACCTGCCGCAGGTTTTTATACAAAAGGATTTTCCATGTTCAACAAAGGACAACTCGCCGGTTTGATGAAGCAAGCCCAGGCCATGCAGGACAACCTCAAGAAGGCCCAGGATGACCTGGCCAACATCGAGGTCGAAGGTGAGTCCGGTGCCGGCCTCGTCAAGGTGCTGATGACCTGCAAGCACGACGTCAAGCGCGTGACCATTGACCCCAGCCTGCTGGCCGAAGACAAGGACATGCTCGAAGACCTGGTGGCTGCCGCTTTCAACGCCGCCGTGCGCAAGGCAGAAGAGACCAGCAACGAGAAGATGGGCAAGATCACCGCTGGCATGCCAGGCCTGCCCGGCGGCATGAAGTTCCCGTTCTAAGCGCTTCGTTTTGCCACAAGCTCTGAGCGTTCTCCAGCCCTTGACAGCCGCGCGCCGTCACGGGCTTGGCTGCCCCATGCACTGCCCGGAAGGAATGGTCCATGTCTGATACGGGCACCTTGGATGCACTGGTGCAGGCGCTGCGCCGCCTGCCGGGGGTGGGGGTAAAGTCGGCATCGCGCATGGCTTTTCACCTGCTGCAAAACGACCGGGAGGGGGCCGAACTGCTCTCGCGTGCACTGCACGAGGCCAGCAGCCGTGTGCAGCACTGCGAACGCTGCCACACGTTTACCGAAAACCGCATTTGCGACACCTGTCTGGATGAAGGGCGGGATGCCGCACGCCTGTGCGTGGTGGAGACACCGGCGGACCAGGCAGCACTGGAGCGCACCGGCGCCTACAAAGGCTATTACTACGTGCTGATGGGGCGCCTGTCGCCGCTCGATGGCGTGGGCCCGCGCGATATTGGGGTGCTGCAGCTGTTGCAGCGGGCCACGGATGGCGTGGTGCAGGAGGTGATTCTGGCCACTAATTTCACCGCTGAAGGCGAGGCCACTGCCCATGTGATCGGGGACGCCTTGCAACGCAAAGGCATTGGTTTTACGCGCCTGGCACGGGGCGTGCCCATTGGCAGCGAGTTGGAATATGTGGATCTGGGCACGATTGCCCATGCCTTAGCCGACCGCCGCTGAAACCCCCGACGCACGCGCTAGGCAACACGCTTGCGGCGGAGCGCAGTGTTGCCGTTGCTGGCGCAGCGGCTTCCCGCAGACTGGGAAAAGCGGTTTTCCTGCGCCTGACTCATAGGCTAAATGCCGCTTTGGCGTCCTGCGCGCCGTTTTCCACCCATTACAATTCAATGCTGATCTCGGTGGTTATTCATGCATTTCCTGCATGAATCCAGCCTGGTGCGGTCTGTGGTCTGGCTTTGCTCGCCTTGCTGCGCCGCATGCCCGGTTTCCTGGTGGTAGCCGTTCAAAGATCGTTTTCCGTTACGTTATTGCATCTAGCCGTGTTGCTGCCGGCTGTGCCTCGTGTTTTTTAGGATTTTTGCGTGCAATCTACTGCTGTATCCAAGCGAAATATTCTGGCCGCTGTCATTGGCAACGCGCTTGAATGGTATGACTTTCTGGTCTTTGCCTTCATGACGCCGATCGTGGCGAAGCTGTTCTTCCCCTCCAATCCCAATGATCCCAGTGATGACCTCAACCGCATCCTGATGACCACGGCCGTGTTTGGCGTAGGCTTCTTTATGCGCCCCGTCGGCGGCATCCTGCTGGGACTGTATGGCGACCGCAAGGGCCGCAAGGCCGCGATGGTGATGGTCACCGGCATCATGGCGGTGGCCATTGCGCTGATCACGTTTGCGCCCACCTACCAGGGTGTGGGTATCTGGGCGCCGATCTTCATCGTGCTGGCGCGTCTGCTGCAGGGTTTTGCCGCTGGCGGTGAGTTCGGTACCTCCACCGCACTGCTGATCGAGCTCGCACCCAAGGGCAAGCGCGGCTTTTACGGCTCCTGGCAGATGACAGGCCAGATGGCGGCTCTGCTGATTGGTGCGGCGGTGGGTACCTTGATCACCGACTTTTTCACGCAGGAGCAGCTGATGTCCTGGGCCTGGCGCATTCCGTTTGCTGTAGGTCTGTTGATCGTGCCAGTCGCCATCTACATTCGCCGCCATGTCGAAGAGCCTGAGACTTTTGTGAAGATGCAGGCCGCGCAAAAGGCGGGTACCGTCAAGCAAGTTGGTGTACTGGAGATGCTGCGCACCCATGCGCGTGAAACCCTGGTGGGCATGGGCCTGGTGGTAACGGCCACCGTGTCGATCTACATCACCTTCACCTACCTGGTGACCTACTCCACCGTGACCTTGAAGCTGCCGCTGCACGACACCTTCATGGTCCAGATGGCGGGTGCCGCGATGATGGTGGTGCTGATGCCTTTCATGGGCGCCTGGTCGGACCGCGTGGGCCGCCGTCCTTTGATGATCGGCTCGCTGCTCGGTTACCTGGTGGTGCTGTACCCGCTCTACGCCTGGCTGACCGATGGCCCGACCATTGCGAAGCTGATGACGGTGCAGGTCGTGGTCTGCCTGTTTGTGTCGGTGTTTTTCGGCGTCTTCAGCACGGTGATGGCAGAGCTGTTCCCCGCCCATGTGCGTTCGGTCGGCATGTCCATGGCCTACAACATCGCCGTGATGGTGTTTGGTGGTTTTGCGCAGTTCATCGTGACCTGGTTGATCAAGACGACGGGCTCGACGATGTCGCCTGCCTTCTACGTGATGTTCGGCGTGACACTGGGCCTGATCGCCTCCTTCTTCATCCGCGAGCGTGCGCACGACGACGACCTGGATGCCTCGATCGGTTAAGCCTGCTGCATACAGCACCTGCAGGTGCTGGTAACCGCATGGCCCAAAAGAAAGCCCGGTGCTGCACAAGCACCGGGCTTTTTTGCGATGACGGGAAGGGCGGGGTCAGGCCAGCGCAGGCAGCATGGCCTGCCACTCCGAGGCCAGCAGGCGCACCGGTTGGGCCAGCGCACCGGGCAGCAGCTGGTCGGCCGTTTGCGCGACTGTCATACCCAGCATATGGCCGAGCAGCAAGGCGCTGGCCATCAGCTGGAGGCTGCCTGCCGGGGCGTCGGGCCATCGCATCTGTGCCTTTGCAGCCAGCTCCGCACTTTGGTGCGGGAAAACTTTCTCGCAGTACTGTATTTGCGGCAGCTGGGGAATCTTCGTGGCCACTGCCTGGAGCAGGGTCTCCCAAGCCTTCAACTGTTCGGCCGAATAGGCCTGGATCAAGGTCAGCAGCGACTGGTAAGGCGTGCGCGCATCCAGGGCTTGCGAGTGCGCCATGCGCAGCAGATTGAACAGCAGGGCCGGGCGGCGCTGCATCAGCTCCACCAGTGCGCCGGCGTCTGCCTGGCTGCTCAGCACAGCCGCCAGCGCGGCAACATCGGCCGTGCTGGGCAGCACCACCCTGGCAGGTACCGGTTCGGGCCGGCTGACCGCATAGCCCTGCAACAGGTGGGCCTTGTTCTCCTTGGCCAGTTGGAGCTGTGCGGTGGACTCGATCTTGTCGGCAATCAATGTCGCGCCGGAGATGCGCCGGGCCCATTGCAGCATCAGCACGGCACGCTCGGCCGACAGCACCGAAAAGTCAATCTTCAGGTAATTGACCAGGTCATGCCAGGGTGCGTAGGCGGAATCGAGCACGGAATGGTTGAAGGCAAGCGCAAAGCCCCTGGCACGCAACGCTTCCAGCGCCGGGCGGCGGGCCATGGCTTCGGACGATGCGGCGTGGCCGAGCGAGGGTATTTCCAGCACGATCTGGTGCGCGGGCAGCAGATCAAGGTGGCTGCCGTGCAGGCTCTCGAAGGTCGTGTTCAGAAAAAGCAACCCGTCGCCGAGCAGCGGGGCGGGTTCAATATGTGAAAGCACGGCATGGGTCAATGCCAGGTCGGATTCCAGCGTATGGGCCGACGCGGTGCGGGAGCGGTTGAATATCTCGTGGCCGATGACGGTGTCATCGGCATCTTTGATCGGCTGCCAGGCAATCGGGGGGGCAGGCGACGTAAACACCAAGGCCGTGGCCAAGGAGGATGGGGTTGCGGAGGGCGCGCTCGTCTGTTGCATGTACGGCTGAACCATGGCATGCATCAGTGGTGCCTCACCAGCAACTGGCGCAAGCAATGTCTGCATTTTGTTATCTCGGGATCGACGTGCATTGTCCTTCATATCGGGCATTTCACGCGTCTGAGGATAGAGTGAACCTGCAGGTTTTGTAGCAAACTGCACACGCTTTTGGGGTTTAAAAAGCGTCAGTTTGTTACAGTTGTCCCTGCAGCCAGTCCAGTTCGCTCTCGCTGAAGCCGGCCAGGCGCCGCGCAGACAGATTGATGGGCGGGCGCGGGCGTGGTGCTTCGTAATGCCCCACAAGCCAGCTGTAGTGCTGTTCCGGATCCAGATTGCGCTGCGCGCAGAGGTACCGGTACCAGTGGTTACCGATCGCGACATGGCCCACCTCTTCGCGCAGGATGATGTCCAGAATGGCCACGGCCTCCAGCGCATCATCGGCAGAAGTTTGTTGCAATTTTCCCTGAATCTGGGGAGTTGCATCCAAACCACGGGCCTCCAAGGTGCGGGGCACCAAGGCCATGCGCGCCACGATGTTATCGGCGGTTTTCTCGCACATGGTCCACAGCCCCTGGTGGGCCGGGTAGTCGCCATAGTCGTGGCCCCATTTGCGCAAATGGGCGCGCAATAGCCGGAAATGCTTGGCTTCCTCTGCCGCCACCTGCAACCAGTCCTGGTAGAAAGCCTCGGGCATGCCGCCATAGCGCCAGATGGCATCGAGCGCCAGGTTGATGGCATTGAACTCGATATGCGCGATGGCGTGCAGCAAGATGGCGCGGCCCTCGGCCGTGGCGGGCGAGCGCCTGCCCATGGCGGTATGGACCTTGAGCTCGGGCTTGGCCGGGTGGCCGGGCAGGGTGACGCCCTGGGGGACCGCCAACTGCGCCTGGGGTGCTATTGAAATTGTGGCTCTTTGCGCATACATGGCAAGGGTGAGCGCGGATTTTTCCTCGGCATTGGCCACACACAGGGCCTGCAAGGCGGATTGACGTAATTCCATCCCTACAATTATGAGGCTGGTACGCATGTGGCGGCGTGCTGCCCGGCGGGGCGTCTCTGATGCCTGTGAGGCCTTGGCCCGGAACCATAAACCGATGGAGACATGATGGCAAAGTATGAACTCGATGGCGTGCAGCCGCAGGTTGCAGCGTCGGCTTGGATTGCAGACAGCGCGCAGGTGATCGGCCGGGTGGAGATGGCTGCAGACAGCAGTGTGTGGTTCGGCGCCATCCTGCGCGGGGACAATGACCCGATCCGCATCGGCGAGGGCAGCAATATCCAGGACGGCAGCGTGCTGCACACCGACAAGGGCAAGCCCTTGGACATCGGCAAGCATGTCACTATCGGCCATAACGTCATCTTGCATGGCTGCACGATCGGTGATGAATCGCTGATCGGCATGGGGGCCATTGTGCTCAACGGCGCCAAAATCGGGCGCCACTGCCTCGTAGGTGCTGGTGCGGTCGTGACCGAGAACAAGGAGTTTCCGGAAGGCAGCTTGATTGTGGGCAGCCCTGCCAAGGTGGTGCGCACGTTGAGCCCGGAACAGATCGATGGGCTGCGGCGCAGTGCAGAGGGCTATATGGCCAACGCCCGGCGTTTCAAGGCGGGTCTGCGAAAATTGCCCGATTGAGGCGCTGTTGCGCCGGGCAGCATGCCCGGGCGCTGCCGGCCTGCATGTATTGAATGGGAAGAATCACAGTGTCTGAACTGCATAAATTTTTGTTTGATGGGCTGCCCGTGCGGGGCGCCATTGTCCGACTGACCGATGCCTGGCAAGAGATCTTGCAGCGCCGCGCAGTCAATACCAGTACCGGCCCGTACCCACTGCCGGTGCAGGAGATGCTCGGCGAGATGACCGCCGCCGGCGTGCTGATGCAGTCCAACATCAAATTCAATGGCGCGCTGGTGTTCCAGATTTCGGGCGATGGCCCGGTGAAGCTGGCCGTCACCGAGGTGCTGACCAACCTGAGCGTGCGCTCCACCGTCACGATGATCGGTGATCTGCCAGCTGACGCGACCCTGACCGACATGGTCAATGTGCATGGCAAGGGCCGCTGCGCGATCACGCTGGACCCCAAGGACAAGCAACCCGGCCAGCAACCCTACCAGGGCGTGGTGCCGCTGGTCGATGTGGATGGCCAGCCGCTGGAGAGCATGGCCGCGATCCTGCAGCAGTACATGCGCCAGTCCGAACAGCTCGACACCGTGCTGGTGCTGGCGGCCAACGACAAGGTGGCTGCTGGCCTGATCGTGCAGCGCATGCCGATCAAGGGCGAGGCCAACCTGGCAGCCGGGGCCCAGAATACCGAAGAGGTCGACCAGATCGGCCTGAACGAAGAGTACAACCGCATTGCCCATCTGGCTGCCAGCCTGACCCGCGATGAGCTGCTGAACCTCGATGTCGAGACCATCCTGCACCGCCTGTTCTGGGAGGAAAAGCTGCTGCGCTTTGTGCCCGAAGACGGCGAAGGCGGCCCGCACTTTGCCTGCACCTGCAGCCGCGAGCGCGTCGGCAACATGCTGCGCAGCCTGGGCCAGGAAGAGTCCGACAGCATTCTGGAAGAGCAGGGCATGATCGAGGTCGGTTGCGAATTCTGTGGCCAGCAATACCGCTTCGATGCCGTTGATGTGGCGCACCTGTTTACCGAACGCGGCAATGACCCGCCAGCCTCCAACCTGGTGCAGTGACGCCGGGCGCCCTGGCGGCGCCTAGCTGGCCGAGGGGGTGATCAGGCCCTGGAACAGGCGCAGCTCGCAATCGGGATCGCTGCATTTTTCGCAGTTCCAGCGTGCACGCGCGCCGGGGTTGGCCTGGCGCAAAGCCGTGCGCAAGGCCTGCAGGCCCGGCGCCTCCGGGAACCAGTTGCACAGTGCCGCCAGCGCCTCTTGCTCCAGCCGGTGCCCCTGGCTGAACAACAATTGAAACGCCTGCCCCTGGGTCACCAGGTGCAGGCGTGCCTGCATCAGCAGGGTCTGGGCGGGATCGGCTCCGCTTGCACTGTCACGCATCGGTGGCGCCAGCAGCAGCACCGCGTCATGCCGGGCCAGGAACGCGGCTGGCAGCTCTGCCATGGGCGAGGCGGTGAGTTGCGCAAGGCTGCAGGCCTGCAGCACAAATGCGGGTGGCGATGCCCTATTGCACTGCGCCAGGTAATGCGCCAGTTGCTGCGCGAGCTGCTCTGCATCCGCGCAGGCTGCCGAGGCCAGGTAGACCGCCGGTGGCGAGCCCATGGGGCGGGGTGTGATGGCGGAGAAGGGCAGCGCAGGCATGGCGGCGATGATACGGCCTAAGGCAGGCCAGGGCGAAAAAAAAGCGCCTCCTGGGAGGCGCTTACTGGGGCTGGGGGCCGCGCTGTCTTATTTGCGCGTGTACTGCACAAACACTTCATTGGGCTTGACCATGCCGAGCTCATTGCGGGCCTTGCCCTCAACCATGTCCATGCCCTGCTTGAGGTCGTTGACCTCGGTCTCCAGGCGCACGTTCTCACGCGTGGCCGCTTCGTTCTCCGTTTTCTGGGTGGCAATTTGCTGCTTCATGTCCTTGACGTAGGGCACGCTGCCGCGCCCACTCCAGAGCTGGGCATGGATGCTGACCAGGATGGCCAGCAGCACAAAAGGAACAATGCGAGAAATCATGGCAAACAGAAGTCCGGGAGGCAGTCAGGACACGGCTGTCAGCCATGCCCCGAGACAAGCTTAGCGCAGATTGTAGAAGGCGGCGCGGCCTGGATACACTGCCACTTCGCCCAGGTCTTCCTCGATGCGCAGCAGTTGGTTGTACTTGGCCATGCGGTCCGAGCGGCTCAGCGAACCGGTCTTGATCTGGCCGGCGTTCAAGCCCACGGCGATGTCGGCGATGGTGCTGTCTTCGGTTTCGCCCGAGCGGTGCGAGATCACGGCGGTGTAGCCGGCGCGCTTGGCCATCTCGATGGCGGCAAAGGTTTCGCTCAAGGTGCCGATCTGGTTGATCTTGATCAGGATCGAGTTGGCGATGCCCTTGTCGATGCCTTCCTTGAGGATCTTGGTGTTGGTCACGAACAGGTCGTCACCGACCAGCTGCACCTTCTTGCCCAGGCGCTCGGTCAGCACCTTCCAGCCATCCCAGTCGCCTTCGTGCATGCCGTCTTCGATGGAGATGATCGGGTACTTGTCGCACCAGGCGGCCAGCATGTCGGTCCACTGCTCGGCCGTCAGGCTAATGCCGCCTTCGCCTTCGAGCACGTACTTGCCGTCCTTGTAGAACTCGGAGGCAGCGCAGTCCAGCGCCAGCGCGATCTGGTCGCCAGCGGTATAGCCCGCCTGGTCGATGGCTTCGAGGATCAGCTGAATGGCCGCTTCATGGTTCTCGACCGATGGCGCGAAACCGCCTTCGTCGCCCACGGCGGTGGGCATGCCACGGCTGTCGATGATCTTCTTCAGCGCGTGGAACACTTCGGCACCCCAGCGCAGCGCTTCACGGAAGCTCGGCGCACCGACGGGCACGATCATGAACTCTTGCAGGTCCAGCGAGTTGTTGGCGTGTGCGCCACCGTTGATGACGTTCATCATCGGCACTGGCAGTTGCACACCGCCCATGCCGCCAAAGTAGCGGTACAGCGGCAGGCCGGCTTCTTCGGCAGCGGCGCGGGCCACGGCCATCGACACGGCCAGCATGGCGTTGGCGCCCAGGCGGCTCTTGTTGTCGGTGTTGTCCAGGTCGATCAGGGTCTTGTCCAGGAAGGCCTGCTCGGCGGCATCCAGGCCCAGGATGGCTTCGGAGATTTCGGTATTGATGTGCTCGACGGCCTTGAGCACGCCCTTGCCCAGGTAGCGGCTCTTGTCGCCATCGCGCAGCTCGATGGCTTCACGCGAACCGGTGGAGGCGCCCGATGGGACGGCCGCGCGGCCCATCACACCCGATTCCAGCAATACATCACATTCCACAGTGGGGTTGCCACGCGAATCCAGAATTTCGCGGCCAACGATATCAACAATTGCACTCACTTTAGAGCCTTTCAGAGATTGAGAAACGGGATGGTGCGCTGCAAACGGGTGGACTGCAACTGCACGGAATCAAAAGGGGTGGGCAGGGCGAGGCAGCGCTTAAACGCCTTCGACCAGTACCATGCGCATGATGGCGGCACCGGCACGCGCTTCGCGCGCCTTGCTGTACTCGGGGGAGTCGTAGAAACGGCGGGCCTGCTCGCTGTCCTTGAACTTCAGGATCACGGTGCGGCCGGGGTTCCAGTCGCCCTCGATCACCTCGACCTTGCCACCGCGCACGCAGACTTCGGCATCATAGGCCTGCATGGCGATGGTGCTGAACTTGCGGTACTCCTCGTACTGCTCCGGGTCGGTGACGGTGACCGATGCAATGATGTATGCGCTTGGCATTTAAGCTCCAAAATTGTTTTCCAGGAAACCGTTCTTCTTGGTGATGCCGTCGAGCGCCACCATGGTTTCGAGCAAGGCCTTCATGTGCTTGAGCGGTACCGCATTGGGGCCATCGCTCAGCGCATTGCAGGGGTCAGGATGGGTTTCCATGAACACGCCGGCGACGCCTACGGCAATTGCTGCGCGGGCCAGCACGGGAACCATCTCGCGCATGCCGCCGCTGGAGGTGCCATTGCCGCCGGGCAGCTGCACGCTGTGGGTGGCATCGAACACCACCGGCGCATGGGTCTCGCGCATAATGGCGAGCGAGCGCATGTCGCTCACCAGGTTGTTGTAGCCAAAGCTGGCGCCGCGTTCGCAGGCCATGAAGCTGTCCTCGGGCAGGCCCACTTCCTTGGCGGCAGCGCGGGCCTTGTCGATGACATTCTTCATGTCATGCGGGGCCAGAAACTGGCCCTTCTTGATGTTGACTGGCTTGCCGGATTGGGCGACCGCACGGATGAAGTCGGTCTGGCGGCACAGGAAGGCCGGTGTCTGCAGCACATCGACGATGCTGGCGACGTAGGGCACTTCGGCTTCGGTGTGCACATCGGTGAGGATGGGTACATTCAGCTCTTTTTTCACCTTGGCCAGAATCTCCAGGCCTTTTTCCATGCCAGGGCCGCGAAAGCTCGTGCCCGAGCTGCGGTTGGCCTTGTCAAAGCTGCTCTTGAAGATAAAGGGGATGCCCAGGCTGGACGTCATTTCCTTGAGCTGTCCGGCCACATCCATCTGCAGCTGCTCGGACTCGACCACGCAGGGGCCGGCGATCAGGAAAAACGGTTTATCAAGCCCGATATCAAATCCGCACAATTGCATGGACGGTGTTCCTTAAGGATGGGGTGAAAGCAAAGACGCCATGAGAAACGCAGCGTTGGTGGGTGCTTTGTTTGTCATGGCTTCAGTATGTGCCGCAGCGTGGCCGCAATTTTACTTGGCTGCCTGCTTCTTGCGATCGACTGCTGCCTTGATGAAGGCATTGAACAGCGGATGGCCGGCCCAGGGGGTGGACTTGAACTCGGGGTGGAACTGCACGCCGATGAACCAGGGGTGTACCGCCTTGGGCAGCTCGACGATCTCGGTCAGGTGCTCGCGCTGGGTCAGCGCGGAGATCACCAGGCCCGCGTTGCGCAGCTGGTCCAGGTACTGGGTGTTGGCTTCGTAGCGGTGGCGGTGGCGTTCGGTCACCACATCGCCGTAGATGCTGTGGGCCAGCGTGTCCTTTTGCACATCGGACGATTGCGCGCCCAGGCGCATCGTGCCGCCCAGGTCCGAGTTCTCGTCGCGGGTCTTGATCGTGCCGTCGGCATCCTTCCACTCGGTGATCAGCGCGATCACGGGGTGGGGGGTCTGGCGGTCGAACTCGGTGGAGTTGGCATTGTCCAGCCCTGCCACATGGCGGGCGTATTCAATGGTGGCCACCTGCATGCCCAGGCAGATGCCCAGGTAGGGCACCTTGCCTTCACGGGCAAACTTGGCCGTGGAGATCTTGCCTTCCACGCCGCGCGAGCCAAAGCCGCCGGGCACCAGGATGCCGTCATAGCTCTTGAGCAGCTCGGCTGCATCGCTGTCATGGATGGTTTCCGAATCCACGTGCGTGATCTTGACGCGCACATGGTTTTGCATGCCGGCGTGCTTGAGCGCTTCGTTGACGGACTTGTAGGCATCCGACAGCTCGACATACTTGCCCACCATCGCAATGGCCACTTCGCCCTTGGGGTGCTCGGTCTCATAGACCAGGTCATCCCAGCGCTTGAGGTTGGCCGGAGGTGTGTTCAGGCGCAGCTTGTCGCAGATGAGGCCGTCCAGGCCCTGCTCGTGCAGCATGCGGGGCACCTTGTAGATGGTGTCCACATCCCACATGCTGATGACGCCCCAGGATTGCACATTGGTGAACAAGGAGATCTTGTCACGCTCTTCCTCGGGGACGGCATGCTGGGCGCGGCACAGCAGCGCATCGGGCTGGATACCAATTTCGCGCAGCTTCTGCACCGTGTGCTGGGTGGGCTTGGTCTTGAGCTCGCCGGCCGCTGCGATGTAGGGCAGGTAGGTCAGGTGCACAAAGGCCGAGTTGTTGGGGCCGAGCTTGAGCGACAGCTGGCGCACCGCTTCGAGGAAGGGCAGCGACTCGATATCGCCGACCGTACCACCGATTTCGCAGATGGCGACATCGACAGCGTGGTCGGTGCCGATGCCGGCGCCGCGCTTGACGTACTCCTGGATCTCGTTGGTGATGTGGGGAATGACCTGCACGGTCTTGCCCAGGTAGTCACCACGGCGTTCTTTTTCAAGAACACTTTGGTAGATGCGGCCGGTCGTGAAGTTGTTGGACTGGCGCATGCGCGTTTCGATGAAACGCTCATAGTGGCCCAGGTCCAGGTCGGTCTCGGCGCCATCGTCCGTCACAAACACTTCGCCGTGCTGGAAGGGGGACATGGTGCCTGGATCCACGTTGATGTAGGGATCCAGCTTGATCAGGGTGACTTTGAGTCCGCGCGATTCCAAAATCGCTGCAAGGGAGGCTGAGGCGATTCCCTTGCCCAGGGAAGACACCACACCGCCAGTAACGAAGACAAATTTGGTCATGTCTTTTAGGGAGGTGGGAAATTCTGATTATAAAGGCGTATGCCAGCCCTTGCGGACAGCTGCGACAAATGGGCTTCAACGGCCACGGGTTTGCGTGCGATGGCGCGCGGCAAAGATAGCCGTTCTGGCGCTGCTCTCTTGTCTGCTGCAGTGCAGCGGTGGCGCTGTGCCTCTGCTACATTGGCGGGCATGAACCAGCTCCACGGAAAACATATTGTCCTCGGCATGTCGGGCGGCGTTGCTGCCTTCAAATCGGCCGAGCTGTGCCGCCGATTGATCAAGGCCGGAGCGACCGTGCAAGTGGTCATGACCGAGTCGGCCACCCAGTTCATGACCCCGGTCACGATGCAGGCGCTCTCCAACCGCCCGGTCTATACCTCGCAGTGGGATCCGCGCGAGCCCAACAACATGCCGCACATCAACCTGAGCCGCGAGGCCGATGCGGTGGTAGTGGCGCCTTGCAGCGCCGACTTTATCGCCCGCCTGGTGCAGGGCCGGGCCGATGAGCTGCTGAGCCTGTTGTGCCTGGCGCGTCCCATCGACCGCGTGCCCCTGATCCTGGCCCCCGCGATGAACCGTGAGATGTGGGCCCACCCTGCGACGCAGCGCAACCTGCGCCAGGTGCAGGCCGATGGCGCCGTGGTGCTGGGCGTGGGCAATGGCGACCAGGCCTGTGGCGAGACCGGGGACGGCCGCATGTTGGAAGCCGCCGAGATCGAGGAGGAGCTGCAGTACTTTTTCAGCGCCAAGGCACTGGCAGGCAAAAGGCTGTTGATCACCGCAGGCCCCACGTTCGAAGCGATTGACCCGGTGCGGGGCATCACCAACCTGTCCAGCGGCAAGATGGGCTTTGCGATTGCGCGTGCGGCGCAGGCGGCGGGCGCCGAGGTCACCCTGGTCGCCGGTCCGGTGCATCTGCCCACGCCGCGTGGCGTGCGCCGCATCGATGTGCAATCGGCGCAAGACATGCTGCAAGCGGTGCTGGCCAGCGTGGAAGGCGCCGATGTGTTTGTAGCCACCGCTGCGGTGGCCGACTGGCGCCCCGCCCGTGCGGCGGACCAGAAGATCAAGAAGGACGGCAGTGGCGAGGTGCCCCATCTGGCTTTTGTCGAAAACCCGGACATTCTGGCCACCGTCGCGCAGCTGCCGCGTGCCAAAAGCGGCGATCTGTACTGCGTGGGCTTTGCCGCAGAAAGCGAAAACCTGCTGGCCAACGCCCAGGCCAAGCGCCTGCGCAAGCAGATTCCGCTCCTGGTCGGCAATATTGGCCCCGCCACCTTTGGCAAGGACGACAACGCCTTGCTGCTGGTGGACGCGCAGGGCCACCAGGAACTGCCCCATGCCAGCAAGGCGGTCTTGGGCGAGCAACTGGTGGCCGAGATCGCCAAGCGCATCGCGCGCTAGTTCGCAAACGCCGCGCCCTGCAGCCGTCAGCATCGGCGGCTGTTTGCCTGGCGTCAGTCCAGCAAGGCCAGGATTTCGTCGTGCAGCTGGCGTGGCAGGCGGATGCCTTGCTGCGCACTCAGCGCCCGCGCCGCATAGCGCCGCTCGGACGGCAATCGTGCACCCTGGCCTTTGATGGCAGCAAACATCGCCTCGGCACGCGCCTGGTGGCCAGGCCAGTCTTCACCGGCAAAACGCTGCGGATCAAAAGCCAGCACCAGATGGCCATGGCAGGGCATGCCGCCTGCACCGGCGTCCAGCGCCATCGATTCCTGGCTGCCCAGATCGCCAATCAGCATGCCGGCCATCAACTCCACCATGGTAGCCAGCGCCGAGCCCTTGTGGCCGCCAAAGGTGCGCATCGCGCCCAGGGCGACGGCTTCCGGGTCGGTCGATGGCTGGCCTTGCGCATCAATGCCCACGCCTTCGGGCAAGGGGGTGCCGGCGCGCCGGTGCAGGTCCAGATCGCCGCGCGCTATGGCGCTGGTGGCAAAGTCAAACACATAGGGGAAGGGCCCGGGCCGGGGCCAGCCAAAGGCGATCGGGTTGGTGCCAAACACCCCCTTGGTGCCGCCGGCCGGCGCCACCCAGGCATGGCTGGGTGTCATCACCAAGGCGGCCAGGCCCTGGTCGGTGAGCATCTCCACCTCCGGCCACAGCGCCGTGAAGTGGACGCAGTGGTTGATCACCAAGGCGCCCATGCCCAGCTGGCGGGTGGTTGCCACCAGCGGCGGCAGGCCCATTTCCAAAGCCCAGGGCGAGAAGCCGCGCTGGGCGTCGACCCGGGTGATCGCGCCTTGCGTAGGCTGCAGCAGTGGCCGGGCTTGCAGATCCACCATCCCGGTGCGGATGGTGTGGGCTGCGCTCAGGATGCGGTAGGCGCCATGCGATTGGCAGGCATCGCGCTGCCCAGCGACGACGATGCGGGCAATGGCCTGGGCATGGGGTTCGCTCAGGCCCAGGTGCTGCAATACCTGCAGCGCCAGGCGCTGCAAGTCGCTTTCGCTGACCAGCAGGCTGTCTTCTGGTGCGTGGTCCATTCTTGACCCGTCTCAGGCCTTGCTGCGGGGGATGCGGCCCATCAGATAAAACTCG
This sequence comes from Comamonas sp. SY3, assembly GCF_041730275.1. Classification (NCBI taxonomy): domain Bacteria; kingdom Pseudomonadati; phylum Pseudomonadota; class Betaproteobacteria; order Burkholderiales; family Comamonadaceae; genus Comamonas; species Comamonas sp. SY3. The sequence goes on along the minus strand of NZ_JBGTYN010000002.1, from coordinate 385,209 downwards.
TCATTGGGCTGCATGCCGGCAAAGCTGGCCATGCGGTTGCTCAGGCCAAAGAAGGCGGTGATGGCCGCTATGTCCCAGATGTCCTCGTCATCAAACCCATGGGCATGCAAAGTGCTGAAATCGGCTTCTTCAATCTCCTGCGAGCGGGTGCAGACCTTCATCGCAAAATCCAGCATTGCGCGCTGGCGTGCCGAGATGTTGGCCTTGCGGTAGTTGACGGCCAACTGGTCGGCCAGCATCGGGGCCTTGTCGTAGATACGCACCAGCGCGCCATGCGCGACCACGCAGTACAGGCACTCGTTGTGTGCGCTGGTGACGGTGACGATCATCTCGCGCTCGGCCTTGCTCAGGCTGCTTTCCTCGCGCTCCATCAGCGCATCGTGGTAGGCAAAGAAGGCGCGCCATTCCGCTGGGCGGCGCGCAAAGGCCAAAAACACATTGGGGATGAAGCCCGCCTTTTCCTGCACCTGGGCAATGCGGGCCTGGATGTCTTCAGGCAGGCTCTTGAGATCGGGCAGGGGGTAGCGCGCAGTTGCAGCCATGGTCATGTCTCCACAGGGTTGTTCTGCGGGCCATCATAGAGGCAAGCCCTGCGCCGGGCCTGCCTGTTGGTGACTGGCTGCTGATGGCTACGTCCGGGTGTCTACGAAAAGTGATCGCCCTTCAGCGCCCACTCATTGCGCGCTGAAGGGGCGGCCGCGCAGCTTGGTGCCGGCTGCAATGCCTTTTTGCTTGAACCAGCCCTGGTTCATCTCCAGCACATAGCGCACCGGCTTGCTGGAGCAGTGCGAATCCTCCGTCATCGGCTGCATATCGGCCAAGTTGACGATGGTGCCGTCGTCGCTGACAAAGGCGGCGGTCAGCGGCAGGAGGGTGTTCTTCATCCAGAAGCACTGGGTGCCGGGGCGGTCAAACACAAAGAGCATGCCTTCGTTGGCTGGCATGTCCTTGCGGAACATCAGGCCGATTTCCTTCTCGCGCGCCGTCTGGGCCACCTGTGCATGGATGCGGTGCATGCCGGCCGTCAGCTCGGTGCGGGCCAGCTGCATCTGGGGCTCCCCGGTGGGCGCCGCCTGCTGCGCCGCAGCCGGCAAGGCAGCCGCCAGTGCGCAGGCCATGGCCGAGGCGGCGAGGCAGCGTTGAGCGAGGCGGGAAGAACGGGTTACCAAGGGGGTGGGGAACATAGCGGTCAAGACTCTCACAAAGCAGGGCGCACGAGATGTGCAGCAGCGGCGCGGCGCGCCATAGCCGGTTTTATACACCATGCCAGCGCAGCTGGGGGGCCGTTGTACCCTGCCCGGGGCCGGGTTCAGATGTCACAGTTTGTGCAGTCAGGCCGGGCCGGTATTTGTCGATAGAATCGTTGGCGGTAACACATGCGCCTGGTGCCTGGTGTGGGGCTGGGCGAAGAACCAGATTGGGAGATTTGTGACGATGCGTGCTCAACCTATCCAGCAGCCCGAAGGCGGACAGGCCATCACGGCCAATGCGGACCACAGCCTGTGCGTGCCAGACCGGCCCATCATCCCCTTCATCGAAGGCGATGGCGTGGGCCGGGACATCACCCCGGTGATGCGCAAGGTGGTGGATGCGGCAGTGGCCCAGGCCTATGGCCCGTCGCGCCGCATTGCCTGGATGGAAGTGTTTGCCGGTGACAAGGCGCTGGGTCTGTATGGCGAGGGCCAGAGCCTGCCGCAGGAAACCATGGACGCCATCGGCCAGTACCTGGTCGCCATCAAGGGCCCGTTGAACACGCCGGTGGGCGGCGGCATTCGCTCGCTCAACGTGACCTTGCGCCAGACCCTGGACCTGTACGTCTGTCTGCGCCCCGTGCGCTACTTTGAAGGCGTGCCATCGCCAGTGCGTGAGCCGCACAAGACGCACATGGTGATCTTCCGCGAGAATTCAGAAGACATCTATGCCGGGATCGAGTTTGCGGCGGGCTCGGACCTGGCGGTCAAGCTGATCGCTTTCTTGCAGCAGGAGATCGGCTCGCAGAAGATCCGTTTTCCGCTCAGCTCGGGCATCGGCATCAAGCCGGTATCGCGCGAAGGCACCGAGCGCCTGGTGCGCCAGGCCATCCAGTATGCGATCGACCATGACAAGCCCAGCGTGACCTTGGTGCACAAGGGCAACATCATGAAGTTCACCGAAGGCGCGTTCCGCGACTGGGGCTATGCGCTGGCAAAGCAGGAGTTCGGTGCCGAGGTTATCGACGGCGGGCCCTGGATGCGCCTCAAGAGCCCCAAGGATGGCTCCGAGATCATCATCAAGGATGTGATTGCCGATGCCTTCCTGCAGCAGGTGCTGCTGCGCCCGGCCGATTACTCGGTGATCGCCACGCTCAATTTGAATGGTGACTACATCTCGGACGCGGTGGCCGCGCAGGTGGGCGGTATCGGCATTGCGCCGGGCGCCAATCTGTCGGACCGGGTGGCGGTGTTCGAGGCCACACATGGCACGGCGCCCAAGTACGCCGGCAAGGACTATGTCAACCCCGGCTCGCTGATCCTGTCGGCCGAGATGATGCTGCGCCACATTGGCTGGACCGAAGCCGCTGACCTGATCATTGCCGCGATGGAGGCCACGATTGCCTCCAAGCGCGTCACTTACGACTTTGCGCGGCTGATGGAGGGGGCCACGCAGGTCAGCACCTCGCGCTTTGGCGACGAGATGATCAGCAACATGCAATCGGTTGCCTGACCTTCCAACGGCGGGGCTGCGGCTGAAGCCGCATCCCGGCCCTTACCTTGCTGCCCATGGCCATGGACACACCGCACATCATCGACACTGCGCGCCAGGTGCTGGAGATCGCGGCGACGATTGCATTTGCGCTGTCCGGCGTGATCAAGGCGGCGCACAAGAAACTGGATGTCGTCGGTGTCTGTGTGGTGGCCTTTGTGGCTGCTTTTGGCGGCGGCACCTTGCGTGATCTGCTGCTGGACCAGCGGCCGTTTTTCTGGGTGCGGCAGGAGACCTTTGTCTGGGTGATCCTAGGCATCAGCCTGCTGGCCATCGTATTTTTGCGGCAGCGCCACTTTGCTTTGACCGAGCGGGCCATGCTCTGGCCCGATATGCTGGGCCTGGGCCTGTTTGCTGCGGTGGGGGTGGACATGGCCGCCGAGCAGGGCCTGCCCGCACTCATCTGCGTGATGATGGGCGTGATCACCGGGGTGTTTGGCGGGGTGCTCCGCGATGTGATGTGCGGCGAGATTCCGCAGGCCTTCCGTGACCACCAGCCCTATGCTGTCTGTGCCTTCGTCGGCGGTTGGGTGGATCTGCTGCTGCGCAGCTCGCCCGTGCCCGAGATGGCGCCGATGCTCGGCTGTGTGCTGGTCACCGCAGGCTTGCGGGCGATTGCGCTGTGGCGGCATTGGCGGCTGCCCAGTTGGCGGGTGGAGTGAGCGAGATGGAAGCAACAGAAGGGATGCAGGCATGGGGAAAAAATGGACATGGTCACTGCTGGTGCTGCTGGCCTTGGTGGGCAGCGCGGTCATCTGGTACTTGGCGGGTAAAACCTACGAGATACGCATCAGCCAGGCGCAGTTGGAGCAGAAGCTGGCCGAGCGCCTGCCGCTGACGCAGCGCTATCCGCTGGTCTCTGTCACCATGGCACAGCCCCGGGTGCATTTGAAGGAAGACAGCGAGCGCGTCGACTTTGGTGTGAACATGACGGTCAACACCCATTCCAGCGGCACGCAGCTGTTGGGTGCGCAGATCGATGTGTCTTCCTCCCTGCGCTATGACGCCGAGCGCGGGGCGATCTTTCTGGACCAGCCGGTGATGGACAAGCTGGTAGTGCAGGGCCTTGATGAGCGGCGCACGGCGATGGCCCAGGTAGCGCTGGAAGCGGCGATGGCCTCGTACCTGGCCCAGCAGCCGATCTACACGCTCAATGCTTCCGACACGCGCCAGCGCCTGGCGCGCATGGCGGTGCGCGATATCAAGGTGGACAAGGGCGTGCTGGTAGTCATCCTGGGGCTGTGAGCCCGCCAGGTTCTGCACCATTGGCTGCACCGGGCTGAGCGCGGTGCCGGCGGATGGCGCGCAGGCCGCCTGGAGACCGGCGGCAAGACGCTTGCCTGATTTCTTTATTCTCAAAACACCATAAATTAACAATAATATATTCGTTTGAGTTTTAAGTACAAAAGTCCACAATTTGCAACATCACTTCATACGAACGGGTAGCAGAACATGAAACTGGGTGGATTGAAATCTTTGGTGGTTGCCGCAGCGGTGGTGGCCAGTGGCTCGGTGCTGGCACAAAACCAGCTGCTCAATGTTTCGTACGACGTCGCCCGCGAGTTCTACAAGGACTACAACGCGGCCTTTATCGCCCACTATAAGAAGACCAAGGGCGTGGATATCAAAGTGGACCAGTCCCATGGCGGCTCCAGCGCCCAGGCGCGTGCCGTGTCCGAAGGTCTTGCCGCCGATGTGGTGACCTTCAACACCACGACCGACGTCGAGTTCCTGGCCGAAAAGGGCGTGGTCGCCAAGGATTGGACCAAGAAGTTTCCCAACGATGCATCGCCCACCACATCGACCATGCTTTTTCTGGTGCGCAACGGCAACCCCAAGGGTATCAAGGACTGGGATGACCTGATCAAGCCCGGTGTGCAGGTGGTGGTGGTGAACCCCAAGCTGGGTGGCAATGGCCGCTACGCCTATCTGGCCGCCTGGGGCCAGGCCCGTGAAAAGGGTGGCTCGGATGCTGATGCCCAAGCCTACATCAGCAAGTTGTACAAGAATGTGCCGGTGCTGGCCAAGGGCGGGCGCGATGCGACCGCTGCCTTCCTGCAGCGCAATGTGGGCGATGTGCTGATCACCTTTGAATCCGAGGTGGTTTCCATTGACCGCGAGTTTGGCAAAGGCAAGGTGGATCCGGTCTACCCATCGGTGAGCATCACTGCGGAAAACCCGGTGGCCGTGGTGGAACGCACGGTCGAGAAAAAGGGTACGGCCGAGCTGGCCAAGGCCTATCTGGATTACCTCTACTCGGATGAAGGGCAGGAAATCGCTGCCAACCATGCCATCCGCCCCCGCAGCGAAGCGGTGCTGAAGAAGCACGCCGACGTGTTCAAGCCGATCAAGCAGTTCACCGTGGCCAAGTACTTTGGCAGCCTGGGTGAGGCGCAGAAGACCCACTTTGGAGATGGCGGCTACTTCGACAAGCTGTTTACCGAACCCAAGAAGTGATGAGCCAGCAGCAGCGCCCGCCAGCCGGGCGCTGACTGCGCATTTCCCGTAGATTTTTGCCGATCGGAATCCATGTCAGCTGCCATCACTGCTCCGGCGAATGCCGTGCCCAGTGCCAAACGCCGTAGTGCCAAACGCGTACTGCCAGGCTTTGGGCTCACTCTGGGCTACACCATTTTCTACCTCAGCATCATCGTGCTGATCCCGCTGGCCACTTTGTTGTTCAAGACCTTCGAGCTCAGCTGGGACCAATTCTGGACAACGATCTCCGCCCCCATTGCCGTGGCCGCCTACAAGGTCACCTTCGGCGCATCGCTGATCGCGGCGCTGGTGAACCTGGTGTTCGGCATGCTGATCGCATGGGTGCTGGTGCGCTACCAGTTTCCCGGCAAGAAGATCGTGGATGCGCTGGTCGACCTGCCGTTCGCGCTGCCCACCGCTGTGGCAGGTATCTCGCTGACGGCATTGCTGGCGGACAACGGCTGGATTGGCCAGTACTTTGCGCCCCTGGGTATCCAGCTGGTGTTCAACCGCGTAGGTATCGTGTTTGCGCTGATCTTCATCGGCCTGCCGTTCGTGGTGCGCACGGTGCAGCCGGTGCTGGAAGATTTTGAGAAAGAGCTGGAAGAGGCCGCCGGCAGCCTGGGTGCGTCGCGCTGGCAGACCTTCTACAAGGTGATCCTGCCTGCGATCGGCCCGGCTTTGCTGACCGGTTTTGCGATGGCCTTTGCGCGCGCAGTGGGTGAGTATGGCTCGGTCATCTTCGTCTCCAACAACATCCCGATGGAGTCGCAGATCACCCCATTCGTCATCATGGCCAAGCTGGAACTGCACGACTATGCCGGTGCCACTGCGATTGCGATGGTGATGCTGGTGATCTCCTTCGTGCTGCTGCTTCTCATCAACGGCCTGCAAAGCTGGCAGCGCAAGCGTTCGGGGATTTAAGCCATGCCAACCATGTATCTTGTATTGATTGCCATCGTCGTGGTGACACTGGGCACCGTGCTGGCGCGCTACCAGTATGTGGCCCGCCATGTGCCTGAAGTGCAGAGCACCGTGACCGAGCCGCGCTGGGTGCGCTGGACCCTGACCGGTATTGCGCTGGTCTTCATGCTGCTGTTTCTGCTGCTGCCATTGCTGGCGGTGTTCTTTGAGGCGCTGCGCAAGGGTTGGGACGTCTATGTGAGCGCGCTGACCGAGCCTGATGCCTGGTCAGCCATCAAGCTGACCTTGATCACTGCATTGATTGCCGTGCCGCTGAACCTGGTGTTTGGTGTGGCAGCCGCCTGGGCCATAGCCAAGTTCGAGTTCAAGGGCAAGGCCTTGCTGACATCGCTGGTGGACCTGCCTTTCTCGGTGTCCCCCGTCGTGGCGGGCCTCACCTATGTGCTGCTGTTTGGGGCCAATGGCTGGTTTGGGGCATGGCTGGAGGCCCATAACCTGAAGGTGATTTTTGCGGTGCCCGGCATTGTGCTGGCCACTGTGTTCGTCACCTTCCCGTTCATTGCCCGTGAGCTGATTCCGCTGATGCAGGCCCAAGGCAATGACGAAGAGCAGGCAGCCATTGTGCTGGGGGCTTCGGGCTGGCAGACCTTCTGGCGGGTGACCCTGCCCAACATCAAATGGGGTCTGCTGTACGGCGTGATCCTGTGCAATGCGCGCGCCATGGGCGAATTTGGTGCGGTCTCTGTGGTGTCGGGCAGCATCCGCGGCCAGACCAACACCATTCCGCTGCATGTCGAGATTCTGTATGCCGACTTTCAGTCTTCTGCAGCCTTTGCGGTGGCGTCGTTGCTGGCCCTGCTGGCGCTGGTGACCCTGGTGCTCAAGTCGATTGCCGAGTGGCGCGCCGAGAAAGAGCACAAAGAGGCAGCCAGTCTGCCACCCGAGCGTCCGCGTGATGACAGCGCAGCCACGGCATAAACCCGGTATTTTCGAGGTCGGATATGAGCATTGAAATCCAAAACATTTCCAAGTCGTTTGGCAGCTTTAAGGCGCTCAATAACGTTAATCTGGACATCAAATCCGGTGAATTGATTGCGCTGCTGGGCCCGTCGGGCTGCGGCAAGACCACCTTGCTGCGCATCATTGCCGGCCTGGAGTCTGCTGACCAGGGCACCATCCAGTTCAGTGGTGAGGACACCACCGATGTGCACGTGCGCAACCGCAATGTGGGCTTTGTTTTTCAGCACTATGCGCTGTTCCGCCATATGACGGTGTTCGAGAACGTGGCTTTTGGCCTGCGCATCAAGCCCCGCAAGGAGCGCCCGAGCGAAACCCAGATCCGCGAAAAGGTCATGAGCCTGCTCAAGCTCGTGCAGCTGGACTGGATCGCGGACCGCTATCCCTCGCAGCTGTCGGGTGGCCAGCGCCAGCGGATCGCGCTGGCCCGGGCGTTGGCGGTGGAGCCCAAGGTGCTGCTGCTCGACGAGCCCTTTGGCGCACTCGATGCCAAGGTGCGCAAGGAGCTGCGCCGCTGGTTGCGCCGTCTGCACGATGAGCTGCACGTGACCAGCATCTTCGTGACCCATGACCAGGAAGAAGCGCTGGAAGTGGCGGATCGTGTGGTCGTCATCAACAAGGGCCAGATCGAGCAGGCGGGCACGCCGCAGGAAGTCTGGGACAGCCCGGCCAGCCCCTTTGTTTATGGCTTCCTGGGTGACGTCAACCTGTTCCGAGGCCGTGCTACCGGTGGCCATACCGTGGTTGAAGGTGGCGTGCAGATCGATTCGCCCGAGCTGGCATCGGCCAACAATGCCCAGGCACTGGCCTATGTGCGGCCCCACGAGCTGGACGTGGAGCGCTACTCGCCCGGCCAGGAAAAGGACGCCGATGGCCGCCAGCGCGGCATCGTGGCCCAGCTTGACCGCGCGATTGTTGTCGGCCCCATCGCCCGTCTGGAACTTATTGCCGTTGGCGGGCACCAAGCCCCAGGTGCCGAGGCTTCGGACAGCGACAAGCTCATTGAGGCGCAGATTTCTGCGCAACAGTTCAAAGCCATGGGCCTGAAGGAAGGCGAGACGCTGGTGGTGACACCGCGGCAAGCCCGAGTTTTTCTCGATCAAGCGGCCAATATCTAGCGCCTGACGCTCGCGCCTGCGCCTGAAGCTGTGAGACCCGGTTCTGCCCTGTGGGCGGGCCGGTTTTCTGGTTTTGGGCTCCTGCAGGTCTGTACGCGTAAGATGGCGGGATTGGCAGCATAAGGACATGACTTGAACTGGATCTGGAACGCACCGCGCCGCACCTTGGCGCTGATTTTTGTGGCCTGCGCGGCCATGATGGCTTTTGGCATGTATTTGCAGCACGTGGTAGGGCTGGAGCCTTGTCCGATGTGCATCGTGCAGCGCTACTGCCTCATTGCGGTCGGTGTATTTGCGCTGCTGGGCAGCCTCAAGCCGTCGACGGCCGGTTGGTGGAAGAGTTTCGGTGGCCTGGCGCTGCTGTTTTCCGCCTTCGGCGCATTCACTGCAGCGCGCCAGAGCTGGCTGCAATGGAACCCGCCAGAGTTCGCGACCTGCGGGCGCGACTTCTACGGCATGATCGAGAACTACCCGATCAGCCGTTCGCTGCCGATGATTTTCCGTGGCTCGGGCGATTGCACCGCGATCGACTGGACCTTCCTGGGTCTGTCGATTGCCAACTGGTCCTTTATCGCCTTTGCAGGCTTTAGCATCGTCCTGCTGCTGGCCCTGTTCAAAGCCAAGCGCTAAGCGCCAGTCAACCGCATGCGAACGCCCCTTTTGAGGGGCGTTTTTCATGGCTGCCTGGAGCAGGCGATGGCCCGCCAGACCTATATCGCCAATGCGACTGGTGTTCGTGATAGCCAGCTTGTGCAGAAACCACGCGGCACTAATATGCTGATCTGTTAGGCATCGAAAGGGACAGCCAGTCCCGGCCCAGTACAAGCAACAAGCAACAAGCAATAAGGAGATCGCATGATCAGCTATGACGTCACAGGCTTTGGTGAACCCCTGGTGCGCAGCGAGCGCCCCACCCCCGTACCGACCGGAGACCAGGTGCTGGTGCGTGTCGAGGCTGCGGGTGTCTGCCACTCTGACCTGCACATCTGGCATGGCGAGTACGACTTGGGCAATGGCAAAAAGCTGTCCATGGCCGACCGTGGCATGAAGCTGCCGTTGACCCTGGGCCACGAAATTGCCGGTGAGGTAGTCGCCATGGGCCCGGACGCCAAGGGCGTCGAGATCGGCAAGCGCTATGTGGTCTTCCCCTGGCACGGTTGCGGCGAATGCAAGGTCTGCAAGCGCGGTGATGAGAACCTCTGCCTGGCCGGCAAATCGATGGGTGTCTACCAGAACGGTGGCTACGCCGACCATGTGCTGGTCAACCATGCCTACTACCTGGTGGATATCGGCGATATGCCCGCCGAGCGCGCCGCCCCTTATGCCTGCTCGGGCCTGACCACCTACAGCGCGATCAAGAAGATTGATCCCCAGGTCTTCAAGGATGAGAAGATCGTGCTGTTTGGCGCCGGCGGTCTGGGGCTGATGGCCATCCTGCTGATGAAGGCCATGGGTGGGGCCGGCGTGGTGGTCGTCGAGCCCGATGCCAGCAAACACGCAGCAGCGTTGAGCGCAGGCGCCGACGTGGTCATTGATCCCAAGTCGCCCGACTTTATCGCCCAGGTCAAGCAGGCCGCTGGCGGCGCAGTCTGGGCCATCATCGACTGCGTGGGCTCCAGCCAGACCGTGCAGCAAGGTATCGATATGCTGACCAAGGGCGGCCATCTGGTGCAGATCGGTCTGTTTGGCGGCCATGTGGATCTGCCCACCCCCACGCATGCGATCCGTGCCATCACCTACCAGGGCACCTATGTGGGCAACCTGGGTGATCTGCGTGAACTGATCGCGCTGGTGCGCGACAAGAAACTGAACCCCGTGCCGACCACCTGCATGCATTTCAGCAAGGCCTTCTCCGCGCTGGTGGCGCTGGAGCAGGGCAAGGCGGTAGGCCGTCTGATGCTGACCCCCAACGAGGAAGCGGTGGCCTGACCCGCTGGCCACTGAATCGGGCGGACGGAGTCCAAGCCGTCAGCCGCCATGCAAAAAGTCCGCACATGCGGACTTTTTTTCGCTCGGTGGCAGGCAGTCAGTCTTGTGTTTCCAAGCTGGGCACGGAGCCGGACTTCACCACGATGTCGAAATTGCCGACAGACACCTGGTCTCCGGCATACAGCACCTGGCGCTTGACCCTGCGGCCATTGACAAAGATGCCATTGGTGCTGTCATGGTCCTCCACCATCAACAGACCGATGTAGTAGCTGAAGGCGCCGTGGTCGCGGCTGATGCTCGGGTCGCTCAGGAACAGACCGCTGCTCGGACCTCGGCCGATGGCCGTGCAACCGCGCTCCAGTTGGATAGCGCGGGGAGGGGATTGCAGATCAGAACGAACAAGGATTTCCGGCAACATGGTGAGCTCCTGAAGGAACTGGCTATTGAAAAGTCTGAACGGATTATGCATCTATTATTGGTTCAGATTCGATACACATTGCCAATCATTGTCATAGCTGTGCGTATTTTGCAGAAACTATGAAAAAAACCAAAGAAAAACAAAAAATCTAAAAGATGGGTGGGCGATTGTAGGGGTGCTACTCATCTGGTGTGCCGGGTGTGTGTCAATCCCCACTGATTTGCTCGGCAGCGTCGGCTGATCGTGGGACGCGTTGGCCTGCCGCCGACCTGCGGTGCGCCTCATGGTGTTACGGCACCCAGTGGATCAAGCCAGTTAACAAAGGCCTGCCGCTGAATGCGCATGAGGTAGTGCGCGAGTGTTGAGGATGAAGCGCATGCAGCGCCTTCCGGACGGGCGCTTGAAGGCCCGCATTTCGAGCAACTCCAGCGAGGCCTGTAAGCCTAACCCCACTGTCTAACAAGTTGTGCACCTAACTTCTTCCATCGTGTTGCGCGCTATCGTTGACCCATCCCAACGTTGCGCTGCAACACCACTGAAGGAAAACGCATGAACAAGAACCAAGTCGCGGGTGCCGTAAAAGATGCTGCTGGCAAGGTGCAGCAGAAGGTCGGCGAAGCAGTCAACAGCCCTGAGCAGCAGGCCAAGGGCATTGCCAAGCAGGTCGAAGGCAACACCCAAAAGGCAGCGGGCCATGTGCAAGAAGCGGTCCAAGACACTAACAAGTAACAAGGAGTTGATGATGCAATCCAAATCTATGTTGATGCTCGGCGCTTTTGCCATCACGATGGCTGCCGGCACTGCTTTCGCGCAGACGCAAGTGCCAGTCGCAGGCGGCGTCAAGCTGGGTGTGGAGCAGACTGAAATCCAGGCGGTCGCCACCGGTTGGAGCCTGAAGAAGTCGGTGCTCGGCAAGAACGTCTACAACGAAGAAGGCAAGTCTGTCGGCAAGGTCGACGACGTGATCGTTGCACCTGACAAGGCCGTCTCTTATGCCATCATCGGTGCCGGCGGCTTCCTGGGCGTGGGCAAGCATGATGTCGCCATCCCTGTGGGCCAGTTCCGTGTGCAAAATGACAAGATCACTTTGCCCGGTGCAACCAAGGATGCCCTCAAGGCGCTGCCCAAGTTTGAGTACGCGAAGAAGTGATAGCTGCCCGGAGGCAGATATCCTGGAAAGCCCCGCAAGGGGCTTTTTGCGTTGTAAGCCTTCAGCCATTTTGCGCAAAGGTTCCGCAGTGGCAGCCGTGCGATCCATCTTTTGCCTTGACCACGCCTGCGCTGAAGTTGGAGCCGATGATTCAGTGCATAATGACGCCCAGTCATAAAAAAACAAAAACGGCCCTTGCGGAGCGCTCCGCAAAACCAGGGTCTCAGGTTGCGCCCTTCACGGCAAAATACCTTCATAAATCAAGCATCTGCCCGTAGCTCAGTTGGATAGAGCAACAGCCTTCTAAGCTGGTCTAGGTTTCTAGGTTTCATGCGGGTTCCCAGGCGATTTCCGCTCCGCAAAGTTGTATTTTTATACAGCTTTTTAGCCCACTGTTTAGGTAATTCGTGGGCGTTTTGCGGAGCGGGTTCACCCCTCATTTCGTCGCGTTTACCTTCGATCCACGACGCAAATAGTGACGTTTGGTGGTCTGGACGGATGCGTGCCCAAGCTGTTTGGAGGCCGCCACTTCCCCTCGCTCATCGGCCACATCATCAGCAGCTTTTGCCCGCAGGTCATAAAACCAGAACACCTTTATCTCGCCTGCGAGTTCTGCATCGCCGCTGTCCTCAGCCTTCTTGGCAGCGGCCAGGCGAGCTGCTTCAAAAGCGTCGCGCATCATCTGCTTGGACATCGGCTTTCCGTACTGGCTCACCAGCAGGCTTGATGTGTGCGTTTTAAACCCTTCCTTTCTAAGAGCGATGCGGTCCAGTAGCGCCTTCAACTCACCCTCGATGATGAATCGGAGGGGAGCAGAGGTCTTGTTTTGTTTGATGATGAGGTGGCCATCTTGAATGTTCCGGTCGGTCAAGGCTCGGGTATCTCCGGGCCGTTGGCCAGTCAGGTACGCCAGATCCATGGCATCTCTCAAAGCATCGTTTCCTTGCTCATACACAGCACGGTAAACGCGATCTGTGATGTAAACCTCTCGTTTTTCGAGAGAAAAGCCTTCAATGCCTGCGCAAGGGTTCTCGCGCTCAGTCCAGCCCCAGGCACGCGCCATGTTGAACATGTGGGAAAACGTCCGCTTGAGCCGGTTGGCGGTGGTGGGTTTGTCTTTTGACCACTGCAACAGCTGGAAGATGTGTTTTGGTTTGATGGCATCGATGGGCGCTGGCTTGGGCTCACAGAAAAACTGACGAAGCTTCTTCAGATCACCGCGATTTGTGCCCTGGGTCGAGGTCGCTTTGAGCGGAATGACCTCGGTTTCGTATTTGACTGCCAGTTCTTCAAAGTTGTATTCGGAAGGCTCGGCAGGTAGGGCAGACAGTTCAAGCCACTTTTTTACGGCCTCCCGATAATCCGACCCAAAGGCGATTTCCTTCCGGGGTTTGGTCTGGGTGTCGAAGTAGTAATAGGTCTTCCCTGACTTTTGCTTTCTGGCCCTGAAGTGCGGCATTGACTTAACCATGTGCGAAAGCAGGCTCCCATGAAGGCGCTGCTTCCTCCTTTTTATCTGATCCTTCGATAATTGCACGAACCACGATGGGGCGGCCGACAGCGTTAATGTAAAAAGGAATCCGCATGGCGCGCAGGGCGGCCGCTTGCAGCACCTCACGTGACTTGCCGCGTTTGCCCTGTTTAACACCGGTGAGCTCCTTAATTTCTTCGGGTGTGAGAAACGAACTCATGATTGAAGCTCCAAAAAAATAAACCCCGCTCAATGGCGGGGTCAGGATGTGGTTTGGTTGAGGCTCAGGTCTTGAAGTAGGCCAGGCCTGCGGCTGTTGGTTGGTGGTCTGTTCCTTGCAGCATGCCGGCGCGGTGCAAGGCCTGCACAGTGCTGTGCGTGCGGTGGGTGAAGCTGTTGCGGGTGAGCCCGAGCAACAGGGGCCGGCCGCTGACGGCGTTGTGCAGCATGGTGCGCTGGGCAGGAGAGAGCTTGGGTGTCATGTGTCTGTCCATATTTTTCTCACTGGGCGGCTTCCTGGCCGAATAATTTCCATCAGCTTGCGAGCGATCATTCGCCCTGCCTCCTCCTGTATCCGGCGCTCCAGCTCCAGGGGCGGCAAGGTTCTCAGCGCAGATTCCGAGATGGCGTAGTCCACTTCACCGGATGCAAGGGCTATCCGAAAGTGCATGCGTCCATCAAGCAGCCTTGTATCCTCAAACCGTGCGAGAAGCGTGTACATCCTCTCGACTTGGAGCATCCCAGGTGGGGCTTTGAGGTCATCTGCCTCCAGTAGATCTAGCGGCTGTGGCACATGCATTAGAAACTCACCTGAGAGCGCGAAGGGTTCAAAGGCGCTGCGACATTCAATTTGTGGTGGCAGCGCTACAGAGTAGGTGCCCAAGATCTCGGTTGCTCGCTGTAGAAGCTGCTCAAGGTTGCGATGTTGACTTCTCACCTGCAACAGCTGGTGGCGGTCTTGCTCCTGGGCTGTTTCCAAGCTTGCGATCTGCTCGCGCAAGCGCCGCTTTTGATTGCGGCCGAATCGTCTTCCCATGGGGATCTCCAAAATGAAGAACCCCGCTCAATGGCGGGGTTCGATCTGATCTGTCGGGTTCTCGGGGTCATCAGGCGGTGCGAATTCCCAAGGGCATTGCCTGGGAGGCTTATTGCCGGAGGCCCAAATGGCGACACCAGCCAGAGCAGACTTTGAAAGTCGTCCGTGCGGCGCGCGAAATAGCGGAGAAACGGCGCCTTTAGGCTACAACCGCAAACCCCCTGCCACCACAGCTGATCCTGCAACCACCAAAACGGGTGATACTCGACCAAAAATCAGCAGTCCGAAGGCAGCGAGCGCAAGGCCGAAGTCCTCTTTATTGTGTATTGAGCTGGTCCAAACCGGGTCATACAGCGCGGCTACGAGGACTCCGACCACCGCCGCATTCACGCCCGCCATGGCCTGCTGGACTGAGCCACGCTGCCGGAGCGTCTCCCAAAAGGGCAGGGCGCCGGCCACCAGCAGGAAGGCTGGCAGGAACATCGCCAGGAGCAGCGTCATGCCACCGACCCAGCCGCCTAGCGGCGCCGGCATGGCCGCGCCCAGGTAGGCGGCGATTGTGAATAGAGGCCCGGGAACCGCTTGCGCGGCCCCGTAGCCGGCCAGAAAGGTGTCGTTGCTCACCCAGCCAGGGGGGACCACACCGGATTGGATCAGGGGCAGCACAACATGGCCACCGCCGAACACCAGTGCGCCGGCCTTGTAGAACACAGCCACCGCCGAAGCTACCGTGGAGCCAGTGCCAGCGGCCAAGGCTGGAAGACCAATCAGAAGCAGGCCGAACAGGATCAACAGCGTTGCGCCGATGCGCTTGGATATGCCGTAGTCCCTGTGCATGGCAGGTTGCAGTTGCTCAACCCTCACCGCGAAGCGTCCTACAAGGCCGCCCAATGCGATCACCGCAACTTGTCCAAGCGCGCTTGGCACCGCTAGCACAGCAAGCGCCGCCACAACGGCCAGGCCGGCGCGCAGGCGGTCGGGGCATAGCGACTTGGCCATCCCCATGACTGCCTGTGCAACCACGGCGACCGCAACGACCTTCAATCCGTGGACCACGCTGGATGACGCCAAACCAGCCCACTCAGCTATGCCGAAAGCAAACAGGATCAAAGCGATTGCCGATGGCATCGTAAAGCCGATCCAGGCCGCCAATGCGCCTAGCCAACCAGCGCGACCGAGGCCCAAAGCCATCCCTACTTG
This sequence comes from Comamonas sp. SY3, assembly GCF_041730275.1. Lineage (NCBI taxonomy): Bacteria > Pseudomonadati > Pseudomonadota > Betaproteobacteria > Burkholderiales > Comamonadaceae > Comamonas > Comamonas sp. SY3. Next base: position 369,726 of record NZ_JBGTYN010000002.1, on the reverse strand, counting down.
GCTGCTCGCAGGACCTGGCAAAAACTGACAAAGTGCGACCAGGTCGGAATAGCTCCGGTCATCAAGCCATCGGCGCTGCTCAACGAACTCTGTGCGAAAGTAGCCTAGGTGAGCAACCGGTCCGCCAAAGGAAGTTAGTCCGAGCTTGAGAAAGGCGCCGAGCACTTCTAGCGCGGATCCTCTATGGCTGGTGTCGAGAGCTGCTGGGTGTGGTTTTGAGTCCATCGTTAGGTGCTTTGTGTAATGTTTCGTCCGTCAGCTCTGCGAGCTTGGGCCGCAGCGCCTCAAGTGCCTTGCGCCCCTTTGCAGTCGCCACGTAGTACCTGCGTTGTTTGCCGTGGACGACTGTTACCGAGCTTTTTAGCAATCCATCCTCTTCAAGCCTGTGTAGCAGTGGGTACAGGGTGCCGGGGCTGAGTTGGTAGCCGTGACGGGCCAGTTCCTCAGCCATGCCCGCGCCATAGACGCGCTCAGACACCGCGTGGTAAAGCACATGGACGCGTACGAAGGCAAGCAGTATGTCGCGGACGGTATCGGTCATCGTTATCGGAGTTGGATTTCATGCTAACAGATGCCTGTGAAGCTTGCCATCGATTCACCCGTTAGACGCCGGCGACAGCATCTGTCGGTATCGCGGCGCGCAGTTGGGCCTGCAGTGCCGGGATACGCTCGTCGCGCAGCTTCTGGAAGCGCAGGTACACATCCGCCGGCATTGCCTTGCCCATGTACTCCATGTGCAGCCGCTCTCTGCTGCATTCCAGTTGCACCAGCTGTTCGATCAGGTCCCAGGTGGCCGGGCCCGCTTGTGTAGCCATCGCCTGGGCTGCATAGTCGGCACCGGCGCTGAATGCGCTGGCCCATGCGCCACCCACATCGGGCACGATGGCATTTTTCCTGCAGGTGGTCAGATACGCATCGAGTGCTGCTGCACCAGCTGCGGTGAGGTCGCTTTTAGGTTGTGACTGGTCTGGGTTGTGATAGTGGCTGGTCATGTTTCTTCCCGTTCACGGGTTGCTTCTATTGCGGAATCGAGCACGGCGCGCAGGTGGTCGAGCGCCGACTCGTAGTGCTGGCCACGGCCGCCAAAGGCGTCCATGGCCCGCTGGAATGTTTCGTCGTTGAAGTGCGCGGCCTCGGCAAACGCGCGCAGGCGCTGGGCGTCCTGGGCATTGGTGTCGTGGACCTGGTCGGCTGTGTCCTGGGCAATCTCGTCTGCGGAGCGCCGTTTGTGCTGAACCAGGCCCGATGGCCCAGGGGCCAGCACTTCATTGATTTCGGCCTGAGAAAAGAAAATGCCCGCTTCTGCGGGCACTGTCACCAGAACGGAGTCGCCCGGCGGGCCGCCCCTGTTGACGGCGTACTCTTCGATGATGGGGCTGGTGAGCTTCAGGATGGCCTTGGCCAGCGCGCGCGCCTCGGGCTGCTTCCTGGCGTGCGCATGCTGGCCCACCCAGCGCGCGGCGGCGATCAGCTGCAGGGCGATGCCCACCACGTCGCAGGGCGCTTTGCCGCCTTCCGGGATGGCCTGGTGCAGCAAGATGCTGCCGCTCTCCGGATAGTCGGCCAGCCAGCAGTGGATGCTCTCCACGCCTTCAATGGGTGCGGCACCGGTGGGCGAGAGGCTCAGGCACACACGGTCGCTAAGCTGCTTCTCTGTGCGCTCTGGTGCTATGGCATTCAGCGCATCCAGCAGCTGGTGACCGTTGAGGGTCAAAGTGGCGGAGCTCGACATGACTATCCCCGGATGCGGTGGACGCGAGCACTCATCTTGCGCCATGGATGGTTTGGCCCGGGCCCGCTTGCGAGCACTGCTTCCTCTTTTTCTGCTGCAGTGATTGGGGCTGGCAATGGGCTGGCAGGAGCGGGGGCAGGCTTGGGTTCAGAGTAAGGACGCTCTTGACACCCTTCTTGGCTTTCGATGAATGGGATTGAGAGCGCTCCTTTCATAACCTTGGCCGCTTCCACTTCAACCTTGGCGCTGTTAATGATGGTCTGGGCAGTCTCATTCACCATGCCAGCTAGTGCCAGGTCAACTGTTTTGGTTGGATCTACCAAGTTCCGCAACTGGTCGAAAAGAATATCTCGCAAGTCCTGAACATTGTTGTTCATACGATCACCTCTTAAAAAAGTCAGTGGTTAGGTTTTGCTGCATTGCGGCTGCTTCCAATCGTGCGGTGCTTACAACGAGGGAAACGCTCGACATGACGGCGTTTTTTCTGTTCTTTGGAAATTCCCCCTGCTTTATGGATTGAAGCGTCTTTAGGAGCATTTGTTTTGTTGATTCAAAACTTTCGATATTTTTGCTTTGAGTCGTATCAGCTCCTGCACTTCCGGGGGTAGCGTCCATCCGCTCATTATTTTCCATTGCTCATTCCTTTTGATTAGAAGGAGGTTGTCAAGAGTGCGAGGTAAATTTTTATTAATAACAACTAAATAGTGATCGGCTGGTATTGGGCCATGGATCGATTCCCACTCAATAACATCTACTCGTTTCCAATCGATCCTTTGTTTGCCTGTGTTGGAAACTTTACGTACCCTTATCCCATGACTATCTACTGTCTCAACCCCAATTGCGGCATGGTGACCGCGTCCGACACGATTTTCGCTACGGGTAGTCAAACCATGATTGAATTGAGCAATATAAATTGCTGAAAGACTTCTGCCCAGCTTTGCTGCAATGTCGGCTCGTCTGCACTCACTTTTAGTCATAGTGTGCAGTATTTCTACCTCGCTTTGGCTCCATGGTCTTCTGGGTCCAATCGATCCTTTCAGTGGCTTATTTGAAAGGCCAATAACTTTGGCTCTTTTCCGGATCGCATTTTCTGATCGATCAAGTATTTCGCCGATTTGCTTATATGTATTTCTTTCATACAAGCGCCTGATTGTTTCATCCTCCGAATGTGTCCATTTTTCTATTGGAGAATGTTGATTTTTAAAGCCCTGTTTTTTAATTTGCTGAAAAATGGCCGGTTTAGTTCTCCCCAACTGTTTGGCAATATGTTCGGGAGATTTTTTCTCTGTAGTAAGTAACAGCAGAGTTTCAATGTCGGATGCCGTCCATGGACGGGCAATGCGAGGTTTTTTCACTTTGCTGTTTGTCTTCATGTCTTAATGTCCACAGGGCAGGCCTTCGCCTGGAGCAGGTTCGCGCTCTACAGGTGCACCGCAGCTGCCGCAGCGCTTGGGTGGGCTGGGTGGGGTTGCTTGCTGGGTTATCCGATGACCTTTCGCGCGCCAGAGCCATCCATCCTGGACACGATGCCTTGGTGCTCCATGGCTTCGAGCAGGCTGGCGGCGCGGTTGTAGCCGATCCGGAGACGGCGCTGCACCATGGAAATGCTGGGCTTGATCGCGGTGCGGACGGCTTCCACGGCCTGCTCGTAAAACGGGTCCTGCGATCCGTCGCTTGAGCCAACAGCGGCCAGGGCGCTGGCCTGCGGCATAGCGCCCAGCTCGGTACGGCCTTCGCCGCCCAGCGCGTCGATCAGATCGGGGATCAGCTTCGACAGCTCGCCGGTGGCGATGGCCACATCAGCATCGAACCCGTTCTCGTCGGGCTTATCTTCCAGCACCACGCCCAGCAGCTCTACCTTTTTGAGCTGCAGGCCTTCGGTGAGCACAAAGCTCACCCGGTCATCCCAGGTCAAGGCCAGCTTGGTGGGCAGCTTGCCTTGGTCGATGTGCTCGCGGACCTCGTCAATGCCCAGTGGGTGGCGGCCGTAGCGCACGACCGCTTTGGCTTCGTCTGTGCCCTTGAGCTCGCACTCTCGGTCGATGCTGAAGCCCGCCGGCGCGTCGTAGCTGTGCAGCCAAGCGGCCATTGCGCCTTGCGGGCTGGCCTTGGTGTCCAGCAGTGCCACGGCAAAACCGGGCGAGGCCTCCACCAGCATGGTCACTACAGTGTCGGCCCGGCCCTGTGCGCTGGCGTCGATCACCAGCAGGCGCGCGGCAGGGTCGATCCATACCCAGGTGCCCGCCTGCTTGGTGAAGGCAATAGGCAGCAGATCTAATTTGCACTCTTCCTTCAGCTCTTGGCGCTCTTTCCGGCCAGGCTTGCGGCCTTCGGCTTCCTCGATGTTGGCCAGCTTCTCATCGAGCTTGCGGTTGAGCACGCTGGCGGGTAGCATCTTGCTCTCGCTCATCAGCCGGAGGATCCAGTGGCCGCCCACGGATTCAACCATGGCGCCGTGCTCTTCGCCGCGCGGCGGCACCCAGCCGGTGGACTGCTCTTGCGTGGCGCCGCACACCTCAAATTGCTGCTTGGCCAGCGCCCGGTCGAGTTGCGCTAGGTCGGCCTGCCAGGATTCGGAAACGCGATAGATGATCAGGTTTTTAAACATATGGTTAAAAAAGCTGCTCCTAGGCAGCTGATTTGAATAGAAAGATGCGCCTTTTGGCAGCGGCTAGAATGCGCAGCGTTAATGCGAGCTTCGAAAGACATGAATTCGCCAAAAGGTCTAGATCCAAGGCTTAAGCAAGCCTTAGCCAAAATGGCTGAAAGAAAGGGGCTGAGATATGTTCAAACTTACTTGGACAGCGGAGCCTTTGACGGTCCAAATCGAGAAGCGGTACAGAGATGGATTGACATCCAAAGACGCGCGCTATTTCTCGCGCGCTTAGGGCCGGTGTTGGTGGGAATTGCATCCGTCGTGGCCGCCCTCGCAGCAGTTATTGCCTTGTTCAAGGACTAGGCTCTTTTGCTGCGTTTATTGGAGTTCGATCATCTCAAGATGCTCGATCATGGCAATGCGAATGGCAGCCAGATCGCAAGCTCGGTAGAGGCGCGCGGCCTTCTCTGTGGCCACATGTGGAAAACCCAGCTGGGCCAGGCCGGCGGCGTCGATGCTCAGCGGCGCCATCAGGGTCTTGATCTGGCCCAGCGACACGCGCGCATCTGGATCCACCTCGGCGGCCGGCGCGGCGCCGGCGGCGGCACGCGCGGCAGGTTGCGGCATGGCGGCGGATGCTGGCCGCGCAGCAGCGGCGGCGGGCGCCGGGGCAGGTGCCGCTGCAGGTGCTGCTGGTTCTGCAGCTGGTGCCGCTTGCGGCGCGGGCGCCAGGGCCTCACGCTGGCGGGCCAGCTCGGCGGCCTGCTCATCCAGCTTGCGCTGCTGCGCGGCCAGCTCGGCCGCTACGCGCTCGTTTTCCTGCCGCTGGGCTTCGGCCGCGTCAGCAGAGCGGCGGTCGGCCGCCAGCTGCTCCAGGCGGGCGATGGTTGCGGCCTTCTCGCCGGCGGCGCGCTCGGCGAATTCCTCGAACACCGCAGCGCTCACGTCGATGCCGCGCACGTATGTAATGCCCGCCTCGATGCGCTCTACCGCCAGGCCGCGCGCCTTGTCCGAGTAGCCGGCGATGGTGGCGATGGCATCGGTGTGTTTCTGCACGCGTGCGGCCTCGGCCTTTTCCTTGGCGGCTTTCTCGTCGGCCAGCTTCTGCTCATGGGCCTTGATCTGCTTGTCGATCGCAACCTCTGCGGGCTCCACGATGGCGATCAGGCGGGTAGCCTCAGTTTCGATCACTGTCTTGCAGTCGTTCAGCTGCCCCTTGGTCTGGTCGCGCAGGCGCTGGATGGCGAAGCGGCCAGACTCGCGCAGCTCCAACCGCGCATCGCGCGCAGCCTTGGCTCCCTTGGTGGTGGTCATGTCGTAGGCCACGTTGCGGTATTTGGCGGCCAGCGCCGTCATGTCCGCCTCCAAAGGCGTGAACAGCGCCAGGGCGGCGTCGTTGATGCTGGGGGTGCCCAGGGCGGTGGTGGTGGTCAATTCGTTGCTCATGGTGTCCTCATGCTGCAAATGGGTCGGCGATCACGGCATTGCCCATGGCCTGGACGACGGCGGCCTGGGCCTGCGGGTAGGCTGCGGCCATGTCGGTGTGGTGGGAGTGGGTCTGGTCGAACTCGGTCAGTGCCTGACGGAAATATTCCTGCGCGGCTTCCAGGCGCTGCTGGATCAGTGCTTCCTTGGCAAGGTCGCGCTTGATGTTCCAGCTGGTGACGCGGTGGTGCTCGGCGATGTGGTCCACGATGTGCATCGTTGGGGGCTCGTAGCCGATCAGCTTGTCCGGGGTGTTGACCAGGCAGTAATCGACCTGCCATTCGTCTGCGTCCCAAAGCATCATGTAGGCGCGCATCTGCCACTCGTAGATGGGGTCCATGCAGTCATTGAGCCAGCCGGGGAAGGTCTTGGCCGACCAGGACGCTTTGATGTCGTGGCCGCGCCGGTTGGCCGCGTCGAACAGGTCGCACTCTCCGCTCAGCCAGGTGTTGGTTCGGCGCTCGGTGTTCTTCACCAGGAACAGGCCGCGCACCCGGTTGAGTAGCTCGATGCATTCCTGCTCGACCTCCAGGCCCTTCTGGGTTTCCTTGCTGGAAAACTCGAAGTCGATGCCGAAGATTTCCTGCTGGGCCAGGCTGCGGATGTAGGTCTTTGCTCCCACCGACAGGATGCCCTCGGCCTTGGTCTTGGGCTCGGTCATAATGCGGCTCAGGCTGTGGCACCGGAAGAGAGTGTTATGCATTGGCAACCCCCATTGCTGCGTTAAAGTCCTTGAGGCCCTGGATGTCGCGGGCCTTGCTGATTTCGGCGCGCGCTTGCTTGCAGGCGGCCTGGAACTCTGGCGTTCCCTTGACGCTGAGCGCGTAGTCGATCCAGCCCTGCGTAAATTCCGACACAGGCTTTGCCGGGACCGTGCCCGGCGGGCTGGCGGCGTTGCCGTCGTCGTCGTCTTCGCCCACAGCCACGTTGAAGATGTCCTTGAGCAGATAGCGCTTGCCGTAGCTCTTGCCCGAGCCCACGGCGTGCGTGCGGGTCATGACATCGCCGCCCTTGGCGCCCTTGCCGTCGGCTGGGATGTCGCAGTGGTAGGTGCGGGTGTGGCCGCCGATGTGGGCCACGTAGCAGACCACGCGCACAAAGCCTTCCGCTGCGCCTTCGCCCTCGTCAAAGCTGAGCGAAAACCCCGAGGCCGTGTACAGGGGGCGCAGGTAGCGGTCCAGCTGCGCATAGCTGGCGTACTGGCTGCGCGTCTGCGGGTTCACAGCGTCTGCAGCGATCCGGCCCATCTGCGCCTGCGCGCTCACCATGGCCTTGTTGAATTGCTGCTCGGCGTCCTTGGCCGTGATGCGCTCGTGCAGGTCCAGCAGGCGCTCCATCTTGTCCATCTGGATTTCTGGGTTCTTCGCCGCGGCGATGATGGCGCGGGTCAGCTTCGCAGCTTCGGTGTTGTCGACGTGCACGGGCAGAGCAGGGGCAGGGGGGCGGGTGGTGACTTCGTTCATGGCGTTACAGGAATGCGATGTTGGTCTTGGCGATGAGGTGCACGGCCGCGATGGCCGTCACGTTCACCGCGATATAGAGCAGGACCCAGAGGGGGAGCTTCATTGGTCGGTACCTTTCTTGGTGCTCAGTGCCACCTGCTGGGCGGCGTGCACGGCGTCCTGCACATCGGCGGCCGTGGCTTGTTCGACGGCCAGGTCGGTACCGGGGTCGGAAAAGAAGATCACCGCCAGCAGGGCGGCCAGCATCCAAGCTGTGTGGATTGCGTTTTTACGCATAGCGGCTCCAGAAAAATGCGATCAGGACCAGCGCGGCGGCCAGGCCCAGCCAAAAGAAAAGCCGCTGGTGCAGCGGCTTGGTGTAGTGCTCAAAGGGGTGGAAATACTCGGGCCGGTGCCCGCAGGCCTCGTCCAGGGTTCTTGGCGTCTTGAGTTGGAGAGGCCTCTCACGCAGCATCGTCGGCCCCATCGATCTTGAATTGCCAGGCCCCGGGGTTGACGATGGTTGAGGGGCGCAAAAGCACTGCCATTGCCGTGCTGGAGGCATCGAACAGCGGCACAAACTCATCGTCGTCGGGCGGCTTTACCCGCAGCTGTAGGCCAGCTGCAAGGGCCCGCAGGTAGGTGGCGTTGACGTGCTCCATTACCAAACCTCCGCTGCTTCTTGATCCAGCACCTCATCAACGCCGTCTTCGCAAACCTCCAAGAGATAGTTCCGGAGGATCTCGCCAGCGGCGGCATCGTTGCCAGCCTGCAGCTGATAGCACAGCTTGGCCATCGTGGTGGGGTCGAAGTTGCCGAATGCCTCCTGCACCACGCCATTGAACCTGGGCAGGAAGGGCGAGTTCGTCGCCCAGGTCTGCTCCAGCCAATTGGCTCGAGCGTCTTGGCGATCTGTGGCCGCTTGGTGGGTAGAGGCCAGGCGGGCATGGTGGGCGTCAGAAAATCCGTTCATTTCGAGTCCCCGAATAAAAAGGCCCGCTGGAAGCGGGCAAGGCGCTGAAAGGGAACAGCGCGGAGTGTACGAGGAAGAAGTTTGCTTATTTCAGCGATACTTTCCTATACTGACATCAGGACAGATGCACGATGTGTCTTTCCGATGTCATAACAACTAACGAGGTATTTTTCAATGCTTTATTTCTACGTGTACCAAGATGAGCGCCAGCAGTGGCGGTGGAGGTTCACGAGTTCAAACGGTGAGATCATTGCTATAGGCTCGGAGAGCTATCACAACCTTGGTGATTGTGAACATGCCATTGATTTGCTGAAGAAAAATGCTTCCAACGCTGTGATTCTGGGTGATGTCACATACAAGAAAAATCGCCCATAGTTGATCTTCAACGGGAAAGCAGCTTTTCCGCTGCCTCTCTTAGGGCTCTGAGGTCTTCGGCAATTCGTTCAAGTACCGAGGGCGCCTCGCAACCTTTCAAAGCGAATTCTTCACCGAACGATGCAATCACTCGGTGCAAGATTCCCGCGTGCAGGCTCCGGCCTGATCTGTCGGCTTCTTCTCGAACTCGTTCATACACATCAGGCGGGAACCGGATGGTGTTCTGAATGAACGGTGAACCGCCATTGCCGTTACGGCGTACCTTGATGTCTTTGATATCCATGATCGCTCCATAAAGCAAAAAGCACCTCGGGTGAAGTGCTTTTTGATATGCCCCTGTTTCCAAGGGCGCGATGCGTTTTCACGCTGGGCTTTTCGAGCATCGCTCGGAGGGCATCCCTGTTTGCCTCAACAGTCTCTTTTCTTGGCTAACTGTCAGCCTCACCCCGTACACACCCAGGGACCGGTGCCGCAGCTGCCATCTCGTTCGTTTGTTTCCCCGTATCCACGGTCCTATCTGGTTTCTCACCAGCCTACTAGCCTTAGCTGCGTGATCCTTTCGCCCCCCTGCGGGTTCTTGCCCGTCTCTTGGAAACCCGGGCGATCCCCCCGGGGTCTTCGGGGGCTGGTGATCCTGGCTCCCTTCGATGCATTGTTTGCCTCGATGGGATGGACTATACAAAATGTGTAGTGGTGTGTCAAACAAAAAGTGTAGATGTGGCAAATATTTTGTGTAGACCCTAATTTGTGACTCTCACATCAAAGTAGGCTTCATCCACAGCGATGTCTCTGAAGCCTGCTTGTCTTGCCTTATCAAACGCTTTGGTCCAGGTGGTGGCCACCTTTTCTTCTGTCTTGGTGAGCACTCCACCCTCGGATGCATCGCTGAAAAGCTTGTATGCCTGTTGCAAAGCTTTCACGTCGGAAAAGCTCTTGAGCAGCTCTCGCAAAAAGCGCTGTTCTGCTTTGCCCTTCAGATCAGGCGAGAGATCGGCGGGGCAGTCTTGCAGACGAACATCTATGGTGAGGTGTGTGTACATCAATGGCTCCATTTGTGCTGTATGAAAACACAGTATATGAAAAAACTGTATGGATGAACAGTGTTTTTGCGGAAAAAATACCCGCAATTGCGGGCTTGGCTTCATCGGTCGTTGTGACGGCGATATCGGCGCCGATGTTCAGTCATTGTCCCTATGACCAACAAGTGATGTTCATCGCTACGCAGGATCGGATAGTCCGGATTCAGAGGGACGAGTTCAAAAATTTCCTGGCCTCTCTCATCGATACCTCTTACCCGATATTTTTTGAAAGTTGCCTCTTGCTTTGTATTGCGTGCTGCAACAAAGTCACCCGGACGCGGGCTCACTTCGGGATCGATCCGCACTCGATCACCGGGCCTGAAGTCCGGCAGCATCGAGTCGCCCTCGATCTCTAAGAAGACTGCCCATGCAGAGGCGTCGTTGTCCCCATACTCAATGTCAAACCCGTCTCCAGGGGAATAGGGGTCTGAAATCTCTTTAAGCAGACCTGCTTGAATGAACGAAATCACCGGATAGCTTCTTACACCCTCAGGCACCATCCGCACATTGCTGTCAAAGGTTGGTTTTACCCACTGCTCACCCGTGCCGTAGGTGATCCACTGGGCTGACACACCCCACATCTTTTCAGCCTTCAGGGCTTGAGAGGATGGCACCCCTCGCTCCTTCCAGTTGTTCACGGTCTGATCGGAGGCACCAAGCGCCCGAGCCAACGCCGCAGCGCCGGCCACACCTTTTTGGTTTGCTGCTTCCAACAGGCGCGGCAAGGATTGCTTTTTCTGATCTTCCATTGTGTGAATTGTCGCCTAACTAAACAAAGCGTTGCTACACTTAAAGTTTGAGTTTCCTAAACTTTATGTGTAGAATCGCCGCCATGACCGATGCTGAACTCATCACCTTCCATGGCGGCCCAGCGAAGCTGGCTTTGAAACTCGGGTGGAGCGAGGGCCGTGCAGTCCAGCGCATCCATAACTGGCGCACTCGCGGCATTCCTGCCGCAGTGAAGCTCCAGTACCCAAAGCTTTTCCTGTCCAAGCGAGTCCGTGCCGCTAAGCCAGAACAAGCGAATAACGAGGCTTGCCATGCCTGAGGCACAGGCGTGCGTTCGACCGCGTGCCTCTTATCCCTTTTCTACCGTCCGCATCCGTCGAGACATAGCTCTGCGGGCGGCTCCGCTTACTGAAGCGGCACTTTCACTGAATTCAAACCTGTACGCAGGGCGGGCTACGCCTGCGCTGTCGACAAGGATCACGCTATGACAGACGATTTCACCCCGATACCCTTCTCGCGCTCCCTCATCGGCGGCAAGAAAACTGAGAAGCTGGAGTCTCGGATTTCCGACGAGCTCAAGGAGCTTGCGCGCCGCAAATGGATGGACGATGGTTTCCAGTCCGAGTCCGAGTACCTCGAATTCGTCGTGGCTGTTGATGTGTGTGGTGTTGACCATGTACGCAGTTTGATCCAGCAACGCTACGGCCGGGTCTTCTCTTTGTCTGACAAGCGCCAGACCGGTGAGGGGAGCGGCCAACGATGATCGAAACCCCGTACCAAAAACACAGCGACACCTTCCGCTCAGCGGCCGAGGCTATCGCTGATGTCGCGCATACCTTCAAGGCCAAGGTGCTGGACGCCATCCAGAAGGCCGGCGTGCACGGCATGACCGACGAAGAGTGCGCGCGCACGCTGCTGCTCGACCCCAACACCCAGCGCCCGCGCCGCGTGAAGCTGGTGGAAGAGAAGCTGGTGGTGGACAGCGGCCAGCGCCGCAAGACACTGGGCGGCCGCAATGCAATCGTGTGGGTGGCTGCGCCCTTGGAGCAGGCCAAACAATGAGCACGATCATCATGGCGGCCTGCTGGCCGCTGCAGGGCATGTCACCGGCTCAGAAAGCGGTGCTGATTTCGCTTGCCGACCAGGCTAGCGACGACGGCGTGTGCTGGCCAGCAGTAGGAACCATTGCCAAGCGCACCTGCCTGTCTGAGCGTGCAGTGCGTGATGCGCTGGCCTGGCTGCAGGCATCGGGAGCCGTGTTCCGCGAATACCGGCCCAACACCAGCACCAGTTACACCATCAACCCTAAGCGTTACGACCCGGCCAAGGCTCCGGAGGGAAGCAAGCGCGCAAACAGTCGCAAAAAGGCTGTACCGGCAGATGCCGCCCCTGGGGCAAATGCCGCCCCCCCGGCAGATGCCGCATCCCCGGCAAATGCCGCATCCCCTGGGGCAGATGCCGCCCCAGCTCCGGCAAATGCCGCCCCTCTAGGGGGGCAGATGCCGCCCCCAAATCATCAGTTGAACCATCACTTAACCATCAGTGAATCACTACCGGCCGCTTCGCCGCCGGTCGAGAAGCTGGTTGCCACCCCGGTGGATGCAGTGGAGACACAGCTGCAGGCAGCTTGCAAGGCGACTTGGCAAGCCTACAGCGATGCCTACTTCCGTCGCTACGGCGCCAAGCCGGTGCGTAACCAGACCGTGAACAGCAAGGTCAAGCAGTTCGTGCAGCGCCTGGGTCACACGGAATCGCCCGAGGTCGCGGCGTTTTACGTGGACCGCGTGAGCGAACGCTTCGTTATCCAGCGCATGCACGACATCGGCCTGCTGCTCTCCGGAGCAGAGGGCTATCGCACGCAATGGGTAGCGGGCACTGCCATGACCGAAACCCGTGCCAAGCGGGCCGACCAATCGCAATCGAACTTCGACGCTGCTGATGAGGCCATGGCCATCATCCGCGCGAACCGGGAAAAGAAGGGAGCATGACCATGACCGAGCAAGAGATGCAATGGCTTGTGAAGCAGCTGATCGGCACCGCCGAGGTGCTGGGCCAAGCTTTGAGCCCCACCGCTGCTGCACTGATGGCTGAAGACCTGAGCAGCTTTCCTCAGCTGGTCCTGGCCCGCGCATTGAGCCGGGTGAGAAACGAGCACGCGGGGCGATTGACGCCCAAGGCGATTCTGGACCGCATCGATGAGGCTGTCGGCCGGCCTGCCGCAAATGAGGCATGGGCCATTGCATCGACTGCTCTGGACGAACGGGCCACCGTCGTGTGGACCAACGAAATGGCCGCCGCCTGGAGCCTGGCCCGCCCGGTGGCCGAGGCTGGTGACATGGTGGGCGCGCGCATGGCGTTCATCACCGCCTACGAGCGGGTCGTGCGCGGCGCGCGTGAGGCCAAGGCCATGCCCACCGTCACCGTTTCCATCGGCTGGGATGCCGAAGGGCGCAACCCGGCAATCGAGAAGGCCCTGCAGCTGGGCTACATCACGCCCGAGCGCGCTGCGCAGGAAATGACCATCACGCTGCCGCCGCCCGTCTTCAACCCCGTTGCCCTGCTGACAGGCCGTGTGGAAGAGACGCCGGGAGCAGGCCTGACGCCGGAGCTGCGCGCCCGCCTCAAATCTTTGCGCGATGACCTGGCCAACCGCCGCAGCCGCACCGGCGCGGTAGAGCGCCTGGAGCGCATCAAGCAGGCCCGCTACAAGCGCGAGCTGAACCAGCGCGTGCAGCAGCGCCTGGCAGAGGAAGGCAAGGCATGAAGACGATTCCACCCCGCCAGCTGGAGGTGCTGACCTTCATGCAGGCCTTTTTTAAGGACAACGACCAAACCCCGCCAATGGCGTTGATTGCCAAGCACTTTGGCTTTCGCTCCCCCAACGCCGCGCAGTACCACATCGATTGGCTGCTGCGTCACGGCTATCTGGAGCGCAACAGCCTGGGCAACCTGAAATTTTCGCGTGGCATGACTCCGCAGATGGACGCAGCAGATGCATAAGAAAAATGACCGAATTCCAGAAAACACGCGACTGGCTGGTGACGCTGGCCATGACGCCGGGATGGTGGCACTACAGCAGGGAGCAGGCCGCCGAGCTGGAGAACGACGCGCAAGCGGCCGGGGCCTGGGCGGGAATGCGGCAGGCAGTGCGGGCCGAGCTCAAGGCCAAGGGCTTCCGGCCGCCGCCGGCGGAGCTGGAGCCTCTCGCGTGATCCTGGGCATCGATCCAGGCGCCAACACGGGGGTGGCTACCTTTGTGGCCGGTCAGCTGGTGGGCCTCGACACGATAGAGCCGCTGCACATCGAGCGCTTCATTCGGGAGAAAGGGCCCATGCGGGTGGTGTTTGAAGACAGCCGCCTGCAGTCACACACCTGGACAAAGGTGCCCAGCCGCGCTGCCGCCGCCAAGATGGCGCGCAATGTGGGCCAGGTCGATGCCTGGTCCAGCCTCATCAATGCCGTCTGCGCCGAGCTTGGCATACCTGCACACGGCATCAGCCCGGCCGGCAAGGGCGGCAAGCTGGATGCAGAGGCATTCAAACGCAAGACCGGTTGGCCCGGTAAGTCAAACGAGCACGCCCGGGACGCCGCCATGGTGGCCTGGCCATATCGAGGAGCAACCAATGCCTGAAATCACGATTGTTCGTCAGGAAGCTGTGCAGATCAGCGAGCAGGACGCCGCTGTGGCGCGCCGGGTCATCTTCGGCATCGTGGACGGCCTGGGCGAACGTGGCCGCAGCCAGTGGCGCCGCCTATGGAACCGCCTGATGCGCCTGGAGCCCGGTGAAATGGTCGAAATCAAGACCGTTCAGCCGCGGCTGGGCTGGTATCACCGCAAGCACATGGCCATGGAGCAGGCGGTCTTCGAGACGCAGGAGCGCTTCGAGGACTTCGAGAGCTTCCGCACCTGGTTGAAGGTGGGCGCAAGCTTTGTCGACTGGTATCCGGGGCCCAAGGGCGGCGTGATTCCGGTGCCGCGCTCCATCAGCTACGCAAACCTGGAGCAGGGTGACATGGAGCAGTTCCACGCGGACGCCGTCCATTTCCTGCGAAGCGAGCACGCCGGCGCAACCCTGTGGAAGCACCTGGGGCCCGCGCAGCGCATCGAGATGATCGAAACCATCCTGAGGAGCTTCGGGGAATGAGCCGGATGAAGGAATGGAACGACGCGCAGCTGTACGAGCTGGCCGGCTGCGTAGAGCGGCGCATGACCTGGGCCCAGATCGCCGCCGAATACCAGGTGAGCATCCCATGGGCCAAGCAGGTCTACAAACAGTACCTGCACCGCCAGACCAAGGGCACCTTTTGCCACTGGACACCCATGAAGACCATGAATATGTACCTGGGCCGTCAGCGCGGCGCGAGCGTGAGCACGCTGGCCCACAACTACCGGTGCAGCGTACTGGTGGTGATGCAGAAGCTGGGGTATGCCCGGCGCCTGGTGAAAGGCGAGCTATGACGCGCAGCGTGGTGAAGATCTGGACAACCCAGCTCCACGGCAGGACCGTGGTGGTGACCGAAAGATATGGCCCAGCGCCACGAAAGCGCTGGGAGGGTGTGCCCGGCCCGAATGACGTGGACTATTGCGTGGTGCGTGAGGCACCTGTGGCCGAAGAGTCGCAATGCTTAGCCAGCGGGCTGGCGGGCGTCCTTTTGCTGGCTCTGCTGATGACGGCCGCTGTGATGGTCGCGTCAGCTGCAGTGAGGTGCGCAGCATGAAGCGCGGCGGATTCAGGCAAAACGCCTGGGCCCCTGCGCCCAAGACCGTGCACCAGCCCCTGGCCAGCGCCCCGAACTATGCAAGCGCGGCCGGCGCCACGGTGCCACCGATCAAAAAAGGCGAGCATCTGCGCAATGAGGACTACCGCCGTGCCGTGGCAAGCCTGCCATGCTGTGCGTGCGGCATCGTGGGGTACAGCCAGGCGGCCCACGCCAACCACGGCAAGGGCGCAGGCCTCAAGACAGACGACCGCACCTGCTTTGCACTCTGCTGTGACCGGCCGGGCGTGAAGGGGTGCCACCCGAAGTTCGACCAATACGAGCTGTACCCCAAGGCAGCCGCTGCCCTGGTGGCGGAGGCCTGGGGGGCGGACACACGCCGCAAGATTCAAATGATGGGCCTGTGGCCGGAGGGATTGCCAAGCTATGATTGAACGTATACGGATCGCTGCCAAGTCGAACAAGACGATGGCGCGGCGCCACTGGGAGGCACAGGTGAAAGCGTGGGGGGAATCCCATGTGCTGCCCTGGGCAGAGTTTCGTGCACGCTGGGCAGAGCTGCACGGCACACATACACCAGAGCGCAGGCCATGCGCAGAGTCCAAGGCATGGAATGGCAGCGATAGTTATACAGCTACCCGAGAACGAATCTTAACCTCATCCAGCAGTTCCTTTCCAAGCAATTTGACTAGCTCTGGAGAGTAATTGATCTCCGACAAACCGATCAATGCTGATTCGATTGAAATCCTTTGCATGACAGGGAACGTGCTTGACAGCGGGCTTGGCTTATCTTTGACGATTGGTCCAGAAAAGTCATCGAACTGGTGGGCAGTAGCATCGACCACAAATTCATCAATTTCTACCCAGAAATGACCACCAGCACCATTGCTTGAGTAAGCCTTGACCACAAGAATTTCGGAGTCGGGAAAACGATTTGCTAGTGCTATAGCAAGAATTGCACTCGAAGGCTCACAGCTTGAAATTGGGAATCGGCTCATGAAAGGCAGGCCCGACACTCGCATTCTTTCAAAGAATGGAAGCGACTGAAGAAGGAAGTGGGCAAGCATTTCTTTTGTCATAAAGAATTATCGCAGGGCATCACAGCCACTCTTGTACGACTTACACCCGAAAGGCTCTTGACAATCTTAAAAGTCCTGATGGTCTAACGCCGTTATCAACAACGCGCACGAAGCGCAGGCGCTAGACGTGACCACCACACAGAGAGCGGGCAAGGCTGCAACGGCCAAGGTAAAGAAGCCCGCTCGCAAATCCACCCCCAAGCCAAAGACTAAAGCAGCACTCCAAAGGGAGTGGTTCGCCCGTGCGGGTGCGCTCGATGAGTTCATGGCCTATGTCTGTGCTGGTGGACACCTGAACGGCTTTTGCAAGCTGCATGGCTTTTCGTACACGGGGATGCTGGAATTTATCCACGCCGACTCGTCACGCTCCGAGATGTACGCGCGCGCGAGGCAAGAGCGGGCCGACCTGCTGGCCGATGAGATTGTGGACATCGCCGATGAGGACTGCACCGTGGTTGAGGTGGAGGATGGTGTAACCACCGTGGGCATCAGCACAGCGCTGGTGAACCGCAACAAGCTGCGTGTCGATGCCCGCAAATGGGTAGCCTCCAAGCTCAAGCCCCGCGTCTATGGCGACAAGCTGGAGCTGTCTGGAGAGATCGGCACTCCCACCAAACTGAGCGACGACCAGCTGCTCGAGCGCCTGCAGCGCTTTGGCGTGAACCTACCTGGCATCGTGCCCAAGGCGGAGGGTGCCCAGTGAGCTCGAGCGATCAGTTTGACCTGGCAGCACTCTCCTCGCAGCAGCGCCTGGAGCTGGAGAGCCTGCTGCTCGAGCTGGAGCGCCGCCAGAACACGCGCCTGCTGCAAACCATGTTCCCCGACAAGGGGCCTTTGCGCCGCGAGCTGTATCCCAAGCACCAAGAGTTCTTCAAGTCGCGCGCACCAGGCACGCCACCTGGCGATCTGACAGAGATTGCCCGCGCCTCTGAGCGCGTTTTCATGGCAGGCAACCGGGTCGGCAAGACAGTGGCGGCCGGCACCGAGATTGCCTACCACCTCACTGGCGAGTATCCGGATTGGTGGGAGGGCCACCGCTTTGACAAGGCCTGTCGCTGGCTGGCCAGCGGTGACACGCACGAAACCACCCGGGACATCATCCAACTCAAGATGCTGGGCTCGACCACGGACAAGCCCGAGAAGTACGGCACCGGCCTCATTCCTGGGGATGCAATCGTGGGCGTGGTGCCGCGCTCGCACGTCAAGGGCGCGGTGGAGAAGATCATCGTGCGCCACAAGTCCGGCGGCGAGTCCGAGCTTTGGCTGCGCAGCTACGTGCAGGGCCGGGAAATCTTCCAGGGCTTCGAGCTGGACGGCTTCTGGGCTGACGAAGAGTGCCCGGCCGACGTGTACGAGGAGGGTCTGGTGCGGCTGATGACCCGCGACGGCATCAGCATCCTGACCTTCACCCCGCTCAACGGCCTCACACCCCTGGTGCAGGACCTCATCAAGCCCGTCGAGGCCTTCACGGATGAGGAAGACCCGGACGGCCTCAAGCGCCGGGCAGCTGCTGACCGTCTCATCGTGCGATGCGGCTGGGATGACGTGCCCCACCTGTCCGAACAGGCCAAGGCCAAGCTGCTGTCCAAGCTGCAGCCTTACCAACGCCAGGCCCGTACCAAGGGCGTGCCCGCTCTGGGCGCTGGTGCCATCTACCCGGTGGACGAAGACGACATCAAGGTCGATGACTTCCAGATCCCAGACTTTTGGCCACGGTCCTACGGTCTGGACGTGGGCTGGAACCGGACAGCAGCCATTTGGGGCGCCTTCGACCGCGAAAACGACATCGTCTACCTCTACTCGCAGCACTATCGCGGCCAGGCCGAGCCATCCATCCATGCGACGGGCATCAAGGCGCGTGGCGAGTGGATCCCGGGCGCCATCGACCCGGCCGCCCGTGGCCGGAGCCAGAAGGATGGCGAGCAGCTGATGGTGGTCTACACCGACCTGGGCCTGGACATCCACCCGGCAGACAACGGGGTCGAGAGCGGCATCTACGACGTGTGGGAACGCCTCTCTACCGGCCGGCTGAAGGTCTTCAAGTCCTGCCTGGACTGGTTCAACGAATACCGCATCTACCGCCGTGACGAACAGGGCCGAGTCGTGAAAAGCAACGACCACCTTATGGACGCCACGCGCTACCTCGTAAAGACCGGGCTGGATCTGGCCCGCGTGAAACCCCGCGCGAGCAAGCCGCCGCGCTCAACCTCCTGGAGAACAGCATGAGCAAGTCCACTTTTTCCCTCCCAGAGTCTCGCATTGCGCGCCGGCTGGTTGTCACGCTGTCGGTGACAGTCAATGCTGAGCGTGAATCAGAGCAGTTGCATAAATATGTCGGCCAAGCCCTGCTTGAAGCAGCGAACCGTGTTGATGTCCAAGTTGGAACAGCTTCCTCTGGAAAGTTGCTCAGCCATAGCTACGACTACGGATCGGTAGAGGTCCATGTTGGATATTCGGAGACTAATACCTGCCCTAAAGCTGGTTTTTTCAAGGGTAAAGGAGACGCTCCGGACAGCAATCTGGGAAATGTCGAGGCTGCCTGTGAGAAGGTGGACGGCAAAGCAACGGAAGTCCTAATCTCTGCGGGAACGTACCGCCAACCCTCACAGCGAGAAATCCTGGAGCAATCCCTTGTGCACGGAGCTGCTGCAGAACTGGCGAGCCAACCTGCCAAGGCTGCTGCCCTTGCGGATGGCATCAAGGCTTTGCTGGATACGCTGCATCCGAAAACTTCCGCATGTGGTGCTGAAGCATCGATGCTCAATTCCCTGAGCAAGCACGTCCATCAGAAGATGGACGAAGGCTTGGCGCACCATATGAGCGGCGCTGGTGTGGCCGTGTCCGGCGGCCTTGCAGCGCCGAAAGCGGAGAGCATGGCAAAGGCGAGCACCGGCCCGCGCGTGACGCCGGCGGACGTGGAGGCCGAGATCGTCAGCGAGCACTACCTAAATGCCGGTGATGCAGTCCTGTTCACCAATGACGGCTTCAAGCTGGAGAAAGACCAGGAGCAGGCGCTGAGCTCCATCACCATCTGCGTTCTGATCCTGAAGAACGGCACGAAGTTGGCCGGCATCAACTACGGCGCCATCGATCCGAAGCAGCAAAGCGCCGAGATCGGCCGCCAGGAGGCACGCGCCCAGGCCGTGGAGAGGGTCTGGGAACTGCTGGGCTTCCGACTGCGCGACAAGCTGGCCGGGAGCTGCGCATGAGCGCCGTCAGCCTGCTTTCGCCCTCCGGCACCCCGTTCGTTGAGCTGGGCGGCGAGCGTTGCTGGCGGCAGCGCACCATCCGCGACGTTGTGTGCTCCTACCAGTGGGTCGAGCTCTACAAGCTGGGCGACGAGTCGGCCCCGCGCGAGCCCGAGCCATGCATGTGCCTGTTCCCGGCCCACCGCCGCATGGATACCGGTGCCTACTGCATCCCCCAGCGCCTGGCCTACCTGTATGTCACATCGGAAGGCAAGCCGACCGAGCACCTGCTGCGCAAGGCCTTCGAGGCGGCCGAGGCCATGGGCTACACCGCGCACGACCGGTCGACCATCCACCGCATCATCGACATCATCGTGGAAGGCCTGCCGGATCTCATCATCATGCCCACGGACCAGCCTGCAGCACTGGCCACCAAGCGCCGCTTGATCGGTGTGGAGCTGGCCGTCAAGGCCCACGGGCAAGAGCTGCATTCGGAGGTCATCTGATGTTTGAGGTAAACGACGAAGACGACAAGAAGCGACGCGAAGTCATCAAGGACCTGGAGGCCTCCGAGGTTGAGGACACCGAAGGCGGTGTGGCTGACACCGGCGAGCACTCCCAGGCCGCCGGCCGTCACCAGCGCCTGATGCAGTTGATGGACTATGAGTCGCGGCGCCAGGCCGGCGAGCGGCAGCAAATGTCCATCGATGAGGACTACCACGACCACCTGCAATGGCGCGCCGAAGATGCCCAGGTGCTGCTGGAGCGCGGCCAGGCGCCCTTGGTCTACAACCAGGGCCGTCAGTCGCTGGAGTGGATCGCGGGCACCGAGAAGCGCATGCGCAAGGACTACAAGGTGCTTCCGCGTGAGCAGAACGACGAGGCCATGGCTGAGGTCAAGACCAAGCTCATCAAGTACACCGATGACGTGAATCTGACCGTTTGGCACCGCTCCCGCGCCTTCAAGCAGGCTGCCATTGGCGGGCTGAGCTGGATTGAGGAGAACCTGAACCCGGATCCAGAGCAAGAAATCATCTACTCGGGCTCCGAGGACTGGCGTAATGTGCTGCGCGACAGCCACAGCCGCAATGTCGACTACAACGCCGACGCCCGGTATCTGTTCCGCCGGCGCGTGCTGGATCTGGACTACGCCTGCGCGCTGCTGCCCAACAGCCGCAAACACTTGATCGCCATGGCTGGCCAGAACCTGGACGATACCCAGGATGAGCCCTGGTACATGGGCGAGCGCCTGACCAACTCCACCGAAACGGAGTGGGGCCGCGACTATGGGATGGAGCACAGCATCTTCCCAGGGGTGAGCGAGTCGTTCCGGCTGAATGCACCACGCCAGTCCGTGGAGCTGATCGAGGTGGCCTACAAGGTGCCCGAGACTGTCAAGGTCTTTGCCGATGGCGAGTTTGCCGGCCAGGTGGTCAATCCCTCTATCGACCCACGCCATAAAGAGATGGTGGACAAGGCCAACGTGTATGAGACGGTCAAGATGCGCATGCGCCTCATGCTCGCCACCCGCGCGGCGCCGTGCCTGGACCTGTCCAGCCCATTCCGGCACCAGCGATTCACGCTTATCCCGGTGTGGGGCTACCGCCGGGCACGCGATGGCTCACCCTACGGCGTGTGGCGCGGCATGCGCGACATTCAGGACGACCTGAACAAGCGCCACAGCAAGGCGCAGTGGGCATTGTCCAATAACCGCATCATCATGGATGAGGGCGCAGTAGACGACATCGAGGATGTGCGCCGGGAAGCAGCCCTGCCCAATGGCGTCATCGTCAAGCGCAAGGACAAGCAGCTGGTTTTCGATCAGAACCAGACCGATCTGGCTTCAAACCTGATGATGGCCGACCGCAACTCGCAGATGCTGCGGGATGTGGGCGGCGTCACCAATGAAAACCTGGGCCGGGACACCAATGCCAGCAGTGGCCGTGCCATCCTGGCAAAGCAGGACCAGGGCTCGCTGACCACTTCGGAGCTTTTCGACAACCTGCTGTTGGCCATCAAGCAGGCCGGCCGCCTGCGCCTGAGCCACATCGAGCAGTTCTATACCGCTGAAAAGGTCATCCGGATCACCGGTGAAAGCCGGCCGATCGAATGGCTGGAAATCAACAAATTCGACCCGGCAACCGGCCGCATCCTCAACGATGTGACAGCGCGCGAGGCTGATTTTGTGGTCGACACCCAGGACTACCGCAGCAGCCTGGCCCAGGCCGCCATGGAACAGATTTTCGACCTGCTGGGCAAGATCGCCACCTTTGCGCCGCAGGTGGTGATGAACGTGCTGGACCTGGTGGTGCAGTCTGTTGACATCAAGGACAAAGACGAGTGGATCGCTCGCATCCGGAAGATCAATGGCCAGCGCGATCCATCCAAGCCGATGACCCCCGAGGAAGAGCAGGCCCAGCTGGCCGCAGCACAAGCGCAGCAGAAGCAGCAGCAGATCCAGGACGAGACGGCCGAGGCCATGCTGGCCAAGCTGCACAAGGAAATCGACAAGCTCGATGCCGACACCAAGCTCAAGCTGGCCGATTCCATCCACAAGAACGTGTCCACGATGAATGTGGCGACTGATACCGCTGAGCGCATCGCCAACGCTTATGAGCCCGGCGGCCTGGCTGAAGCCGCTGACGAGATTGCTACGGCTGGAGGCCTGACAGACCAGGGCGCGCCCCAGGTGCCCGAGGCGGCCCAGCTCCCCACCATTCCACCCAACCAACCCTAATAGGAGTTCACCATGACCATTGAAAAATCCAACGATCCCGATCTGCACGGCCTCACCGACGATGACCTGGAGGGCCTGAGCGAAGCAGAGCGCGAGGCGCTTCTGGCCGACGACGGCGGTGCCGAAGGCAACAACCAGAGCAACGACAACGATGACGATGACTCTGACGACGAAAACCAGAACCAGGGCGATGCAGTTGACGGCGGTGCCGCTGCTGCTGCTGCTGCTGAGGACGCTGGCAACGGCAAGTCCAAAACCAATGAGCAGGAGCAGGACCAGCAGCAGGACCTGCAGGAGGACGAGCAACCTGCGCCCGCCAGTGCGCCCAAGACGGTCGCTCCGGATGACATCAAGGACCAGCGGGCCCAGCTGCGCAAAGAGCGCGCGGAAGCGCAGCGCAAGGTGTTCGACGGCCTGATGGAGCCCGAGGAATTCGAGACCATCGAGAACGACATCCAGGACAAGCTGGACGCCCTGGTGCGCGCCGAAGCGGTGGACCAGACGCGCGGCCAGATTGCGCTCGAGCGCATGACCGATGACTACAACAGCGAGCTGGCCCAGTACCAGAAGGCAGCCAAGGCAGCAGGCCTGGACATCAGCCAAGGCGATCTGAAAAAGGAATTCGAGCGCATGGTCGCGCTGTGTGCCCAGGATGCTGTCGAGCGCGGTCTGACCGACGCACCTGGCAACATCGCGGCCAGCAAGGCCGGCCTCAAGGATGCCATGGTGCTGCTGCAGGCCCGGCACGGCAAGACTGTCACGCTGCCCAGCGGCAAGC
Source organism: Comamonas sp. SY3 (assembly GCF_041730275.1). Classification (NCBI taxonomy): domain Bacteria; kingdom Pseudomonadati; phylum Pseudomonadota; class Betaproteobacteria; order Burkholderiales; family Comamonadaceae; genus Comamonas; species Comamonas sp. SY3. The sequence continues at coordinate 346,814 of NZ_JBGTYN010000002.1, read as the reverse complement.
AAACGGCGCCGGCGCAAAAGCCGCGCCCCAAGGTGGATGACCGCTCGAAGATCCCGCCATCCCTGGCCAACGTGCCTGCAGCTGCCGAGGCCAACGTGGGCGACGATGAATTCGCGCACCTCGAAGGCATGGACATCGCCGACCAAGAACGCGCCGTAGCGCGCATGACCCCCGAGCAACAGGAGCGCTGGGCCAACCAATGACCTCACATTTCAAGACCAGACTGGTTCGCACCCTGAAGCCGGGCGACAGCATCACTTTGGACAACGGACGCATTCGCTTGGAGGCCATCCAGGTCCCGGGCCGGCGAGTCAGCCTGATGCTGAACTGCCAGCAGAGGTGGTTATCGACACGCCGAAACCTAAAAAGGACTTGACAACAGAAAAAGTCCTCTTAGGTTAACTGCTACAACTTTTCATTGTTCGCGCAAGAGGCGCTTTTATCCCATTTGGGGGAGCGTTTCTATGCGTACTCTAGTCGGGGTCAACGACCCCCAAGCAGTAAAAAAATGGTCGACGCTGATGGCCGTGGCCATCAACAAGACCAGCTATTGGGCACAGCGCTACATCGGTGAGGGCAAGAAGTCCCGCACCCCGGTGCAGCGCATTGACGACCTGCAGTCAGGTGCTGGTGACGAGGTGCTGGTTGATCTGCTGATGCCGATCAACATGGAGCCCGTCATCGCCGATGACACGCTGGACGGCAACGAAGCCCCTCTGCGCTACTACACCGACCGACTGCGCATCGACCAGGTGCGTGGTGGCGTGAACCTCGGTTCGCGCATGACCAAGAAGCGTACCCTGCGCGATCTGCGCGCTGATGCGAAGCAGGCCAGCGCCGACTGGTGGGCACGTCTGATGGACGAGCTGCTGTTCATCTACGCCTCGGGCACGCTGGGCTCGGGTGAAGGTTTCGTGTGGAAATCGAACTCCAAGATGTTCGATGTCAACCCGCTGACCGCTCCCGATTCCATGCACCAGATGTATGGCGGCTCGGCCACCAGCCTGGCATCCCTCACCACTGCTGACGGGTTCAGCCTGCGCTTGATCGACAAGGCTGTGTCAAAGGCTGAAACCATGGGCGGCGACGGCACCGACGAGCTGTCGATGGTGCCCGTGCGTATCGATGGTGGTGAGCACTACATCGCGCTGATGCACACCTGGCAAGCAGACAAGCTGCGCACCGAAGCCGGTGAAGGCAAGTGGATGGACATCCAGAAGGCTGCAGCTGCTGCCCAAGGCTCCAAAAACCCGATTTTCACGGGCGCTATGGGCCTCTACAACAACGTCGTGCTGCAGAAGCACCGCAACGTGATCCGCGACAAGACGGCAGGCGCCGGCGGCAATCTGCCTTGGGCACGCTCGCTGTTCATGGGTGCGCAGGGCCTGATGGTCGCTTACGGCGATACCGAGTCCGGCACCCGCTACCAGTGGACCGAGGAGAAGAAGGACCACGGCAACTATGTTGCCATCGGCACCCACGCCGTCCTCGGCGCCAAGAAGGCCACCTACAAGTCCAAGGACGGTGGTGTGCAGCGTGACTTTGGCCTTTTCGCCATGGACACGTACTGCGTGGACCCCAACGCTGCCTAAGCGCCAACCCCGGAGGGCTGCTTAGGCAGCCTTTTCCTCATCCTTTGGAGAAATCCCATGTCTCTCATCAAATCCGAGAATGCTTTGCGCCGCCGTGGTGGTGTGACGCCAACCACTGCCGCTGTGGCCCACGCAGTGATCCAGACCCTGCTGACCAAGCCTCTGGCCGTCGGCGACATCATTGAGCTGGACGAGCTGGATCCAGGCGTTCGCCTGGTGGATGCGCAGCTGACCGGCGCCGGCCTGGACACCAACGCCACGCCCACCCTGGCATTTGCCATTGGTGAAATCAACGCCGCAGGTACTGACCTGGCTGTGACCTATGACACCGGCCTGAAGTGCGGTGGAGGCGTCAACGGCACTACCTCCCGCCTGGCTACCGCTGGTGGCTTGTCGCAGCCGGCGAAGCTCTCTCGCAAGTTGGGCCTGAAGGTGACGGCTGCTGCCGCCACTGACGGCGCCACGGGCAACCGCCTGGTGGTGATCGCAGGCCTGGCCAGCCTGTAAGGAGCGTGCCATGAAGCTCATTCACGCCCACCGCCGCTCTGCCCCCATCGAGGTGGAGCTCTTCGGCGAAGTCATCCAGTTCCATCCCGACGCGCGCGGCCGCATGGTGGCCGAGGTGGAGGATGGGCCCGTGGCCGCTCGCTTGCTGCAGATCAAGGAAGCGTATGTGCTGCTGAAGGACCTGGATGCAGAAGCGCAAGCCCAGGCCCAGGCCCAGGCTGACGCGCAGGCGAAGGAAGCTGCCGAAGCCAAGGCCCGCGCTCTGGCCCAGGCTGAAGCCGATGCAGCGGCCAAGGAGCAGGCAGCTGAGGCCGAGAAAGCCAAGGCCGATGCTGAAGCTGCAGCCGCCCAGAAAGCTCAAGCCGAGGCGGATGCCTCCAAACCTGCGGCCGGCCGCAAGAAGGCTGCCTGATGACCCCGTGGGAAGCTCTCTACCCTGATGTGATGCCTTGGATCGGCCCAGGCCGGGCAGAGCCGATGGTCGACCATCAGCTGCTGCGCAGTGCGCAGGCTTTCTGCCGTGCTACTCGCGCATGGTGTGTCGACCTTGACCCCGTGCGCACCACTGGTAGCGAGCTTTCCTACGACATCGAGTTTCCAGGCGCTGCTGACCTGGTCCGCCTCGAATCGGCCACCTTGGATGGTGACGAGCTGGAGGTGTGGCGCGCCGGCGGCGCCAAGAACAGCTTGTACGTGTTCACGCCTGAGCGCAAGACTGTCGAGCTGAGCCGCCCCGTGGGTGCCAACCGCACGCTGGTCCTGCGCGTGAGCGTGATGCCCTCCAACAAGGCCTATGGCATCGAGGACGAGATTTTTGCCTCCTATGCCGAGGTGATTGCCCGTGGTGCGGTCGCACGCATCAACAGCGATGCCGTCATGGGCCAGTGGTTCGATGACGAGTGCGAGCGCATCAAGATCAAGACTTGGCGCGGCAACTCGTCCGCGCGGCCACGCGCTGTGGGGGTGGCATTCTGATGGCACTCAACGGCGCAACCCTGATCCAGAAGCTACGCGCGGAGCTGCAGGATGTGGACATGGACCGCTGGTCCCTGTCTGAGCTTGCTGACGCCCTGAACCAGGCGGCCGACGAGATCGCCATTCAGCGGCATGACCTCTTTGCTCGCACGGTAGAGCACAAGCTCCAGGCCGGCCCCCGTCAGGTGCTGCCTGAAGGCTGCTTTCGGCTTGTGGAGGCTATCGGCAATACCAATGGCGGCCCCATTTCGCTGGTGGAAAGCCGCCGCGAGCTGGATGTTTCGGCGCCTGGCTGGATGACAGCCCCTGGCCGCGAGCGCATCCGGCACTACATCTACGACCTGCGCGATCCGACTCATTTCTTTGTGTGGCCACCTGCCGATGGCGTTAAGGCCAGCCTTGACCTGGTGGTGGTGGCCTATCCCCAGCGCATCGCCGCTGATGGCACGGGCGCCATTGACCTGGCCGACGTGTACGAATCTGCGCTGTTGAAGGGCGGCATTTGGAAGGCGTACGCCAAGGATGCTGAATACGCCGGCAACGCCCAGATCATGCAGCTGGCATACAGCGCCTTCGCTTCCACCTTGACGGGTGACATCCGCGCCTCCGTCGTTTCTTCCCCCAATGGCACCGGTGTTGGCAACAAGGCCGACATCAGTGCCAGCACCCGATAACCAAAGGAGCCGACCATGTTTTCCTCTGCCTTTGCCAACGACCTGGCCAAGCTCATTTTTCAGGCCACCGCCATTGCAGGCCTGGCGGACAACGCTGCCTCGGGCGCCTTGACCAGCCTCTATCTGTCGCTGCATACCGCTGACCCGCTCGCGGCCGGCACGCAGACCACCAGCGAGGTGAACTACTCGGGCTATACCCGCATCGCTCTGCAGCGCGGCCCGCTGGGCTGGACTGTCACGGGCAACGTGGTGAACCCCACTGGTACGGCCGAATTCCCAGAAATGACCGGCGGCGCAAACCAGACGGCCACCCACCTGTGTGTCGGCACAGCCGCAAGCGGCTCCGGCAAGGTCCTGGTGCGCATGACGATCAGCCCATCCATTGAGTGCAAGCTCGGTGTTGTGCCTCGCATCCGCCAAACCTCCACGCTCACGCTGGTCACCTCGTAAGGCATCTGCATATGGCCATACTGGCGGAGCTGGGCTTTGCGGAACTTGCAGTTCTGCAGATCGGTCAGGACGCACGCAACTATGTTGACGTGACGGCCTCGGCCGTGCTCGCTCTGCCTTCGGCTGCATTCGGTCAAGCGGTGGCCAATGTAACAGCACTCGCCTCAGCTGGACAGGCCAGCGACAACCGCCCCCAGGCCGTCAATAACACGACGGCGGAAGCAGTCCTATCTGTTCTGCAGGACTGGAGCACTACAGAGGCATTCCTTGCATCTGCCGGCGGCACGCTGCGTATGGCGCCGCTCACAAGCTCCGGAGTGGGCCTTACGGCCACAGCCTCGGCCACTTGGATGCTGGCCAGCAATATCCAGCCTTTGCTGGACGGTGGTTTCGACGGTCTTTGGCAGCTGGTCACCAACTTCTACACCTCTGTGTTCGCCCATGCCGTCGCTTCTGGAAATGCTTTGGCCATCGCCGCTGCACAAAGCAATTCGATCTTGCTGACGAAAGGCGCAGCATTCTTGACTTTGGCTGGAAAGCTCGACGCGGTTTCGGTGAGCCAGACCTTTAGTCAAGGATTTCTGAGGGGTAGCGCGCAGGCAACCGCTCAAAGCCTGGCTCTCTCAACGATGAGTGCAGATCTCATGGCAAGTGGCGAGGCGAAAGCAACTGCAGCGCTGCATGCCAGATTCAACCGGCAGCTTCTGCTGGTTGGAATTGCATTCGGCAACCCATTTTCCTATTCGCCCGGGGAGGTCGTGGCGGCTGCGCAGATGGTTGCGCAGGGCTACTCCAGCGTGATCGCCCATTCCAAGGCATCCGCTCCCTGGCGCGTCTCTGCGAATGCAATCGCTCACACAGCTGCTGTTGGAACTGCCACCGGATTGCTGCGCTTAAACGCCTCGGCAGAGCGAGGCACAAACCGCCTGAATTTCATGCCGCAGGGCTACGCCACCACGGCCCGCCCTTACGAAAACAGAACCTCTAACCGTCCTGCTGAAGCAAGAGAGGCGGTATCGACATGAGCCTAGAGAAATACAACAAGCAGCCTTGGGAGCGCAAGGACTATGACACCACTTTCCAGGATTGGCTCAATGGAGGCGACATCTTGGATGGGGTCACAGCCTCTGTGGTCTGCCTCACAGACCCCGATGACTCTTCATTGCAGGTCGACAAGGTGGAATTCACTGCTGATCGGGTGAAGCTCTGGATCTCCGGAGGCACTGACGGTCAGCGCTACAAGGTGACAGCGCGCGTCACGACAGAGTACGGCCGTCAAGACGAGTACGAGCTGGTTTTCAAGATCAAGGACGAATAGCATGGCGCAGAAATTCATTAACGCCGGCCGCTATGAGCTTCTAAGCTCCGTGACAGCTGCAGACACTACGCTGAACCTGCTTTCGAGCGGTGGCCTTCCTGTTGCTAATGTGGATGCTGGAGCCCTCACTAGCGGCGATTGGTTCCGCATGGTCCTGCAGGACACAGATGGTATCGAGGTGATCACGGTGCGGACCCGCCCCTCTGATTCGGATCAGCTTTCAAACGTGCTGCGCGGCCAGGAGGGCACGCCAGCTCGGGCATGGAACGCTGGAACTGTAATCGGTGTCCGCTGGACAGCAGCGGACGCAGCTGCTGCGTTGGCACCGGAAACAGTTGCTTCAGTACAGGGGCTGCAGGCAGCTCTTGACACGAAAGTCAGCCAGGAAACGGGCAAGGGCCTCTCGACGCAAGACTACACAACTGCTGAAAAGAACAAGCTCGCTGGCGTGGCAACCGGTGCGACAGTCAATTCCACCGATGCAGCTCTGCGAAGCCGCTCCACGCATACCGGTACACAGGAGATTGTTACGGTGGCCGGTTTGCAGGCCGCTTTGGACGCCAAACTGCCTCTGTCTGGCGGGACTATGAACGGTCAGCTGACAGGACAAAAGCGGAGCATGTCGATGTCGGGGGCTGCGGCTGATGGCGGCGATGGCAATGGCAGCTTCGTCGCGCGGTCGTCTTCGACAGGAGGCGACGCGAACCTTGCTGGAATGACCTTCTGGCACGACGCCTATGCCATACGCATGGGGGTGCGCAACGATGGCTATTTCGGCCTTGGAAGCTACTCGCGTGCGGCTTGGTCGTTGTATTCCGACCCCGCTGGAAACTTGGTCGCTGCGGGAAACATCCAGGCCTATTCCGATCCGGACCTCAAAGACAACGTAGTGCCTATCACCAATGCTCTGGAGTTGATCGCAAAGCTTGACGGTGTGCGCTTTGTTTGGAACCGCAAGACCGAACTGATCGGCAAGCCAGGCCAGGCTGATGTTGGTGTGCTCGCCGACCAAGTGGAGGCAGTTTTGCCCGAGGCGGTGGGCCGTTCGATACCTGATGAAGCAAATGACGGTTACCAATGGCGGACAGTTGATTACTCCAAACTCGTTCCACTTCTCATTCAAGGGCTTAAAGAAGTGGTAATGGAATTGCAAGCGCTCAAAAAGGAGTAATCAATATGGTTATGCCATCTTCTGGTCCCATTTCCATGCCGCAGGCACATGCTGAATTTGGCCTTGGTTATAGCCTTAGTGCATATTATGGCTGTGATTCTGGTGTGCCTACTTCTGGGGCGATTACCCTGGGTCACTTGTACGGCAAAGGTTATAAGCCTTATAGGTACTGGGAGTTAATGTTTGATAGCCTGTTGCCAGGTAATCATGTAACGCCTCAATTATATGAGCTTGAGCTGCATGAAGCATTCGGCGGGGCTGATATAACAACGCCGGCGACCCCGGTTTCGGCATCCTACGGCACATGGTATGGCAGCACTGCCAGCATCGTGGACAACAATACTGTTTCTTCCTGGTATCAGGGGCAGTACGCTGGGGATAACCGACTCGGTGGAACTATAACCATCGATTTAGCCACGCCTCGAATTGTTAAAGAGTTTGCCTTGTTTTATGGGCAAGGTTGCCCTGGTAATTTCAGAGTGACGGTGTATAACGATTTCGCAAGTAGACGCACTACTTCTTTTAGTACCGGCGTGTGGAGCGGTTGGCAAACATTCAGAATGAAACCGTAAATAAAAGCGATGGAGCCAGATATGAACCAAGACGAATTGAAACCCTATAAGCCTGCGATTAACCCTGGTGCAGCGCGCATCCGAGTGCGCACCGCGATGCTCGATAACACCTATGGCAAGGACCCTTCCATTCTCTGGCAGCGGGAAGAGCAAATCATGGGTGAGGACGGGGTGTATCGCTACGTGCCTATGCCGCCTATTTACACGGCGGTGACGCCGGAAATGCTCGCTTCGACAATCGACCTCATAGATCTGGACACTGGAGAGCCCCTCGGTCAAAAGCTGGCGTCGGTGATCCTGGTGGCCGGTCTTGGCTCGCTGTTCATCCGGGAGGACATCGAGAAGGCAAAGCAGACGCTCACTGACCCGGCTCAGCGGCCAGCCGTCGCTGTGGCAGCGCCATGAATATTCCAAGTCTGGTTTTGGCAGATCAGCCAGATCAGCAACAGAAGGACATTGATGTCTGAAATTTTCAAAGAAGCGGCTGAGTCCACTATCAGCACCTGGGGCCAGTGGATCGGCAAATCGATGACCTACGGGTCGGCAGGTGCCATGACATTTTTTGGTGCCCTCAGCTCGGACCTGGTATTCGGTGCCTTGGGGGTTGGCGTGGCATTGGCCGGCTACCTGCTCAACCGGTTCTACAAGCGAAAAGAGGACGCACGCGCAAGTGTGCGCGCGCGCCGGGACCAGATCAGCTGGGAAATGTCCATGATCGACCGCTACGGCGAGGAGACCATGGTCATCCGCTACGGCTCCAACTGGCGCAAGCTGGGCAACATGATCCGGACGGGCACCACCGACTTTGGAGCGCTGGCCGATGAGTGATTCCAAAGTGCCCAAGCTGCTGCAGAGCAGCCTCATGGCCCTGATGCTGCTGCTGGGCGCCGGCGGTGCCTACCTCGGTAACGAGGCGGCAATCAGGGAAGCCAACAGCAACGAGTATGTCCAGGCCGTGGCGGCCGACGAGACGACATCCATGGCCGTCAAGATCGCCATGGTCATGGGCAACTACTACGAGTCCAGCAACCGGCACATTGGCCGTCCTTACGTGGACAAGGCCGGCCGTGGCGAGCCGCTGACGGTGTGCAACGGCGTCACGGGGGCCGGTGTCGTGCCGGGCAAGTTCTACTCGCCCCAGGATTGCTACCAACTCGAGCGCGCGCGCTACATCATGACCGAGGCCGCAGTGGCGCCGCTGTTGCGCTACTGGGGCAGCTACGACCCCTTTGTGCAGGCCACCTTTATAGATTTCGGCTGGAACAAGCCTCTGTCTTCGTTCAGGACCAGCACCATGCGGGCCAAGGCCAATGCAGGGGACCTGCCGGGGTCTTGCGCAGAGAACCCCCGTTGGAACAAGGGCACCGTCAAGGGGGTGCTTACCGTTTTGCCTGGCCTGCAGACGCGTGGTGACTCCAACGCTGAGCTGTGCGCGATGTGGAGGGTGCCATCGTGATCGTTGACCAGGTGACGGCACCCATTCGCCTCTGGAGCTACGCGGCCGTGCTGCTGGCCGGCCTGGCCGCAGGTTCAGCAGCAGGCTGGCAGGTGCAGGCCTGGCGGCTGGGCAGCACCATCGCAACCCTCAAGCAGGACCGCAGCGACCAGGCAGCGGCCGACCAGCGCGCCACGCGCGAAAAAGAGCAGACAGACCGCAGGAAGGAGCAGCAGCATGCCACAGCCTCAAACACCAATGAAGCTCAGTTCATCGACGACCTCAAAAAGCTGGCTGGGTCAGAAGCTCGGCGAGCTGATGACGCTGATCGGCGTGCTGATGAGTATCGGCGGCTGCGCGACGGCGCCGCCAGCCGGGAGGCCACTACCAGGGCCTGGGCCAAGGCCGAGTCCACTGCCCGTGACGATCTCGCAAATCGACTCGTCACCCTCGAAGGCCAGCTTGAACGAGGCATCGGCGTGGTCGACAGAGGGCTCGTCGTGGTCGGCAGACTCCAAGGCGATCTTGAAAGGCGCGACGCTGAAGTCGCGGCCCAGCAGCGACAAATCCGCATCGAGCGGGAATTGAATGGATCTGAGAAGGATTGATCGATGGCAGTTCTAAAGGTTGGCAGCTTCCCGGGCCTGGTGCCCCGGGCAACCGCGCGCGGCATGGGCGGCGCCGGCGCACAGATCAGCCACAACCTGCTGCAGACCTCTGCGGACTTTCGGCCACTGATGGGTGATTCCCAGGTGGCCAGCTGCCCGGTGGGAGTGAAAAGCCTGTACCGCATGATGCGGGACGCCAATGGCGTGATCCAGCAAGGCGACAGCACGGGCTGGATTACCTCCCCTGAAGCCCGGCGCTACGTCCGCGGCCAGATCAACGATGACGCCACCGAGCGCACGGTGGTTTTCTCGCGTGACGGCAAGCAGGCGCCTCAGATGACCACGGTGGCCGGCGACTTCCGGCTGCTGGGCGTGCCCGCGCCCGCCAAGCCAGCGGTGAAGCTCAACGAAACCAGCCAGTTCACTGCGGAGGATGCTCGCACCTGGCTGTCCGGCACCATGGTGCCTGCGGTGCTGAAGGCGATCCAGACGGCCACCAAACCTGTCAACCAGGTAACCGGGCGGATCACGGCAGGTAAGCCCCGGGCCGGTGCCTATGAAATGTTCGGCCTCACGCAGTCCACCACTGAACAGTGGTTTGGCGAGCTGGCTCTCACGCTGGCCGACGCCAAGGACAAGGGCCTGAATGTCACGGGAACCAGTGGGTTTCAGTCCGGGGGGAACTGGGTTATCCGTCTGATGTGCCTGCCGTTTTGGGGTGAGTTGGACACCACGGTGTTGGCGGCCGAGCTGCGCAAGCTCGAAAGTCCCAAGGATGGGAGCCAGATCTTCAGCGATGCCCAGATCACATCCATCGTCAATGAGTTCGGCAAGTTCCTGGATCCCGCTGATGCCAGCATCAAGAGCTACCGCGACCAGATGGACGTGGTGGTGCGCAAGTTCAAGAAGGCCATCGATGAGGCGGTGCGCGCCTCTACCGCTGCAGCGCGGCCGACAGAGCCGACCAAGCCCACGGTGCCTGAGTTCGTACCCGACTATTCGGGCGAGACCATGTCTATGACTCGGGCGCCCGAGTGGATTGCCTACGATGCCGCCATGGCGCAGTACCGCAAAGATCTGCGGGCCTGGGAGGACCAGAAAACCGGCAGCGCCACCCAAAATACCGATTCGGTGGCCGTGATTCAGGAATGCCAGAAAGAGGCGACCCGCCTGACCAGTTCCGTGATTGAGGCCGAGTACCTCAAGCGGATGAACAACCTGCAAACCTACATTCAGGAGTGGGCCTCCGGAAAGTCGCTGTCGAAGAAGGATGATCCTAACGGGCTGCTCGACGTGGATCCGGACCGCATCATCGAGGACCGCTTTTACCTGGTGACCTTCAAGACCGATCGTGGTGAAGAATCCGCCCCGAGCGAGGTTACCGATGTGCTGCAGGTCGACCAAAACGACACAGTCGATGTGCAGCGGCCGCCCGTGCCCGCCGGGCGCAACATCTTGACCTGGTGCGTGTACCGGTTGGCCACCGGCAATGTGGCGGCCTCATGGCGCCTTGTCGATGAGGTGGTAATCACGCAAGGCCTGTTCGTTGACAAGGTGCCCAGCTCCATGCTGGGCCAGCAGTGCCCATCCATGACCTGGGCAGAGCCGCCACTGCGCCGCGATCCCAACAGCGCCGCGACCATCAAGCCGCCGAAGGGAGAGGATCCATACCTGCGCGATGGTGTGGCCATGCCAAACGGCATTGTGGCGGCATACCTGGACAACTTCGTGGCGTTCTGCGTGCCATACCGGCCGTTTGCCTGGCCCGTGGAATTCCAGATCACCACCGACACTCCTATCGTTGGGCTGGGCGTCTTCGGGCAATCCCTGTTCGTGGGCACCCGGGCTCACCCCTACATCATCAGCGGCTCCAGCTCCGGCTCGATGACTTCGGTAAAGCTCTCCCAGGAGCAGGCCTGCGTCAGCGCCGACTCGATTGTGTCGGCCGACGGCGGCGGCGTTCTCTATGCCTCTCCGGATGGTTTGTGTCTGGCCAACGCTTCCGGCGTGCAGGTCATCAGCGAAACGCTGTGGGCCCGCGAGGACTGGCAAAGCCTCAATCCATCCAGCATTGTGGCCGTCTGCCAGGATGGCGTGTACTACTTCTGGTGCGACGGCGGCACCTTCGCGCTCGACTTCAAGGCCATGCGCCTTGGCACGGTCGACCTGCCGCGCGGGCCCGTGCACAAGGACTACATCACCGATGCTGTCTACGTGGCACAGGCCGGTGCGGTCATGAAGCTGTTTTCGCAAGGGCGCCGCACGGGGCGCTACAAGACGGGCATCATGCTGCTGGCCGCGCAGGCGCCGATGGCCTGGGTTCAGGCGGAGGGCGAGCAAAGCCCCGCAGCGCCTGCCACTATTCGCTGGCTGGGAGAAGGCCAGCTGCGCCACACCAAGCAGCTGAGCAGCGTGGAGCCCAAGCGCATGCCGCCGGGCCGCTGGCGTGAGCACGTCCTGGAAATCGAAGGGGAGTCGCGTGTGGTGAGCGTGGTGATGGCCGGCACGACCGAGGAGCTGCGCAATGTCTGATGAGTTCCTGCTCACACCTGATACCGGAGCGGTCAAGCTGCCGGCCCTGGTGTTCGCGCCCACGGGCAACGCGGCCACCGACGAGGCGCTGGCCTTGTTCAAGGAGCACCTGGAAGTGCGCAACGGCGCCCGGGGCAATCCCTGGGACCGTGCAGTCACGGTGCGCGACATCCAAGGCATGCAAGAGGCCTTTGCCGCCCTGCAGCAGCCCAAGGAGGCCAAGGACAATGAGGTGGTGCTCGACCTGGGCAAGGCCGGCTCGATCCCGCTGGCGGTCGACAAGTTCATTGAGGAAATCAAGAAGACCAAGCTCTTCAAGGACCTGCTCAAGAGCCTGGACGATCCAACCCGCTTCGATGACTTGCCGGCCGAGATCCGCGACATCGTGAGCAAGAGCGTGGCCGAGGCAGCGCTTGAGCAGGGCACCAAGATCACCCAGGTTAAGAAGCTGATCGAGGACCGTTATCGCAAGCTGGCCTACCAGGTTGACGAGATGTTTGCGGCCCTGGACGGCAATGCCGCTGGCATCCGCGAAACCAAATGGGTGATCGCGGAGACGAATTTCGCCCAGGCCGGCTACATCAAGCAGCTGCAGGCATCGCTCGGGAACTACTACCAGGATGGCTCGCCTGGCCGTGCCAGCCTGGAAGAGCAGATGACCGTGACGGCCGACCGCGTGGCGGGCCTGCGCTCGCAGTACACGCTCAAGGTGCAAGCGGGCGGCGCGCTGGCCGGCTTTGGCCTGTCCGCTTCCGAGGCAAATGGTGTGCCGCAAAGCGCATTCATCATTTCGGCCGACAAGTTCGCCATCGTGGCGCCGACCTACAACGGCGGCATGACAAACACGCCGGCGCTCAGCATGGTGCCATTCAGTGTGGATGCCAATGGCATCTACATGAACACCAGCGTGTACATCAAAGGCAGCATGCGGGTGGACACCGGTGGCAAGACGCTGATTCAAGGGCTGCGGGGTTCGGTGAATATCGGCGTGTCCGGCGGCACCTGGAGCGACACCACAGCGCGCAATGCGGTCTGGCAGCAGCTGGGCAACGGCGGCAGCGCGGCAAACAACAACCACCTGGTCATCGGCGATCAGGTGATGATCTCCAACGGCTCCAGCTACTCCGAAGCCAGGATGTGGAACGGCTCTTCCTGGGCAAACCCGGGCGTCATCATCAATGGCGATATGGTGGTCAACGGATCGCTGGCCGCCGAGAAGATCGATACCCGGAATCTGACCATCCGTGACGCTTCCGGGAATGTGATTCTGGGCGCGGGTGCAAAGATGGATGTCGCCTGGTTGTCCAACCTGGGAGGGCTCGGGAAGAAAAACAACATCCAGGTGAACTGGGTGGACAGCGATGTCCGGCTACCTGACGGCAGCCAGATGAAGGCGACAGATTTTGTCAACAAGCTGTCCAAGATCGGCAGCGGCAATATAGGCGTCTTCATGGAGAACGCTGCCATTGGGAACGCCTACATTGGCAATGCCGCTGTGAGCACGCTGACCATCCAGGGCAACGCCGTTACGGTCCCTGTGTTTGCCTCGAACCCTTCTGGCAAGTCCGGCACGGGCTTTTCCAACTGGATAGACGTGGTGTCGCTGAACGTTGTCATGGACCAGGCCGGGTGGGTCTATGTGCATGCCACTGCCGTCATCACCTATGGCTCAGGGTTCAGGAAGGTGGGCACCAACCTGCTGGTGAATGGCGCATCCGTTGCGGGCTATGAAGTGGACACGGGCTATATCTCCGTCTCGCATGCCTATGCGTTCTATGCCAGCGCGGGATCCAACAACATCGTGACGCTGCGTTTCAAGGGGGACACCCCCAGCTCGATTAACGATGCCATGCTTTTTGCGATAGGCTCCAAACGATGAGCAGCACAGTCAACTACGCCCACGACGGGACCTATCTTCTGGGATTCGGAAGTGCGGGCGGCGCGGTCTATCCCGAGGGAAGCATTGTGGAGGCGGGATACCCGCCAGGCTGGCCCATCCCGCAGTGCCCGTCGGCGCGGCACCGCTGGAACATTCACACCGCTCAATGGGATGAGACGCCTCTTACCGATGAAGAGGCCTGGGCCCAGGTGCGCGCCAAACGCGACGAGCTGCTCGCGGCCTCAGACCGGGAGGTCATGAAAGCCTACGAGGCCGGTGTGCCGCTGGCCAAGAAATGGCGTGACTACCGGCAGGCTCTGCGCGACATTCCTGCTTATCCAGAACCTTCAGGTGTGGTTTGGCCAGAGCCACCGGAGAGTGGTGTCAGCTCTTAGGCGCGGCCGAACTGATGCAGCGGAATTGAACCTCTGCCGATGAATACTCCATTCCTGCGTCCTTGTGCGTGCTGTTCACAGGGATCATGGTTTGTTCCTTGGACGCGCAAAATTGCTGCGCCTGTTGGAAGAACTTTGCTTTCAGAGCGCTGCCCGAATGATCGAAGGTTCCACCCAATCCACCGATCATGTACAGGTCAGGGCCAATATTGACTGGGCCATCCGTGCCTGTTTTCGTGGCGCACCCCGCCGTAAGTGCTACAAAAAGTATAGCAATCAGACCGCGCATAAGTTTTTGAAGTTTAAGTTGTTTCGGGTTGATTCAACTTTACATCAACCGGCCATACCCACTCGCGTCTTGACATCCTTAAAAGTCCAAATAGGTATTTAGGCTTTCATAGGAGGTCTCCTTGGACGGACTATCGATGGAGCTTGCCAAGCGCGTGGGCCAAGTCCTGACCTTGGACGATGCCAAAGCAATCGCTCGCGCCGTTACGGGCGGGCATTCGCTCGCCCTGGAAAGCATCGCACCGGGATGGCACGCTGATGCGTTCACCCTCCAACCCATATGGCTTGATTCGGAATTTTCTGCCTTGGAGGCGCATCGCCTCAAAGGTCTCTGTGAGGTTCACCCAGGCGAACCGGTGGACGTTTGCTGGGAGAGGATCCGGGAGCTTGAGAGGCTGGGGCGATATGTCATCTTCGTTGCACGCTGGGCGGATGGGCGCTTGGCTGCGAGCCTTTGGTTGTATTTCACTCGCAGCCTGAACAACGGCACCCTTACGGTGACTGATGACATGTTGTACCTGGAGCCGGAGGTTCGGAATTCGCTGCTCGCAGTCGGCCTTTGTCGCTATGCAGAGGCTGTGATGTTCGGCCTTGGGGCCCGTGCATGCACCTTGCAGTCATACAACGTGAACAAGGCTGGTCGGCTGGCCAAGTTCCTGGGCTATCAAAAGGTCGCCGATTTGTACCGCAAGGCGAACTATTCAGGCGAAGCCTCCCTTACTCCAACCAGATACCAAGGATCCACCAATGGCTAGTACACCAGACACCTCAGGACAGCAGCAGGCTGCACTGATGAGCGCCCAACTCTCGAAAGAGCAGCTCGAATGGGCCAAGGAAATTTACAAGGAAACTGCGCCCGACCGGCAGGCCGCGCAAGAGCGGGCCAATCAAATTTCCGACCTGCAAATGAACCAGATGCAGCAAGCATCGGACATGAGCAAGGAGCAGTACGAGCGATATAAAACACGCTTCCAGCCTACCGAAGACCGAATTGTTGAAGAGGCAAACAACTACGACACGGTCGACCGGCAAAACTCCGAAGCGGCTAAAGCCGTCACGGATGTCCAAGCCCAATACACGGCTGCACAAGCCGCCCAGGATTCCGACCTTAAGAGCATGGGCGTCAATCCAAATGACGGCCGCTTTGCAGCCATGAAGCAGCAGGGCAGCACTGCTGCAGCGCTGGCTCAAGCCCAAGCAGCGAACACTGCCCGCCAAAACGTCCAGCAGCAGGGGTGGGCCCGCCGAATGGATGCTGCCGGATTGGGGCGGGGCGTCGTTTCTAACCAAGCAACTCAGGCAGGCATCGCTGCTCAGGCTGGTTCCGGTGCTCTCAATGCCAGTAACTCTGGGCTTGCAGCAGGCCAGAGCGGAGTTGGAATCATGCAGAACGGTTACTCGGGTGCCATGCAGGGCCAGTCTGTAGCCGGAAATATTTACGGCAACATCGCCCAGCAGGATGCCGCAACCAGTTCTGCAAACATGGGCGGAATTGCTGCGGGCATTGGTGCCGCAGGGACCGTGACCGCCGTGGTGATTTAAAAACCATGAACTTCCAAACTATCTCGGATGCGACATCTTCGGTTGTCAATATGGGGATTAAGCAGTTCCAGGCCTTCTTAACGGGGACTGATGAGGAGCATGCTGCTCACCTGCTGCAGTTGATGCAGCCGCCTGCCGGAGCGGTGGTAATTGATGCTGGCTGCGGTATTGGGGAGACGGCAGGCCAGATGCAGCGGCAACGTCCGGACCTGAAATTTGTGTTGGTGAACTTGTCAGCTGCGCAGCTGGCAATGTGCCCAAGCCACATGGAGCAGCACCTTGCAGACTACTGTGCCATGCCGGTGCTTGACGCTTGTGCGGACATGGTGATGTTCAACTATGCCGCATGCCATTGCGACGACTGGACTGCGATGCTGCAGGAGTGCCGGCGCGTGCTGAAGCCGGGCGGAAAGGTGTTCCTGCACGAGCCAGCAGACTATGGCGCAGACCAGGAGCTATGGCGCAGCCTTGGCTCCAACATCAAGACGCCAGACGAAATGGCACGACTGGCAAGACTGGCTGGGTTCGCCGTAGAAAGCGCATACCTGCTGGAGTCCAAGGTTTCGCAATTTCATGCATTGGTGCCCGCAGATCAGGCGGATGCCATCGTGGCGGGCGTTGAATCGTGTGTGCTGAGCTTGCGCATGCTGACGGATCCTGTGGCTCAAGCCTTTAACCGCCATGAGCGTGTAGGCCTGCAGTTTTCCGGCGGCCGAGATTCAACCGCTACGATGTACCTCTTGCGCGAATACTGGCCACTGCTGACCGTTTACCACGTTGACGTAGGCGATCAATTCCCAGAAACGCGTGCCATCGTGCAGAAGGTGCGTGCGGAGGTACTCGCCGCCGGTGGGCGCTTCGAGGTCATCGTTGCTGACGTGCACGAAAGCCGCCGTGTGCACGGGTGGCCCAGCGATCTTCTGCCGGCGGACAACACGCCGCTCGGGCGCCGTGTCTCCGGCGAGCAGATGCAGCTGGTTGGCCGGTACGAATGCTGTGCCCGCAACATCATGCTTCCCATGCACCAGCGCGTGCTTGCTGACGGCTGCACGCTGCTTATCCGTGGCCAGCGCGATTCTGACTATGCGGCTCCGCCGGCGAGATCCGGTGACTTTGCCGAAGGACTCGAGTTTTTGTATCCGGTGCAGAGCTGGACCGGTGACCAGGTCGAGCAATACCTGCGCGAGAACGGTCTGCCTATAGCCGACTACTACCCGGAAGGCATCAAGCGGGCATCGGACTGCATGACTTGCACTGCCTGGTGGGATGACGGCCGCGCGCAGTACCTGCGGCGGTTCTATCCCGAGCAGCACAAGATTTTTATCGACCGCGCCGTGTTGGTGCGCAACGCCATTGCCAAGCAGATGCAGTGGCTCAATCACGAATTGGAGGCTTGATATGGCAGCAGGAGGCTGGGGATATGCATTGGCAGCAGCCGTGAACGGTGGGCTCCGGGGTATGCAGCTGACCAAGGACTGGGTGCGGCAAGAGGAAGATGACGCGTTCCGTAAGGAAGAACGCGCACAAAAGCGCCAGGACTGGAACGACCTGGCGAATGAGCGACAAGCGCTGAAGGAGGCGGCACAGCCCGTGGCCGTCCAGCAATATACAGCTGGCCAGCAGGCTGTTGATGCCGCCGGCGGCGCTGATGCGGGACCGCCGCAGATCGACGTGGCGCAACTGCCAGCGAACCCTGCAGAGACTGTAGGGTGGAAGGCTGGTAAGCAGTCATTCACCGATCAGGCCGAAGCGCAAAAGGCGGCTGCTTCCATGAATACGCCTGTTGCCATGATGGAGCGTACCCGAGATGCCTACCTGAAGGTAGGTAAGCCGGAAAAAGCCATGGCGATCAGCTCGCAGCTGATGCAACAGCAGGAAGCCGATCAACGGCAGTCCGATCGACAGTGGCGCAATGACCTGGGCCGTGCCATGCAAACGGGACACGAAGGCCTGGCCAAGCTGGTCAGCGCATCGAGTATTGGCCCGATGTCCGGAATGACCGTGAAGCCCATGGACAACGGCGATGGCACCGTGTCCTATATGGCGGTGGGCAAGGACGGCACAACCAGTGCCATTCCAGGCATTCCCCCATTCAGGAATGACCAGGACGGCGTGACACAGGCAGCCTTCATGCTGGATCGCACCATCACTCCTGAGCACCGGTATTCGGCGATGATGCAGGACCGCCAGCATAAGCAGGCACAGAGCAATGCAGACCGCATGTATAACCTGCAGGTGAGCCAGGACCTTAGGGCGGGCAGGGCCGAAGAGCGTGCAGAGCGTGCACAAGGCCGTCAAGATCGGCTGGCCGACATGCAGCTGGAGGAGGCGAGCATTCGTGTGGAAGGCCTCAAGAGCGATGCCAAGATCCCATCGGCGGTCAAGCTGCAGGTACAGACGGCGCAGGAGGAGCTCAAGACACTGAATAGCGCAATCGTCAAGGCGCAGGCCGAGGGCACTTTCCAGCCTGATTCCGCGCAGGGCAAGGAACTGCTGGATCGTCGAAAGGCGCTCAGCAATGAGATCCGCACAGCCTTGTTCCCATATTCCACCAAAGACAAGGTGGGTGGCGATCCTGCCGGATGGCGCTCGGGCGGCACCGAGAAGGGCAGTGCGCCCAACAGCTACAAGGATGCGGCATGGGATAGCCACGAAGCGGAAGCCGCGAAGGCAGCTGGCATTCCAGCCGAGGTGCTGCGCTCGGTGCGCGTGAACGGTGAGCGCAGCAATGGCGATCAGGTGAGCCCCAAGGGCGCCAAGGGTGTCTATCAGTTCATCCCTGCAACCCGTGATGCTGTGCTGAAGAAATACGGCTACGACGCATACAGCAGCGATCCGAAAGAGCAGACCATGGCCGCTGCGATGCTGCTCAAGGAAATCAACGGCCGCAACGGGGGCGACTGGGGCAAGACCTTTGCAGGGTACAACGGCGGCATCTCGGGCGAGAAAGGGACCAATCCCACCACTGAGAACCGCGAGTACGTGCAGCGCACCATGACCGGCCTGGGCGCTATTGCTGCGAACAGGATGGTGCCCATGTACGGCAACACCCTGGAAGCGCCGGCAGGCACGGCGGTGCGCGCGGCGCAGCAGGCCGGCGCGGCACCAGCGCAAGTCGCAAGCGCCCAGGCTTCGGACCCCAACAACTTCTACAACGCTTCGCGCACCAAGCAGCGCAATGAAGAGCGCAAAGCAAGGGAGGAAGCCGAAGAGAAGGAGAAAGCCGCTCAAAAGGCCGTTGCCGAAGCGCAGGAGGCCCAGAAGAAGGCCGAGCAGGAGGCGCGCCGGCAGGCGGAGCAACAGCGCGTGGCCAACAATGCAGCCTCAATGTGGCAGAGGTAACCGCACTTTGACGATGCCTATCGACCTAGAAGAGCAAAATTTAACCGGACCTCGGAGGCCATTTCTTAATCCTGAGGATCTATCCAATCGCCGGAGGTGATAGGACTTGTTAGTTGCTCAATCTTGGCATCAATAAGTGTCAGTCGGGCCCGACGCGCAACGTCCTCAACAGTACTGCGAATTAGAAGTTCTGCCCCTTCAGACTTCAATTCGTTTAGATAGGAATCCGGCTGCTGTTCAGATTTAACTGAATTAGTCATTTCAGTCTCCACTCTACAAAGGATAGTACATGGTAGCAATAATTGTTCTTTCGGTCAATTTAATGTTTTAAACTATAAGAAAAGAAAAAGCAACAGTTTTTCTTATTTAGGTATAAACTTATAGTTTGTTCAATGAGGCTACATGTATGTAGAACAATCTATCTGTGATATAGAGTGAATATATTGAATAAGTTGAAATAAATATTAAAATCTATTTAAAACCCCTGGTTTCTAAAAATTCTAATGTATCCCGCGAGAACTTAAAACCAATTGATATCCAAGGTAATTAAATATGGAAGTTTTTTGCCATCTAGGCCGGTGCCGCCTTCTCCGATATGAGCGTTGCAGGACGTAGTAGAGAATAAAAGTTTTGCGTGCTGTAGAATAGAATAAAAACTTAAGGTATGTCTATTTGTCAAATGCCCAACAAGTAATCCATCAATATAAACACTAATATTTGGTCTTTTATCATCTTTAAGTTCAGGAATTAAAAAGGCAGCACAATTTCGATTGGCGTAATCCCCAAAAGTATTCCCTGCAACCTTTGTGATATTGGCAGTATAGGTGCCATCGTCAGTTATTTTGATTTTCTCGCCGGTAGGCCAGTGCTTTTTTGATTGGAGGTTTAAAAGAGGTTTGACTACTGTATTTTTAGTAAGCGATGTTCTTCTCTTTAATAATCTATACGTGGCATATGCGATACCGCCATAAAGACTTAGCAAAATTCTCATTCAAATCTCCGTTGTACTAACGCTTAAATATCTGTGAAATGCCAGATCGCTGACCCGGAAGAACGCAAGCAGGCTTTAACCTGCAACCCTTGTCGCCCGTGAAGTTTAGTGATATGAGAGGAGCAGTGATGTAGTTCAATGCCTCAACTTGTCCTTTGTGGAGGTAGGAAAAGATCTATCTTGCTTGAGGAGCACATTTTCTGAAGAAGCACGATCACGGCGAGAAACAGGCTTGACAGGTTCAGAAGTCCTCGTAGGTGTTAAGCCCTGCGAGGATTTTTTTATGGACATCAAAGAGGTCAAGAGCCGGTATCCCATGCTGGCTGGCATGGATGACGTGGATGCTGCCAAGGCGTTCCACCAGCATTTCTACCCTGATTTTTCAGAGGAAGAAGTCGCCAAGAGGCTGGGGGTCGACATGCGGCCCAAATTCCCGGAAGCGCCGGCGCCCGATGAGGGGCGCACTGTTCTTGGCACGGCCAAAGACATTGGCATCACGGCCCTCAAAGGTGCCATGGCGGTGCCAGAGGCTGCTGTGGGTTTGCTTGACATCCCTACAGGCGGCCGGGTGGGCAAGGCCTTGGAGGATGTCGGCCTGCGCTTCAAGGATGCCAATGCCATCCTGGATGACAGCTACAGCCCCGCCCAGAAGAAGGCCAACAAGGCGGTGGCCGACGCAGAAGGGGTCGGCGGCAAGTTCGTGGCCGCGCTGCAGAACCCGTCCACCATCGCCCACACCATTGGGCAATCGGTCCCCTCGATGCTGGCCGGTGGCGTGGTAGGCCGTGGTGTTGCAGCGCTCGCGCCTCGTATCGGTGCGGTGGGCGCTGCAGCGGCCGGTGAGGGCATCACGGCGGCGGGATCGGCCGCTGAGCAGATCCGCCAGGGCACCGACACCGGCGTGATGACCGCCGGGCAGTCTGGCATCGCGGCGCTGAGCGGAGCGGCCACCGGCGCATTTGGCCTGCTGGGCGGCAAGGTGGCCAAGTCCCTGGGCATCGCCGATCTGGATACCGCGATTGTGCGAGCCAGCGCAGAGCCCGCTGTGGCCAAGTCCCTGGTGCGCCGTACCCTTGAAGGCGCCATGTCCGAGGGCGTGCTCGAAGAACTGCCACAGTCCATTTCCGAGCAGGTGCTGCAGAACTATGCCCTGGGCAAACCTTTGGACGAAGGCGTTGACCAGGCTGCAGTCATGGGGCTGTTGTCCGGCGCAGCAATGGGCGGCGGCATGAATGCGCTGCATGGCACGCCAAAAGAGGGGCCACCAGCAGCTCCAGCTGCACCGGATGCGCCTGCTGTGCCCCTGCTGGGCTATGCAGGCACGGACCCGCAAGCAATCCAGGTGGATCCCCAGGGCAACGCTGCCACCTGGCAGGACCGCGCCACCGGCGCTCCCGAGGGCGCGCGCGGCTTCAACGATGTGACGGCTGTTCCACCTGCCCCACCAGGCAGCCCACCTCCTGCCGCTGCGGCGCCCCTGGGCCTGCCCGCGCCCACCATCACGGTGGGGCCTGATGGATTGGCCCGCACGGCCGAAGACCGGAATGATCGGATCCAGAGAATCGCCAACGGCGATGTCATATCCGAAGTTGGCCAGCCCGTGCCGCGCCCGCTGGGGCCGCTGGCCCGTGCGGCTGCCAAGGCCAAGCCTCAGGACATCATCGATGTGCCGGCGGTGGTCGCACCGGCCCAGCAGCAAACCACCATGTTCCAAGATCAGGCCAGCGACGCCGAGGGCACTCAGCCGGGCGCGGTGGACGAGCACGGGGTCATTGACAGCCCAGATAACACCAGCGGCATTGCCGGCTGGAGCGATGAGCAGCTGCGCGCCCAGCTCCAGAACGCGCAGGCGCCTGAGGTGCGCCGCGCGCTGTATGAGGAGATTGGCCAGCGCGAAGTGGCCACCGAGCAAAGCTCTTTGCAGGATGAGCTGGATGCTGAGCAGTCGGCAGTGGCCAACACCCAGGCCGACGACACCGCATTTGCCAAGTTGGATGTGGAGGATGCGGCCGACAGTCCGCAGCCATCGGATCTGCTGAACGCCGAGGGCAAGCCTTTCACCATTCGTGGCGCCGCAGCGCGCGCCGGCGCAAAGGCGGGCAGCGGCTATGAGCCGGTGAAGATCAAAGGCGGGTGGGTGGCGCGCAAGCTGGCCGCCACCGCCACTCCAGGAGACGGAAATGGCGCTCAAGCCACTCAAAACCAGCAGACTGGCTCGCAACCGCCGAAGGCTGGAGGAACGCCGGGCCAGGCGCAGCGCAATCCTGCAGAACCGAAAAAGGATGCACGGCAAGTACCAGCTGACGCTGGAATGACCGCCTTCCCTGCAGAGACTGGTACTTTGGGCATCCCTCGGTCTGAAATGCCGCAGGTGGCAACGCAGTCCCATGGTGGGCTTGTGAAGCATTTGAATGCCCAGGGCATCGGGCATGAAACCAAGATGGTGGACGCAGGAAACCTCAAGCCCACCCAGGCCGAGTATTCGCCCGCCAAGGTTGAGCAGGCCAAAAGCGCCACGGGCGACAGGGCAGTGATCGTGTCCGGCGACGGTCATATCATCGACGGCCATCATCAGGCTGTGGCTGCTGCAGAAGAGGGCAAGGATGTGAAGGCCATCGTCCTGGATGCTCCAGTCGCCGAGGCTCTGGATGCTGTCAAGAATTCTCCAAGCGCTGTTGATTCGTCAGGGAGTGCATCGCCGGCGCGCGAAGCCAATGAAGGAACAATTCAGGAATTCCCTATCAAGGAGGCATCTGCAAGCTACTCGGGTATCTCCCACAGCGGTAACCGCCGCGCCAAGGCAGATGCCGATGAATTTCAGGCCTATCTGGATGCGGCGCGCGCAGATGGCACTGAAGTGGCCAAATCCGAAGCTCAAAAAGCTGCGGTGGAACAGGCCTTGGACAGTCTGCGCAGCGACTACCTGAAGCAGTATGGCCGACTGATGGATGTTCGGGCTGCGACCTACAGCGGTTTTGTTGCCGGGCGCTCCGGGCTCAATAGCAACCAGGCAGCAAAGCGCAATAGCGCCTATGACAGGGCAATCGAAAGCTTTGTGTCTTGGCAGAAGGCAAACCGTGCGCGTGTCCGGCGGGCAGCGCTCGATGCGCGAACTGAGGACGAAAAGGCGGCCGATCGGCAAGCGGTCGTTCAGGCCAATGCGGAGAAGGCACAGCGCAAAGAGGAGGTTGACCGCCGTTTGATGCGAAAGGTCCTGGCTTGGAAGAAGGGGAGCGAGGTGGTTTCGTTCGTCAAGACGGCCAACCTCGCAGGTGTGAACCTTGGCCGAGATGGCTACCCAACCAGCATCAAGTTAGTTCCTACTGATGGTGTGGCACTTACTGACGACAAGTTTGATCTTGCAAGTCTCTTCCGCGCCAAGGGCATGAGTGTGGAAGACGCCAAGAAACGGGTTCGTGAATTGGTGGATGCCGTTCGAGCAGAGGATTTGCGCTCAAGCGATAACACACCTGCACCTGCACCTGCACCTGCACCTGCACCTGCACCTGCACCTGCACCTGCACTTGCAGCACTTGCAGCACCTGCAGCACCTGCAGCACCTGCAGCACCAGAAGTTCCTGCAGTTCCTGCAGTTCCTGCGCCGGCACCCGCTGGAGATGATTCCGGTGTGCCCTTCAGCCGTGCACCCAAAGACCCGACTGATTCACCTGCTTTCAAGCGCTGGTTTGGCGACAGCAAGGTGGTGGACGGTGAAGGTAAGCCGATGGTGGTTTATCACGGCTCCCCAGAGGTGTTCACTGAATTCAGCGACGAATTCAGCGGCGAGGGCGACGGCAACACAGACTGGGGCACTGGGTTCTATTTCGCCAGCGCGCGCGCGGCCGCAGAGACTTACACCCAAGGCTCGGGCAACGTGATGGAAGTCTATCTGTCCATCCAGAACCCGGCACCGCGCAGCGTGGTGGAGCGGGTCATGGACCAGCCAGGCGCGGAAATGGATACCGAGCATGTGCGCGACACGCTCTCCAAGATGGGCTACGACGGGATCATCATCGAGCACAAGGGCGGCGAAAAGGAAATCGTCGCCTTCCGCCCTGAACAGATCAAGAGCGCAACCGGCAATGATGGGTCTTTTGATCCGGCAAATCCTGACATTCGATTCAGCCGCACTGAGGCGACCCAGCAGCAGTATGAGAAGCGCATTCACGAACTGTTTGCCGGTGGCAAGGCCAACACTACGGGCGTGCGCGTGCTGGATAGCTCCGACATGCTGGGCCTGCTGGGCTTGGGTAACGGTCCGGTCATACTTGCCGAGGGCAAGGTGTTGGCAGGGCAGAGCAAGCACCCCAACATGACGGCGGCAGAGTGGAAGAAGATTCCCGAGTGGCTGGACAATCCTGCTGCGGTTTTTGACTCGGATACGGTGCCCGGGCGCTTGGTGTTGATCGCGCCTGACCTGGTGAATGGATCGCCAGTGCGCCTGATCGTGCAGCCCAATTCCACCGATTCGCGCGCGGGCACCACGGTGCATGTGCTGGTAAACGCCTATGACGCCGGTGGGCAAGCGCCATTTCTGCACTGGCTGCGCGCCGGGCTGGGCCGCTTCGTGGACCAAAGAAAATTCCCGGCTATCCTGGGACGGCTTGGGCTGCAATTGCCCAATACGGTACTCCAAAATAAACCGGGAACGAAACGGATTTTAACGGAAAAGCAGCTTGGTGGCTACCGTAAGGCGCAAGCCGCCGCAGCTCCTGACGGCCCGGCAATGAGCCGCTCGCAGCAAGAGAATGGTACAAGCGCCGAGGTAAAGCGCGTCCAGTCTCAGGTTGATGCTATCAAATCGCGTTGGTCCAACGCTCCGGAGGTTGTTGTTGCTGCGCACATGCAGGATGACCTCATTCCTGAGCCAGTGCGCCAGGCCGATGAGGCCCAGCGCAGCGCCGGCGCCGAGGGAGCGCCCGAGGGCTTTTTCTACAAGGGCAAGGTCTACCTGGTTGCTTCCGAGCTGCGGACGCCAAAAGATGTCACCCGGGTGCTATTCCATGAAGCCCTGGGCCATTTCGGCTTGCGTGGCGTGTTTGGCCAGGACCTGGCCAGCATCTTGAACCGTGTCGCCCTGAACCGGCGCGCCGAAGTGGTTGCCAAGGCCCGTGAATATGGGCTGGTGGGCGAGAACGTGGATCCAGAGACTGCCACCGACAACCAGGTGTGGCAATCCATGACCCAGCAGCAGAGGCAGTACGCTGCCGAGGAAGTTTTGGCCGTCATGGCCCAGGAGTCTCCCGGCCAGCCCTGGGTGCAGCGCACCATTGCCGCCATTCGTACCTGGCTGCGTGAGAACGTGCCCGCGTTCCGCCAACTGCGCCTGACCGACGCGGAAATCATCCGCGACTACATCGTGCCGGCCCGCCAGTTTGTGGCTGGTGGGCAGAAGGCCGGACGCCAGGCGGCCATCGGGCCCTTGCGCACAGCTGAAGCACCCATGTACAGCCGGGCACCATCGGTCATGCGTGACATGCGCAGCCAGGTGCGGGATTCCCTCAACAGCCGGTTTGCTCACCCGGGCACCTTGTCCTGGTGGCACAAGACCATTGGCACCATGTACAACCTGGCAGAGCAATCCCCAGCGTTCAAAAAGGTGTACCAGTCGGCCCAGGCCTATATCGATGACATCAGCCAGTACGCGCTGGACGCCGCTGATCGCGCGCCCAACCTGATCCCGCGTCTGGAGGATTGGCGCGATGCCGTGCCGGGCCTGAGCAAGAAGCAGCCCATTTCCACCGAGGACGCTGGAGCGATTGCCGCACCCATCTTCGAGGGCACGCTCAACTGGGTGCGTGACCTAAGCGGAAAACCTGTCCGGCTGGATGATGCGGTGAAGGAGGCTCAGGGCCTGGGCGTGGAGCAGAAGGTATCCCGGATGATGAAGGCCGGCACCATCGATCCCGGAATGCTCAACGCCTGGCGCGCTCTGCCTATCTCCCAGTACGAGAAGAATGTCGCAAGCCGCTTTGTATCCCAGCATTTGACCGGTGGAGTGGTGTGGAGCGATGCGGAGCTGCGCAGCCTGTTCAAGCTGAATGATCGCCAGGTCGGCTTGTAAAAGGAATACCGCACGGCAATCGACCGCAGCCTGGACACGACCACGCGCTCGGACATCGTCCGCATTGGCGGCACGCTGCTTGCCCCAGTGCGCGACATCATCATGGATGCGGCCAACATCGGCGATGCCATGATGGCCATCGACTCTTTCGTCAAACAGGAGGTGGCTGCAGATCCAGGCAAGGCGAACGCCTATGCGGATGTCCTGCAAGGGGTGAAACGGGGTGCTGATCGCCTGGCTGACCTGCAGGCGCGCGGCTACGCGCCGCTGCAGCGCTTTGGCGAATTCACCGTGCATGTGGCAGGCGAGAAGGAGGGCGATGCGAGCCGCTACTTCGGAATGTTCGAGACTAAGCAGGAGGCCAACGCCATGGCCGCCAAGCTGCGCAAGGAGTTCGGCGATTCCGTGGTGCAGGGCACCCTCTCGAAGGAGGAGTACAAGCTGCTGGCCGGCATTACGCCGGAAAGCCTCGAGATCTTCGGCGACATGCTGGGCCTGGCCGGTGCTGAAAACGGCACCGACCATGTGTACCAGGAGTTTCTGCGCAAGGCCAAGAGCGACCAGTCTGCGCTTAAGCGCATGATCCACCGCCAGGGTATTGCCGGGTTCAGCGAGGATGTGGGCCGGGGCCTGGCTTCGTTCATCTACTCCAATGCCCGCATGACCTCGGGCGGGCTACATATCGGCGACATCGGCAAGGCCGTGGCCGACATCCCCAAGAACCAGGGCCAGATGCGCGACGCGGCCGAGCGGCTGCGTCAGCATGTGCTGGAGCCCCAGGAGAAGGGCGCAGGTATCCGCGCATTCATGTTCGCGCAGTACCTGGGCGGCTCGCTGGCCAGCGCCGCGGTCAACCTGACGCAGCCGCTGACTACCAGCTTGCCGTACCTCAGCCGGTTTGGCGGGGCGGCCAAGGCCGGCCAGGCGCTGGTCCAGGCCTCCATCGACATGGCCAGCGGCGGCAAGGCCTACGGGCCAGAGCTGTCCGCCGCGCTCGAGCGCGCAGAAAAGGCGGGCGTGGTGTCTCCCCAGGAGATCCACTACCTGATGGGCCAGGCGCGGGGCTCAGGATCCCTGCGCTCGGGCGACGGCACCAAGGCCGGCCAGGTCAACGCCATGCGCCACAACGCCTGGCAGCGCACCAAGCTGCTTTGGGGCACGGCATTCGGCTGGGCCGAGCAGGTGAACCGCCGCATGACCTTCGTGGCGGCCTACCGCATGGCCAAGGAGAACAAGGTCGAGAACCCCTATGCCTTTGCCGCCAAAGCGGTGGATGAAACCCAGTTCGTGCAGAACAAGGCGAACAAGATGGAATGGGGCCGGGGGGCGGTGGGCGGCACGCTGATGACTTTCAAAGGTTTCAGCATCGCCTACCTGGAGCTGATGTACCGCATGTGGAATGCCGGCGAAGCTGGATCCCGTGAGCGCGCTGACGGTCGCAAGGCCGTGATGATCGCGCTGGGCACGCTGATGCTGTTCGGCGGTGGCGGAGGCATTCCTTTTCTGGAAGATGCCGAGGACGTGGCGACCGGCTTTGGCCAGATGCTGGGTTTCAACTGGAACGCCAAGAAGGCGCGCCAGGACTTCCTGGAGCGCACCTTTGGCCGCGAGCTGGCCCAGTTCATGGACAAGGGCTTGTCCGGCGTGCCGGGCGTGCCCATCGATGTGTCTGGCCGGCTGGGCATGGGCAACCTGATCCCGGGCACCGGCCTGCTTCAGGAGAAGACCAGCTACACCCGCGATTACATGGAGATACTTGGGCCAGCAGGGGACTTTGTCAGCCGCGTTGCGGAAGGTGGAAAGCAGGTGCTGGGTGGAGCGGTGACGGGGGACGCCTCCAAGGTGATGAGCGGCGTCATGCAGATGGCCCCCAAGGCGGTGGCCAACCTGGAGAAGGGTGTCGATATGGGTGCCTCGGGCACGTACAAAGACACGCGGGTCGGAAAGGTTTCAGATGTCAACATGACCGAGGCGATCATGAAGGCTATCGGTTTCCAGCCCAGTTCGGTGGCCGACATCCAGGAAGGGAACTATCTGCGTCAGCAGGCGAAGAACTTCTACAACATGAAATCCCAGGAGATTCGGGCACTTTGGGCCAAGGGTATTGCTGAGAAGGATCAGGACATCATCGCCCGCGCCCGCGCGGCGCTCAAGGACTGGAACACCAAGAACCCCGATCAGCCGATGGTGGCGAACCTGCCGGCCATCATCAATAAGTCCAAGGAGCTGCAGCGCGATAAGGCTGACCGAATCGCTGCCACCGCGCCCAAGGCGATGCGCACGCAAATGAAGCGTGAGATTCTGGAAGCCAAGGGGGAGCTACTGCACTGATCGCCTAAAGCTCCAAGTCCTCTTCAACCCATGCCTTGATAGCGATGCATGGGTTTCTTTTAGCAGGGCGAGACGCCGAAGTATCCGCGCTGTGCGACTAGGTGAACATCGAGCGCTGGCTGAGCGGTGACGACAGCGACCAGGCCTGCAGCCAGAAATAGAAAAGCCACCCAAAGGTGGCTTGTCTTGGATGAATCAACCTATGCGGTGATGCGCTTTTCTGTCGCCAGCGAAGAGCTTCAAGACATCCTCAACGCCAAGTCTGATTCATAACTTTCCGCGACCTTCTATTAATCGCGTCGGCCCATACGAATAGCGGCAAAACCCGCAATCAACAGTGCCATCGCTGCTACTCCCCATTGGCTGAGTGTGGGGACAGGAGTTGCAGCAGTAGCAGGAGGAGCAGTAATGGCCTTGAAACTCGCGTTAACACTACATTCAGCAGTGATAGGGGCTGTGGTGAAAGCTGTACCACTTAAGGTTCCGCCGCAGCCACTCACAGTGTCCACTTCATATCCTGCATCAGGGATCACTTGAATGATCAACGTCTCACCTTCGTTGACTGTCTGCACACCGGACGCGGGAGTTGTAGTGCCGTTTGCACCTGCATCAATGGTGACAGGGAACTGTTGCGGAAGCACTTCGAAATTGCTCTCCAACGAAGCAGCAGATCCGCTAAAAACTACATTGTCTGCTGCGCCTACAAATGCCCCGCTCCATCCCCCGGATCCAAAACCGATCTCCACGGCTCGAACTACCAGATCTTTATACCGATCATCTGTGGCTAGACCGCTAAAAGAACCCTCGTATGGAAGTTGATTTCTCATAGCGCGTACCACCCCGTTGGAGACATTCGCAGATGCCCAGGCACCAGTGGTAACTGTTATTCCATTCAGGGCGGGAGTCCACAGCAATGTTTCCACATGAGTATCTGTGCCTGGCTCAAACACAAAGATACGCATGATGGGAGTGCTATCCGTATCTGCGCCCTCGGCGCGCATGTAATCGAAAGATGCCTCTGTGATGCTAGACAGAGTGCCAAAGCCTTCGCGAGAGTCCGGATAATAGGCCACTCCAGCCTTAGCATTGACACCCCCGTTAGCCGCCAATTTCAGAGAGCCATTGCCGAGATGTGGATAGTCTGCAGTGACTTCTGCCGATCCGCCCCGGGTTAGCCCAATCTGGCCCCACTGGTTGTTGAAATCGTCGGACGTAAGATAGTTGCCATCTGCACCGGTTGACCAGTTGAAGGTGGCGTCCGGCACCACATCGGCAGGCAATACAGTGGCTGCCTGCGAACCCAAGGAAACTGCCATTGCGGCACAGACAGTTATCATAAACTTGAAACGCATCTGAAACTCTCCTAAATTTTAGTTACAGATCGATACTAATACACAATTGAGTGTTTAGCCAAAAATTAGGTTCTATCGAGGAAGCTAGCTTGATGAAAAAAGGTAAACTCCAAGCAAAAGCTCATCCGTGACAATAGCTGCCAAGCCTTCCAAAGACGGTTCAGGACGGCCTCAGATCGGCCGAGTAAGGACCCTATCTCGCGCTGCCTTCTATTCTGTGACGAAGTCCCTTTCGGGAGAGGTGTGCTCCGATCTCGGCTAGGGAGAACATTCTTTCTTCCGAGATGCTTCCTTCGATCTCGGCCATGAACTGCGCAAGGAGAATGATTGCAGCGTCCGGGTCACATGGTATGCCCAGCTCGTCCATGCGCTCGGCCTGCAGGCGGAAGGTCTCGATGTATGGGTCTGTTGGTTTTTTCATGAGTTCCTCCTGCGTTTTGGCAGGCAAAAAAAATGCCACCCA
This sequence comes from Comamonas sp. SY3, assembly GCF_041730275.1. Lineage (NCBI taxonomy): Bacteria > Pseudomonadati > Pseudomonadota > Betaproteobacteria > Burkholderiales > Comamonadaceae > Comamonas > Comamonas sp. SY3. Next base: position 316,333 of record NZ_JBGTYN010000002.1, on the reverse strand, counting down.
AATGGGTGGCGAACGTTGGAAAGAACAAAGCCGACCTGCAGTGCAAGACCGCGTGAAAAGAAAGAGGGATGTCGGAGGGTACGCACGACTTCGGCATAAAGCTATGGACACATCATAGACCGTCTGGCCCTGAGCGTTAGTCTCCAGTGCGTTGGTTTCGCAATTTCACGCATAAAAATCACGGTGTGCCAGTGAGCGGGATCAACTCGTGTTTGGTGAAGGCTATTCCCATAGCTGCATCGCTTAGTAAATGATTCGTGCGAACACGCGCTCAATCTCCCGAAGCTTCGTAGGTCCCAAGGCTTTGATGGAGAGCAGATCGTTGCGGGTAGTTGGGCGCAGTTGCTCGACTGTCGTGATGCCACCCCGGTCAAGGGTTTTGACAGTCCCAGGTGAAAGGACGCCGTGGAATGACCAGCCTGGAGCTTGCGGAATTGGAGGCGCGAACCGGGGCGGGGTGAAAGACCTCCCAGGGAAGAGAATTCGCTCCAGGTGCCTGAACCTGCTGATACCCATGCCATGGAGCTTAAGCAACTGATCTGGGTAGGCCCTGAACGCTGCCTCCACTGCGTAGCTCCCGTTGCCTTCAAGAACGTTCTTAAGGCGCGGCGGAAGCAGATTGCCCAGGGCAGTTCAGGTGGAGGTGAGGGTTCATCCAGCATCTCAACCATCATAGATGTCGTCGGAGAAGAACTCAAATGTTCTTTAACCGTTTGCCAGTGCTATCTCGTAGCGTCGGCGCCGGTTGCCGGACGCGCGGAGGCTCATACTTTTGACTAGGAAAGAATATTTTCTCGATCTCCCTGAGCTTTGCGATGCCCAAGCCCCTAATCTTCAACAGACCTGCAGGCTCCAAGTCTACAAGCTGTTCGGCTGCCAAGACGCCTCCACGAGCGAGGGCTTGAACAGTTGCAGGGGATAGAACGCCGTTGAGAGACGAGCCTTTAACTCGGCTTATCGGGTCGTAAATTCGCTCTGGCATGTAAAACTGACCTGGGAATAGAGCGGTCTCAATTTGCTTGAAGCGAAGCAATCCCAAACCCCATATCTTCAAGAGATCGTGCGGATAGGCCTTTCGAACACCCTCAACTGTAGTGATTCCGTTCCGCGCTAGCACTCGTGTCACATACTTGGGAAGCAAATCGCCCAATTGGGTCTCAGTTTTTGGTTCTTCGTTCAGTATTTTCGCCATCATCTAACCCTTCGGGAGGAGGTCGGCACCCCAATCGGTCCATTCGGAAGCATTGGTAGTGGCTTTTTACCAGAGGGAGATTCGTAGCGCTGCCCCGGAAAGAAAATACGTTCTACTTCGCGAAGTGAACCTATCCCAAACGAATTAATTCCCATAAGCCTCTCAGGGTAAGCGTCGCGAAGTTGCGTCTCGTTAAAAATTCCGTTTCTAGCTAAGAGTCTCACTAACGCCAGCGGTAAAAATGAGGTATTGAGGGCCGTGTCATGAACGTCCGGGAATTGAGGCGCAGCATATACAGGTTGGTAAATTTCGATAGGATTCAACATGGCTTCAATTTGGCGAAAGCGAACGATGCTAATACCCCGCATACGCAGAAGTGCTTCCGGGTACACTCGCTTAACCGCCTCCAAAGTATGAATATTGTTCTTTGCAAGCACTCGGATTAAACTAAGAGGAAGTTTGCCATCGAGTGGAGTTGCTGGTTCATCTGACATCTTCGTTAAATGCTATTACTTGGAGGCCTGCCTGTCCTCTCCATTAGGGAAATGCAGGTGCAGGGTTGTTTCAGCGTGAGGCGTCAGCCAATAATGCTATTTCTCTATACCCAAGACTACCCAAGGTGGAAAAAATCGTGCATCTGCTGGATAAGCCATCTGGAGTTGCTCCGGAGTGGCGATAGCTTGATCGGTGTCCTGCTGAAGTTGGCACCGATCAAATTGTTCGCGGCAGGACTGGCCTAACCCTCCATCTCCTCAGCAATCCACAGGTGGATAGTTTGGAATGCCTGACCTGGCATGTCCAGTAGGTGAGGGTGGCTGACCTGCAGATACTCATAGAAGAGATGGATCTGCTTGCCCGTGTCGTAGTACGGGAACCAGCCGTCGCTCAGGTCGCGCATGTTCTGGCGCCAGGCTTGCCAAAGACCAATGACTACACCGCGGCGTTCAAAAAGGGACATTAGGCTGCAAGCTTTCATAAAGTGCCACCGCATCAGAAGAGAGTGGCGAACTGTGCAAGATCATAGTGTCTAAACCAGGGATAGCTTTAGGAAAGTTCTGCTCGATGCCATCCCATCGTTCGTGTTCGGTGGTCTGCGACCACCCCTAATCGTCCATAACGTGCAACCACCAGTATCTTGATTGAACCATAGATACCTCCAGAAGACTGTATATTTATACAGTCTATGGAGCGAACTAAGGAAGCAGTCAGCGAAGTTGAGCGAGAGGTTCTGCCCGGATATTCCAGTGCCCTTGGCTGCCCTGGATCTCCAGTAGGTCTTGAGGGACGGCCCCGATTTGGGGCAATCAAGTTGCCTCTAATTGGCCGTCCACTTGTTGAGAGTTGGAGGTAATTTGCCATGGCCACGACACGGTTGGACTAGTAGATTCGGTGCATAATAACGCGCAGTCATAAAAGACGAATAATGGCATTTGCGGAGCGCTCCGCAAATTCGCAAATTCTGGACTTGCCGGATTTGCCAAAAAATCCATATAAATCAAGCATCTGCCCGTAGCTCAGTTGGATAGAGCAACAGCCTTCTAAGCTGTGGGTCACAGGTTCGATCCCTGTCGGGCAGGCCAAACTCCTCGGCTGTGTTGAGTCCGCTGCCAGACTGCAAAATTGCATTTCCCCCATAGCAGGGCAGTCACGTCGTATCGAGTCGTGCCTAGAATGCACAAAGCAATGCCCGCAGTGCGATCACACTGCGGGCATTGTCAATTCCGACCCAGCCATGCATCGATCCATGCATGGCCGAAGAGGGCAGGGCAGCGCTTACTCGGTCTCTTCGTAAACCAGCGAAGGGTTGTTCATCGACCGTGCCACATCGTTGAGGCCGGCAATGATGTGGTTGGCGAAAAAGCTGCTTTGGGTGTCTGGCTCCAGGGCCGCGATGGCCACATTGGCCAGCGACTGGTTCAGGGGCACGTAGTAGCTGCCCTCGGGCACATCGATGGCAACGCGCTCCAGGCCGACCTTGACCCGCTCCACGCTTTGCTGTCCCGGGCCCAGTACATCGCTTTTGGCGTTGCTGCTGCGTTCTTGCTCCTGGTAGGTGTCGGCCAGCAGGTTGCCCGGTTCGGCGACGCGCAGCACCTGCAGCCCCAGCGCGCGGAGCTTGTCGACCGCATCGGTGGCACTGCTGGCCAGCCAGTATCCGCAAGGGCGAGCACGCTTGGGGCCAGGGCTGAGCTTCACCGAGGAATGCCAGTCCACTTCCTGCTGCATGTCCTCACCCGTTTGCGGATCGAGGAAGAGGACGCGGCGCTTTTCGGTGGTCTGCTTCGCCTCCAGCGTGAACTCACCTCGGCACGCCTGGGAGGCGATGTCGCGGTTGACGAAGGTGCGCACCTGCTCGAGCTCCTTGGTGCGCTGAGCGGTGGTCTCCAATGCAGACGCCAGTGCCACATACTGCGCATGCACGCGGCGCTGGATGTGCGCGCGGCCAATTCCGACACCGCGCGTCTCGATCAGCATTGTGGTGGCGTTCTTGAGTGCGTTCACGTTGCGGCCGGTGTCGGGGCGTACGCCGCCCATCGACAGCGACAGGTCCTGCGGATCACGGGTGGTGGTGTAGTACCAGTTAGTCGCCATCCCTTGCTCGGTCAGCGCCTTTTGGATCGGCAGCAAATACCATTCGTTGGCCGCCTTGCTGACGAACTCATGGACATTCGCGGTCGTCGGGGGTTGGAGAAGGGCGTCATAGCGCTGCACGCCCTTGAACTTTTCCAGGTAGCGGCCGGCGACTGTGAACTCATGGGCATCCAACACTGCCAGGGGCCGGTAATTCCGGCTGAGCTTGGCAAGGGCCTGGGCTTCGGGCGTCTGCAGCAGCAGGTGGTCGCGGTTCATGTCCAGGCCGTTGGCAGTGGTGCGCCGTCCGGTGGCAGCCCCATCCGGATTGGCACGTGGCACCAGCAGTACGTTGATCTTGTCGAGGACGGCCGACAGCGGGCCTTGTTTCAAATCCTGCGCCAGGGCCAGCAGCGCTTCGCTGCCGGCGGGCTCATCACCATGCTGCTGGCCAATCAGCAGCACGGTAGGGCGCTGGCTTTGGTCCAGGTCGTGCAGGCTGGTGCTGGCAGCGCGGGTCAGCAGCAGCGCCAAAATGGGCTGGCCTTCCTGGGAGGTGCCGGCTGTGACCAGCTCGGTCTTGGTGCCGGACTGGTCTGGCGTCGCCAGCTGGCGCAGCCACTGGCCCAGTTCGGCATTGCTGGTATAGGTGGTGCGGCCCGCACTCAATCCAGGGGTGATGTAGTTGCGTTGGGGATCGGGAAATCGGGCAGCGACTTCGTCGCTCTCCTTCCATCCGCTCAAAGGACTGCCCTGCAGGGGCACCGTTTCAACTGGGGTTGACACCACGCCGGAGTTGCTGATGCCCGGAATCTGCACGGGGCTGGGACCACTGGCCGGCCTGGTTGTGACCGTGCCCGGCGCCGGTTGGCCGCCGGCTATCGGCGTGCTGTTCCAGGCAGGCAGCGGCGTGCTCGAGCACGCGCTCAGCGCAAGCGCTGCCGCAATCACGGTCACGCTGGTCCAGGCGGGCATCGTGCGCTGGGTGGATGGGGATGCTGCGTCGGATTTCATCATCATTGTCGTGCGTGACGAATCACGCCCCTCCTGAAAAATACGTTGCCATTATGCAAAGCTATGCACGGCTTTCACGTAGGATGGGTGCGAAACAATAAGTTTCCGTGCGTAACTGGCGCAGGCTGATCCGCCGCCGTAGTGTGCGCCGCAGTGCCGACCTCCAGCGAGAATCGGCGCGGTTTGCAGTCGTTTGCATTGGACGCTATGTTGCTAGGCCCCATCACTGGGCCGCTCGAAAGTGCCTGCCGTCTCCAAATCCGGGGCTACATCCCCGGGCGCGGCGCCAGGTACCGGCGCCTGCATGCGCAGCAATGCGCGAACAAATCCATGGTCGGAGCGGCTGCGGTCGCGCCCTTCATGCAGGTGGTCGTTGAAGTAATCCACGCGGCGCACATCGCCCACCGCATGGCGGCTGCGCGGATCGAACTCCTCGCTGACCAGCACCTGGTCCAGAACGGCCGGCGCCCCCTGGTGGATATGGGAGTAGGCCACGTCTTTTTTCAGCGCCGCATCGCCCAGCAGATCGAAGGCATTGAACAGCGCGCGATCACGGGCCTTGCGGTCATAGGCCACTTCGGCGCTGGCCGAGATCATCTGCGTGGTGACGCTATCGGGCGTGTCGTTGAAATCGCCCAGCACCACCAAGGGCATGCGGGTGTGACGCAGCAGGTCGATGACCAGGCAGCGCAGCGCCGTCGCTTCCACACCCCGCATCACCAGCGAGCGCAACGAAGCGAGTGCGGCAATCTTGGGGTTGTCGCGGTCTTCCAGAGGGTTGCCGTTGGCATCGAGCAGGAACTTCGGGCGCTTGGATTTGAGATGGCAGGTCAGCACCGTCAAGATCTGGCCGCGCTTCATCTGCAACGTGGCCACGAGCGGGGGACGCTCAAAACGCGTGTGGACGCCCAGCCCCGGAATGGGCTGGCCCAGCCCGGCAGGAAAATCGGTGAACGAGCGCGTGGCCAGCACCTTCAGGCGGGTGGCCAGTCCCACGCGCGGGGTGCCGCTGGCGCCTGACCGGCCCTCGCTGTTTTCTGCGCCGGGCACAGCCGCATAGTGGTAGTGCAGACCGCTGGCGGCCAGCGATTGAGCAAAGGCAGCCTCGTCCCAGACTTCCTGCACCGCCAGAATGTCGGCATTCAGCGCCTGAAAGCGGTCACCCAGCCATTGTGTTTTGCGCTCGTACTGGGCCCGGGTGTAGGGCGCCTGGTTGGCGTAGAACTCCCGCTCAGGCAGTGCCAGATTGAGAACATTGCAGGTGGCGACCGTCAAGGTGTCGGGTGCCAAAGAGGGCGCTGCAGGGTGGGCAGCGGAAGAGGGCATAGAAAAAGGCCGCATGAAACTCGCTTTCGAATGCGGCCTAACCCTAGCGGAAGTGGGCGTCCAAATCAACTGCCATCAGCAATGACAGTTGGGATTCGCCCCCACTTCACGCTGCTTATCGCGAGAACGAGTGGTTGCGGCCACCTCGGCCAGCACCACCACCGCCGCCATTGCGGTTGCCGCCGCCGAAGCCGCCACGGCGGCCGCGTTCGGCCATGCTGTCCACGCTGGTGCGCATCGGATCGGGCTGTGCCGCGCCGCTGCGGCGGTGGTCACGGCCATCGACCGTGCCGCCAAACTGCGTGCCCAGGTGGGCATCAGCGCGGGGCTGGCGTTCGCTGTCCTGGCGGGGGCCACGGGCAGCACCAGCGCCGCCTTGGCGCGGGCCTTGCGACTGGCGTTGTGGGCCGCGTGCCTCACCCGATGGGTGGCGTGGGCCTTGGCGGCCGTCGCGGCGTGGTGGGCGCTGCTCGCGGCGTGCCTGGTCCATGCCTTCGCCGCCAAAATCAGCACCGCCTTCGGCGCGTTCACCGCGTGGGCCGGGGCCGCGCTTGGCATTGCCGCCGCGCTGGCCACCACCTGCGTTACCGCCGCCGGGGCCGCGTGCCACCTTGTTGGTACGCACGCGTTCCATCATTTCCTGGCGCGCTGCCTTGGCCGCTGCCTGCATCACATCACGGCCAGGGGCCTTGCCCGCGCCGCCCCAGATCGTCTGGCGGCCCATGGCGATGGGCTCGGCCTTTTCGCCTTCTTCAGGGCCAAAGCCTTCGAGCACCTGCACAGGGATGTCCTGCTTCGTGAAGCGCTCGATGTCCATCATGAAGCCTTCTTCATCCATGCACACCAGGCTCACGGCGTTGCCTTCGCGGCCCGCGCGGCCAGTGCGGCCAATGCGGTGCACGTAGTCTTCCGAAACATTGGGGATTTCGTAGTTGACCACGTTGGGCAACTCGTCGATGTCGATACCGCGCGCTGCGATATCGGTGGCCACCAGCGCACGCAGGTCGCCCGACTTGAAGCCTTCCAACGCCTGGGTGCGGGCGCTTTGGCTCTTGTTGCCGTGCAAGGCCATGGCCGAGACGCCATTCTTGCTGAGGTATTCGGCCACGTTGTTGGCGCCGAACTTGGTGCGGGTGAAGACCAGCACCTGGCTCCAGTTGTTCTCCTGCACGATGTGCAGCAGCACCTGCTTTTTCTTGCCGCGGCCCACCGGGTGGATCACCTGCTTGATGCGCTGCACCGTGGTGTTGCGCGGCGTCACCTGGATGGACTGGGGATTCTTCAGAAGGCCGTTGGCCAGCTCGCGGATCTCATCGCTGAAGGTGGCGGAGAACAGCAGGCTTTGCTTGTCCTTGGGCACCAGAGCCAGCACCTTCTTCACGTCGTGGATGAAACCCATGTCCAGCATGCGGTCGGCTTCGTCGAGCACCAGGATCTCGACCGTGGACAGGTCCAGAAAGCCTTGTTGCTGCAGATCGAGCAAGCGGCCAGGTGTGGCCACCAGCACATCCACACCCTTTTTGATGCGGTCGATCTGGGGGTTCATGCCAACGCCACCAAAGATGACGGTGGACTTGATGTCCAGGTGTGCAGCGTAGAGGCGCACATTTTCTTCCACCTGGGCGGCCAGTTCGCGGGTAGGGGCCAGGATCAGGGCGCGGATGGCCTTGTTGCCCCATTTGTTGAGGCTGCCTTGGGACTCGGTCAGGCGCTGCAGCATCGGCAGCGTGAAGGCGGCCGTTTTGCCGGTGCCGGTTTGTGCGCCGGCCAGCAGATCGCTGCCTTGCAGCACCAGCGGGATAGCCTGGGCTTGGATGGGAGTAGGCGTGTCGTAGCCTTGTTCGCGCACAGCCTGCACAATGGCAGGTGCCAGATTCAGTTCTTCAAAGTTCATTGGATCAGATGCGTCCAACCTGGACGCTGGGTATCGGCCTCGTCTAAGCAATTTTTTGGAATAATTGCAGCCAGTCAGATAGGCAGATGGGTTCAAAGAGGGAGCCCGGAACTGTGTCCATCGTCCCCAGCATAAGCGCTGAAGTCCTAGGCAACTGGAGCCTTTGACTGCAGGTATTGTCGCATGCACCGATAATCCCAGGGTGGCCGCGATCAAAAATCGCATATTTTTTTACTGATTTACCAAAAGAACACATGGCTCAATACGTTTTTTCGATGAACAACGTCACCAAGACGGTTCCTCCGAAGCGACAGATTCTGAAGGGTATTTCTCTGAGCTTCTTCCCGGGCGCCAAGATTGGCGTGCTGGGTCTGAACGGTTCGGGAAAATCCAGCTTGCTCAAGATCATGGCAGGCGTCGACAAGGAATTCGAAGGCGAAGCGATCCCGATGGCAGGCCTGTCGATCGGCTATCTGCCGCAAGAGCCCCAGCTCAACCCCGAGCACACCGTACGCCAGGCGGTGGAAGAGGCGATGGCGGAGGTCAACAACGCCAAGGCACGCCTGGAAGAGGTCTACGCCGCTTACGCCGAAGAAGACGCCGACTTCGATGCGCTGGCTGCCGAGCAAGGCCAGCTGGAAGCGGTGATCGCCGCTGCCGGCACCGACTCCGAGCACCAGCTGGAGATCGCTGCAGACGCGCTGCGCCTGCCTGCCTGGGATGCCATCGTCGGCCAGCTGTCCGGCGGTGAAAAGCGCCGCGTGGCGCTGTGCAAGCTGCTGCTGTCCAAGCCTGACATGCTGCTGCTCGACGAGCCGACCAACCACTTGGACGCCGAATCGGTGGATTGGCTCGAACAGTTCCTGCACCGTTTCACCGGCACCGTGGTGGCCATTACCCACGACCGCTACTTCCTGGACAACGCGGCCGAGTGGATTCTGGAACTGGACCGTGGCCACGGCATTCCCTACAAGGGCAACTACTCCGACTGGCTGTTGCAAAAGGGCAACCGCCTGGAGCAGGAGCAAAAGGGCGAAGAAGCCCGTGCCAAGGCGCTGAAGAAGGAACTGGAATGGGTGCGCCAGAACGCCAAGGGGCGCCAGGCCAAGTCCAAGGCCCGTATTGCCCGCTTTGAAGAGCTGAGCGACTACGAATACCAGCAACGCAACGAAACGCAGGAAATCTTCATTCCTGTGGCCGAACGTCTGGGCAGCCGCGTCATCGAGTTCAAGAATGTCTCCAAGGCCTTTGGCGATCGTCTGCTGATTGACAACCTCAGCATGAACATCCCTGCGGGCGCCATCGTCGGCATCATCGGCCCCAACGGCGCAGGCAAGTCCACGCTGTTCAAGCTGATCGCCGGCAAGGAGCAGCCTGATTCGGGCGAGGTCGAAATCGGCCAGACCGTGAAGATGGCCTTTGTGGACCAGCACCGTGATGCGCTGGCCAACGACAAGACCGTGTGGGAGGACATCTCCGGTGGTCTGGACATCATCAACGTGGGCAAGTTCCAGATGGCCTCGCGTGCCTATGCGGGCCGTTTCAACTTCAACGGCCAGGACCAGCAAAAGAAGGTCGGCAACCTCTCCGGCGGTGAGCGCGGCCGCCTGCACCTGGCCAAGACCTTGATCCAGGGCGGCAACGTGCTGCTGCTGGACGAACCGTCGAACGACCTGGACGTGGAAACCCTGCGTGCACTGGAAGACGCGTTGCTGGAATATGCGGGTACAGTATTGGTCATTTCCCACGACCGCTGGTTCCTGGATCGCATCGCGACCCATATCCTGGCGGCGGAAGGGGATAGCCAGTGGGTATTTTTTGATGGAAACTATCAGGAATACGAGGCAGATAAGAAGAAGCGGTTGGGAGAAGAAGGGGCGGCACCCAAGCGGATGCGCTACAAAGCCCTGAAGTAAACCCACACCGTACGCCCGTCGCTTTACAGAAGCGGCGGGCGTTTTAACTGGGAGAGGTGAAGCGTGGAGCAACGGGCCGTATCGGTATTTGACACCTGTCTGGAGCAGGCATTGCAGGAGGCGGAGCCTTTGATGGCCGCCATGGTCAATGCTGCATTGGCTTCCCTGGCTGCGCAATTGTCGTCTTACAGCAACGCTGAAGATCAACAATTGTTGCGCCACGCGCAAGGCCAACTCGCCAGCAAGAAGGCACAGCTGCCGCTCGCGTATGCGCTGCGTCTGCGCCAGGCCGTGTTTGCCATTGCCGAAGGCAAACGTGAGGACTACCACGCCCAGATGAGCAGCCAGGGCCTGCCCGAGGACCGCAATGCGCTGCGTGCCCAGATCGAGTGGGGGCGCATGCAGATCAACCTGCTGCAGCAGACCGAGCAGAGCCTGACAGGCCTGGAGCGCGTCTACCGCCCGTTGCGCAAGATCACCCGTTACTGGCGCAATGGCAACCCGTTGCACCATACCGTCTACCTCGACAGCCTGCAGGCCACGTTGAGCGATGTGGAGATGTCTGCAGACGCCACGGCGCTGTTCTTGCCGGACATGGTGGGCGTCATGGCGGACCACCTGCAGACGAACTACCAGCGCATCATGACCTTGGCGATGAACAGCTATGCCGAACTGCTGGCCAGGGCCGAGCTCAAGCGCCGCGCTGCCAAGGACAACACCCGCAGTTTTGTGCAGCGGATCAAGACACTGTTCGACATCCCCGCGCATTGTCCTGTGGGTGCCGTCAGAGCCTACAAAACCCTGATCCCGGTGATGGAGCGCATGGCCGCCCAGGATGCATCGTTCTGGAGTGATTCCGACCACCCTGCGCGCGTGCTGGTGCAGACCATTGTCGACAAGGCCACCGTGCTCAAGGAAGAGGGGCGTGCGCTGTCCGACCCGCAGTTTCCCCAGCTGGTGAGCGAAACCGTAGAAACGCTGTCGGCTCTGGCCCACCCCAGGGCCGAGGATTTTGCCCAGGCGCTCAGCCGCTTCGGGGTGCGGCTCAAGCCCCGCTTGTCGTCTGCGCTGCAGGATGTCGATGACTCCGGTTACGCCAGCAGCATGCTGCTGGAGAGCCAGTGGGGCGCATCAGGGTTGATCAGCATCAGCCCCGAGTCTGACTGGGCGCAACTGGCCCAGATGCAGGCAGAGCGTGATGCCCCGGTACCGCCCACCCCGCAAGCCGTGCCACTTCAGGCCCCGGCGGCAGGCGCATCCGTGGCGTCTGCTGCACCGATTAAGGTCGCAGCCGCCACGGACGACAGCGCCTCGGCCAGCCTCGAAAAGATCGAGGCCGACGTGATGCTGCGACTGGCAACCAGTCTGCACAGTTTTGATGTAGACCCCGCGCTGCTGGCGGCATTGACAGGTGCCTGGCCCAAGGTGCTGCAGCAGGCGGCCGAGCGCTCGGGCATCTCGTCATCGCATTACCGCGCCTACCAGGAGGCGGTGGACGATGTGCTGGCACTGGCCGGCGCCAATGCCAGCGCAGGCATGCACCACGATGCGGACATGCTGATCCCCTCGCTGCTCACGCGCCTCAAGGCTGGGCTGACCAGCATCGGATGGATGCCGGAGCGCATTGCACCGGTGCTGACCGCCGTGGCGCAGATGGCGCCGAGCGCGCTGGTCGAGCTGCAGATGGTGCAGGAAGAGGGGCTGCACCCGGTGCCCGCTGTGGCACGCGCCCTGCCGGCTTCATCGGCGGCCGCCGGCGTGTCGCCTGCGCCGTCTCCTTCGGCATGGGCACAGCTGCCCGATGCCATCGATGCGATTGGCGAGGATGAGCCCGCGATCATCGTGACCGGCTCGATGCTGGATGCGCCCAAACCCGATAGCGTAGGGCTGTGGATTGGTGGCAAGCGGCTGGAAGCCGGTGTCTGGCTGGAGTTTTTGGGCCAGGGCGGTGGCTGGGTGCCCAAACAGCTGAGCTGGACCAATGCGCGCTCGACGATGTTCCTGTTTGTCGCCAGCGGAGGCGCGAGCCAGTCGATCACGCGCCGCATGCTGGAGAAGCTGGCGCAAGAGCAGGCCGTGCGGCCGGTCTGAGATCGTTGTACGGCTCTTCGGACCTTTGCACGCCGTGCAAAGGTCATAGCGTCTCAGGCGCACGCCGCCGTGGCACAATCTTGCGGTTTGGGGTGATCAGCCCCGAAGGTCTGCCGCCGCATCAGGCTGCAGCCGCTACAAGCCTATAAGCCAACCGCCTGGATGTGCTCAGCGTCCAGGTGCCAAGGAGACACCATGAGCCCCTCTTCGTGCAGCCGCATCGCGGCCGCCTGCATGCCCTCGCGCCGTCACGTGCTGGCCGCCACCCTGCTGGGTGCCGCCGCGCTGCTGCCCCTGGCCTCGCAAGCCGCAGACCCCAAGAAATACCCCGAGCGCGCCGTGCGCGTGGTGGTGGGCTTTTCTGCCGGCGGCACCACCGACGTGGTGGCACGCATCATGGCCAAGGAGCTGACCGCCGAGCTGGGCCAGTCCTTCGTCGTGGACAACAAGCCAGGCGCCGGCAGCAACATCGCCACCGAGCAGGTCGCACGTGCCGAGAACGACGGCTACACCTTGCTGTTTGTCGCGGTCACCAGTGCCATCAACCAGACCCTCTACCCGAAGGTGCGCTTTGACCTGGAAAAGGACTTTGCACCGGTCGCGCTGGGCGCCAAGGTGCCCAATGTGCTGGTCGTGAACCCCAGCGTGCCTGCCAACAACGTGCAGGAGCTCATCGCCTTTGCCAAGGCCAACCCCGACAAGGTCTCCTATGCCTCGTCGGGCAGCGGCACGTCGATCCACATGGCCGGTGAGCTGTTCAAGCTGCGCACGGGTCTCAAGACCCAGCACATTCCCTACAAGGGCAGCTCGCCTGCGCTCACCGATCTGATGGCCGGCCAGGTGCAGTTCATGTTCGACAACATGCCTTCGGCCTGGCCCCATGTGAAGGCGGGCAAGCTCAAGGCGCTGGCGGTTACCACCACCAAGCGCTCGCCCACCGCCCCCGATCTGCCGACAATGGAAGAAAGCGGGATCAAGCCTTTTGATGTTTCGTCCTGGTTCGGCCTGATTGCACCGGCTGGCACGCCACCTGAAGTGGTGGCAAAGCTCAACGCCGCGATGAACCGTGCCTTTGACAAGCCCCAGGTCAAGGAAGCCTATGAAAAGCTGGGCGCCGTGGCCGAGAAAAACACGCCCGAGCAGTTTGGCGCCTTCATCAAGTCCGAAGTGGCGGCCTGGGCGCCAGTCGTCAAATCCTCGGGCGCGACCGTGGATTGAGCCGGGCCGACTCCCCTTCCGCACAGGCAGCTTCGGCTGCCTTTTTTATCGGCCTCACCGACCTTTGCAATCGCGGTGGGCTGGGCCTGCGTTACAGTCCCAAGCTGGCACAGCCCGACCGATCTTTCCCCCTCTGATGCAATCTTCCCCCGTCCCAGCGATGACCCCCGGCCTGATGGTGATACACAGCAACCATCCGGAGGCTCTGCGTGACCTGGTCGTGGCCTGGATGCAGCGCTACCCGCTGCGGCCCCTGGAGAGCGAGACGATCCTGGTGCAGAGCAATGGCATTGCGCAGTGGCTCAAGCTGTCGATGGCGCAGCCGGTTGCGGAAGGGGGATGCGGCATCACTGCCGCCGTCGATCTGCAGTTGCCCGCGCAGTTTCTGTGGCAGGCCTACCGGGCAGTGCTCGGCAAGCATGAGGTCCCCGAAATCTCGCCGTTGGACAAGCAGCCGCTGACCTGGCGCCTGATGCGCCTGTTGCCCGGTCTGCTGGCCCAGCCAGCGTTCGCCGCGCTGCAGCGGTTTCTCGCCGAGGACCATGACCAGCGCCGGCGCTTCCAACTGGCCGAGCGCATCGCCGACCTGTTCGACCAGTACCAGGTCTACCGCGCCGACTGGCTGCGCGACTGGGCGGAAGGCCGTGACCAGCTGCGCAGTGCGCGCGGCGATGCGAAACCGCTGGAGCAGGAGCAGCGCTGGCAGGCACAGCTGTGGCGCAGCTTGCTGGACGACGTGGGAGCTGCCGGCATGGAGACCAGCCGCGCCGCCGTGCACCAGCGCTTCGTGCAGTACTGGCAGTCGCCCCAGGCCCGGCACATGCCCGGGCTGCCGCGCCGGGTGGTGGTATTTGGCATTTCTTCGATGCCGGCGCAGACCTTGCAGGCGCTGGCTGCCATGTCGCGCAGCAGCCAGGTGCTGCTGTGCGTGCACAACCCCTGCCGCCACCATTGGTCGGACATCGTTGCCGACAAGGATTTGCTGCGCCACCAGTACCGGCGGCAACAGCGCAAGGGCAGCATGCAGGGGCTCATCCACGACGATGACCTGCACCAGCATGCCCACCCGCTGCTGGCCGCCTGGGGCAAGCAGGGGCGCGACTATATCCACCTGATTGACGAATTCGACCAGCCTGACCAGTACGCCGCGCTGCTGAGCCCGGTCAACGGCGGGCGCATTGATCTGTTTGGCGAGGCCGAGCCCCGCCACATGCTGGCCCAGTTGCAGGACGACATCCTGGACCTGCGGCCGCTGGCCGAAAGCCGCGCGCTGTGGCCGGAGGTGGACCCGGCGCAGGATGGCTCCATCCGCTTCCAGACCGCGCATAGCCCGCAGCGCGAGGTGGAGGTGCTGCACGACCAGTTGCTCGCCCGCCTGGGCGCCGACCCGGGCCTGCGCCCGCGTGACATCATCGTCATGGTGCCCGACATCCAGGTCTATGCACCGCATATCGATGCGGTGTTTGGCCGCATAGCCCGCAGCGATGCGCGTTTTATTCCCTATTCGCTGGCCGACCAGAGCCAGCGCGGGCGCGAGCCGATGCTGGTTGCGCTGGAGCATGTACTGGCCATGCCCGAGAGCCGCTTTGCCGTCAGCGAAGTGCTCGATCTGCTGGCCGTCGATGCGGTGCGCCAGCGCTTTGGCATTGACCCGGATGATCTGGCCTTGCTGCACCGCTGGATTGAAGGCGCCGGTGTGCGCTGGGGGCTGGATGCCGCGCAGCGCGCACGCATTGGCCTGGCCCAGGCCGGGGAGACCAACAGCTGGCGCTTCGGCCTGCGCCGCATGCTGCTGGGCTTTGCCGTGGGGCGCGGTCAGGCGCTGGACGATATCCAGCCCTACGATGAGATTGGCGGTCTCGATGCCGCAGCACTGGGTGGCCTGGCGGCCCTGCTGCGCGCACTGGAGCAAGCCTGCAGTCTGCTGGACCAGGAGGTATCGCCCGGTGCCTGGGTGGAACGAGCACGAACGGTGCTGGAGCTGCTGTTCGATCCTCAGCAAGACCATGAAAAACTGCTGCAGATGCAGCTGCTGCAAGGCTTGGAACGCTGGCTGGGCCAATGCGAGGCGGCAGCGTTTGACGAAGCGTTGCCGCTGTGTGTGGCACGCGAGGCCTGGCTGGCAGGCCTGGATACCAGCAGCTTGAACCAGCGCTTCATGGCGGGGGCGGTGAGCTTTTGCAGCCTGATGCCGATGCGCGCGATTCCTTTTCGCGTGGTGTGCCTGTTGGGCATGAACGATGGGGCCTATCCGCGCCCGGTGTCGGTGCTGGACTTTGACCTGATGCGCCAGCAGTACCGGCCCGGCGACCGTTCGCGCCGCGATGATGACCGCTACTTGCTGCTGGAAGCTGTGTTGTCGGCCCGCGAGCAACTCTACATCAGTTGGGTAGGGCGCAGCATCCGTGATAGCACGGCCCGCCCGCCATCGGTGCTGATCGGCCAGCTGCGCGACCATCTTGCCCAGGGCTGGCAGTTGGCAGGCGCCCCCGCCGGGCTGTCGGGCCCTGCCTCGGGGCAGGCGCTGCTGCGCGCCCTCACGCAGGAGCACCCGCTGCAACCCTTCAGCCCGCGCTACTTCGCACAGCCCCCTGCGCAGGCGGGCAGCGATGGCCTCTATACCTATGCGCAGGAGTGGCATGGTGTGCACGGTGAAGGCCTGCCGACCGGGGCAGACGAAGACGCGTTGGAGGCCTTGCCGGAGATGGGGCTTGACGCAGCGCTGAACCTGCGCCAACTGCAGGACTTTGCGCAAAAGCCCGTCGCCGCATTCTTCCGCCAGCGCCTGCGCGTGTTTTTTGAAGACGAGGACCTGACCGGCCAGGACGAGGAGATGTTTGCCCCGGACGGCCTGCAGGCCTGGAGCCTGCAGGCTGGCTTGCTGAGCGCGCTGGAGCCCTGGGTGCGCGACAACCCCGGTGCGGCGGCCGATGCGCCCCAGCTGCGCGCGCAGCTCGATGCTGCGGCCCAGCGGCTGCGGCTGGAAGGGCGGCTGCCGCTGCGCGCCTTTGCCGATTGCGCGCTCGAGCCCGCCTGCGACGCGGCCCTGCGTGCGCTGCAGGTGTATGCGGCAGCGCTGCGCTATTGGCCGCAGGCGGGCAGCGATGCGCTGGAGCTGCGCTACAGCGGCGGCACGCAGGGCCCGGCGGTGGCCGACTGGCTGCGCGGTCTGCGCTGGACTGATGCCGCCGGCCAGCGGCATGCCGCCAAGATCAGCCTGTCCGCCGGCCGCTTGCATGCCGGCGAGCAGCTGCGCTATGACCGCCTGGTGCGCGCCTGGGTGGAGCACCTGGCCTGGCACAACGCCGGCCAGGCGCTGACGACCGTGGTCTGCACCGAATCGGGCATTGCAGTGTTTCCTGCGCTGGCCGCTGGCGATGCCCGGACGGCGTGGCGCCAGTTGCTGGCGCTGTGGCAGCAAGGCATGCGCGCGCCCTTGCCGGCAGCGGTTCGTACCTCCATCGCCAGCCTGTCACCGGCCGCATCGACCGGGCAGCTGGCGTCGCTGTACGACGACAGCTACCGGGGCACGGGCGAGCTGCAACGCTCGGCCGAGCTGGCCCGGGCGTTTCCGGATTTTGATGCGCTGCTGGCTGCCGGTCTGCTGGACGTGGCCCAGCAGCTGTATGGCGACATGCTCGCCCATGTGCAACTGGTCAATGGCCAGCATCCGCAGGCGCTGGCGCGCTTTGCAGAGGGTGGTGCGGGCGATGGGGAGGGGCCGCGATGAGCGCGATGCCACCCGATACCACCTTGGCATTGGATCCCCTGCGTTTTCCGCTGTGGGGCAGCCGGCTGATCGAAGCCAGTGCCGGCACCGGCAAAACCTATACGATTGCTGCGCTGTACCTGCGGCTGGTGCTGCAGCATGGAGGAGAGCAGGCCTTTGGGCGGCCTCTGGCGCCGCCCGATATTCTGGTGGTGACCTTTACCGATGCGGCCACGCAGGAACTGCGCGACCGCATTCGTCACCGCCTGTCCGAAGCGGCCCAGCTGTTCGCGCGGGACCCGGAGGGCAGCGGCAGCGAAGAGGCGACGGACCCCTTGCTGCTGGCGCTGCGGGCCGATTACCCCAGCAGCCGCTGGCCTGCCTGCGCCCGTGTGCTGCATGAGGCCGCCAACTGGATGGATGAGGCAGCGGTATCCACCATCCACAGCTGGTGCTACCGCATGCTGCGCGAACATGCATTTGACAGCGGCAGCCTGTTCCAGCAAAGCCTCATCACCGACCAGAGCGAATTGCTGACCCAGGTGGTGCAGGACTACTGGCGCCGCCAGTTCTACGACCTGCCCGCGACGTCGCTGCGCAGCTTGCTGCAGGTGGTGGCCACGCCCCAGGTCTTGCAGCAGGCCATCCAGCCCATGCTCAGCCGCCAGGATGCCGACTGGCGCTACGAGGGCGCGCAACTGGCGCCTGCCGGCCAGGTCGACCTGCCGGCTTTGCTGGCCCAGGCCAGCGAGGCTGCCGCCCGCCATGGTGCGCTGGAGAATGCCGCCCGCCAGTTGTGGCAGCAGCACCGGGCCGAGCTGGAGGCGTTGCTCATCGCGCTGGTGCCGGGCCTCAACGGCGTCACCTATCCCAAGAAGGACGAGCCAGGCGTGTTCGAGGCCTGGTTGGCCGCGATGGCGGCCTGGAGTGCTGGCGAGCCGGCGCCCGCCAAGATTCGGGCCTTCGGCCAGTCGGGCATCAAGGCCAAAAAAGGGGTCGTGGTGCCCGAGCATGCGGCCTTTGCTGCGATCGACGCCTGGCTGGAGGCGGTGGCGCAAGACGCACAAGCGGCCACGCCGCTCAAGCCGCTGCTGCTGCGCCATGCAATGGCCCACATACAGCGCGCGCTGGAGGGCGAGAAGCAGCGCCGTGGCGAACTGGGGTTTGACGACCTGCTGCAGCGCCTGGATGCAGCGTTGCATGCGCCCGGGGGCGACGCTCTTGCGCAGCGCATCCGCAGCCAGTTTCCGGTGGCAATGATCGATGAGTTCCAGGACACCGATCCACTCCAATACCGCATTTTTGAACGCATCTACCGCATCGCGGACAACGACCCCGCGCAGGGCCTGTTCATGATCGGCGACCCCAAGCAGGCGATCTACGCGTTTCGCGGTGCCGATATCTACACCTACCTGCGCGCCCGCGCTGCCACCCAGGGGCGCCATTACTCGCTGGGCACCAACTACCGCTCCACCCAGGCGGTCGTGGAGGCCATCAACCATTGCTTTGTGCATGCCGAGGGCCATCCCCGGGCGGCCTTTCGCTTCCGCGAGGACGCGCAGCGCAACCCGGTGCCCTTTGTGGCGGTCGGTGCGCACGGGCGGGCCGATGCGCTCTTCTTACAAGGCGCAGCCCCTGCGGCGATCACCCTGTGGACCATGGAAGCGGGCATGCAGCCGCAGGCTGAAGCCTCCGACGAGTATGGCGATGCCGCAGGCACTGGCAAGAGCGCGCGTACCGGCGTGGCCGAATCCGCCTACCGCCAGCGCATGGCACAGTCGACCGCCAGCCAGATCACCGCCTGGCTCAATGCTGCCCGGGCCGGGCAGGCCGGTTTTGGCCAATCGCCGGATGCGCTGGGCCGGCCGCTGCGTCCGGCCGACATCGCCATTCTGGTGCGGGGCCGTGCCGAGGCCGAGCTGGTGCGCGATGCGCTCAAGGACCGGGGCCTGGCCAGTGTCTACCTGTCGGACCGCGACTCGGTGTTCCAGACGGGCGAGGCCGCTGACATGCTGCGCTGGCTGCGCGCCGTCAATGCGCCTGGCGATGACGGCCTGCTGCGGGTGGCGCTGGCCACCGCGTCGATGGACTGGTCGTGGCAGGAACTGGAGCGGCTCAACCATGATGAACAGCATTGGGAGCACCTGGCGCTGCGCACACGTGTACTGCAGCAGCTGTGGCAGAAAAAAGGCGTGTTGCCGATGCTGCGCCAGTGGCTGCTCGATTTTGACCTGCCCGCCCGCTGGCTCGGCCAGACCGGCGGCGAGCGGCGCCTGACCAATGTGCTGCACCTGGCCGAATGGCTGCAGCGTGCTTCGACCGAGGTGGAGGGTGCGCAGGCGCTGATCCGGCGCCTGGCCGAGCAGATGGACAGCCCCGAGGGTGAGGAGGAGATCCTGCGCCTGGAGAGCGATGCGGACCTGATCAAGGTGGTCACCATCCACAAGTCCAAGGGCCTGGAATACCCGCTGGTGCTGCTGCCCTTCATCAGCAGCTGGCGCGATTTTGACGGCAAGAGCCGGGGCTATGCGCAGTACCACGATGCTGCTTCGGGTGACCTGGTCGTGGAGCTGAACAACAAGCATGCCGAGGCGGTCAGCGCCCACAACGACGAGCGCCTGAGCGAAGACATGCGCCTGCTCTATGTGGCACTGACGCGCGCCCAGTACGCGCTGTGGCTGGGCGTGGCGCCGCTCGCCAAGGGCATGAGCCGGGCGGGCAGCCTGGAGAAAAGCGCTGTCGGTTACCTGCTGGCGGGCGGGCAAAAGCTGCCCGATCTGGCGCTGCATGCCTACCTGCAGGAATTTGCCAGCCGCTGCCCGCAGATGGCAGTGCAGCCGGTCCCCGAGGTCAGCCTGCAGCGCTACCAGCCCGAGCGGCCGCCGGCCGTCCACCCGGCGCGCCGCCCCCGCAGACAAGCCGATGAGCACTGGTGGATCGCCAGTTTCTCTGCACTGACCGAGCGGCTGGGCCTGGCGCTCCCCTCGCAAGGCCTGTGGACCGAAGAAGCCGTCACTGCGGCCGAGCCCGAAACCGCAGAGCAGGACCAGTACCTCGAGCCCCAGGAAGCACTGCCCGAGGCCACCGCGCCCGGCCAGCCGCAGCCGGGCAGCCTGCATGCGTTCCCCAAAGGCCCGGATGCGGGCAACTTTCTGCACGGCCTGCTGGAGTGGTGCGCGCAAGAGGGTTTTGCCACGGTAATGAGCAAACCAGCGGCATTGGATGGCATCATCGCCTACCGCTGCCAGGTGCGCGGCTGGGGGGACTGGGCCGCACCCTTGCAAGGCTTCGTCCGGCAATGGCTGCAGACGCCGTTGCTGCTGCAGGGTGCCCCGAGCGAGACGCCTGCCGCACTGCAGTCGCTGGGCGATTACCAGGTTGAGATGGAGTTCTGGCTGTCGATCAACCGGGCCTCGACCGGTCAGCTCGACACGCTCGTGCAGCAGCATGTGCTGCCGGGCCAGCCGAGGCCGGCGCTGCTCCCCAATCAGCTCCATGGCATGCTCAAGGGCTACATGGACCTGGTGTTCGAGCATGGCGGCCGCTATTACATGATGGACTACAAATCCAACTGGCTGGGCGCCGACAGTACGGCCTACACGCCGCAGGCCATGGCGGCTGCTGTGCTGCAACACCGCTATGACCTGCAGTATGTGCTGTACACCTATGCGCTGCACCGCTTGCTGCAGCAGCGCCTGCCCGGTTATGACTACGAGCGCGATGTGGGCGGCGTGCAGTACTGGTTTTTGCGAGGCGTGGGTGCGGAGCACCAGGGTCTCTACCAGGACAAACCCCCGCGCGCGCTGATGGATGCGCTCGATGCGCTGTTTGCGCAATGATGAAGAATGCAATGACGACAGAACCCGAGGACGGCATGCCCCCGCAGGGCGTGCCCCACCAGCAATCCGCAGTACGTACGCCGGCCGTGCCGGACGGCGCGACCGCCAGCCTGCTGCACACGGTAGAACGCTGGACCGCCCATGGCTGGCTGCGCAGCCTGGACCAGGCGCTGGTGCTTTTTCTGCATGAACTCGATCCCGGCGCATCGCCACTGGTGCTGCTGGCCGCTGCACTGGCCAGCCACCAGCTGGGCCGTGGCCATGTCTGCCTGGATCTGCAAGCCACGTTGGACAACAGCCGTTTTGCGCTGTCGCTGCCACCCGATACCGCTGCGCAGGGCAGCGGCGCGACCGAGCCTACGCCATTGCCGCTGCCCAGCGAGCTGCTGGCCCAGGTCAACTTGCTGCAATGGCAGTCGGTGCTGCAGGCCAGCGCGCTGGTGGCGGCACCGGGCAAGCCCAGCCAGGGTGGCACACCGCTGGTGTTGCAGGGCGATCGCCTCTATCTGCGCCGCTACTGGCAGTACGAGCAGGACGTGGCGCAGGCCATTGGCCAGCGCATCACTGCCAGCCAGCATTTGCGCCAGGGCCGCAGTGCCGCGCAGGATGCGATGCTGCGCCAGGCACTGGACCAGGTGTTTGCACCGGCACCGCACCAGGTTCCCGATTCGCCCGACTGGCAAAAAATGGCCTGCGCCTTAGCAGCATCGAGCGCGTTTTCGATCATTACCGGCGGCCCGGGCACCGGCAAGACCACCACCGTCGTCAAGCTGCTGGCGCTGCTGCAAAGCATGGCCTTGCAGCAAGGCGGCCGGCCCCTGCGCATTTGCCTGGCGGCGCCCACCGGCAAGGCGGCGGCGCGCTTGTCCGAATCCATCGTGCAGGCCTTGCAGCGCCTCGATGATGCGCAGCTGCCTGCCTTGCCGCCGGCAGAGGGTGGCGGGCCCCGGAGCTTGAAGCCGCTGATCCCGTCGGAAGCCCAGACCTTGCACCGTTTGCTGGGCAGCCGGCCTGACAGCCGGCATTTTCGCCATGATGCCCAGCACCCATTGGCGCTGGATGTGCTGGTCGTCGATGAAGCGTCGATGGTTGACCTGGAGATGATGGCAGCCCTGCTGTCGGCGCTGCCGCCGCAGGCCAGTCTGGTGCTGCTGGGCGACAAGGACCAGCTCGCATCGGTGGAAGCCGGCGCGGTGCTCGGGGAGCTTTGCGCCCAGGCCGAGCGCGGCCTCTACTGGCACGAGACGGCGCAATGGCTGCAGCAGGTGACCGGCCAGCAGGTGCCTGCGGAGCTGCAAGATATCGCAGGCAAGCCGCTGGACCAGGCGGTGGTGATGCTGCGGGTCAGCCACCGTTTCCATGCCGACAGCGGCATCGGCCAGTTGGCCGGTGTCGTCAATGCCGGAAGGCGCAAGGCCATCAAGCCGCTGCTGAAGGCAGGCTACCCCGATCTGGCCGCGTATGCGGTACCGGACCCGACACATTCATCTCTCGCGCAACTGGTGCTCGATGGCGGCGGCAAGCGCTTTGTCGACAGCGCCGCCAAGCGCGATGCCGGGCCCGTGGGCTATGGCCACTACCTGCAGGTGCTGCGCGAGATGCCGCCCAACCCCGGCCCCGAGGCCTTGAATGCCTGGGCGCTGCGGCTGTTGAAGGCGCATGGCGAGTTCCAGGTGCTCTGCGCGCTGCGCAGTGGTCCCTGGGGTGTGGAAGGGCTCAACGAGCGCATTGCCCAGCTGCTGGCCCACCGCGAGCTGATTGCACAAAGCAGCGGCTGGTATGCCGGCCGCCCGGTGCTGGTGACCCGCAATGACTACAGCCTCAAGCTGATGAATGGCGATATCGGCATCACCGTGCAGATGCCGGCGAACCAGGCGCCCGTGACCGGCGGGGCCGGTATGGCACCGGGTGCGCTGCGCGTGGTTTTTGCGACCAGCGAAGGTCTGCGCTGGGTGCTGCCCAGCCGCTTGCAGGCCGTGGAGACCGTCTATGCGATGACGATCCACAAGTCGCAGGGCTCGGAGTTCAGCCATGCGGCCGTGGTGTTGCCGCCCAGCCTGTCGCCCATCATGACCCGCGAGCTGGTCTACACCGGCATGACCCGGGCCAAGCGCTGGCTGACCGTGGTGGCAGGCGGCAGCAGTAACTTCTCGGTGTTGGAAGAGGCGACGGAACGCCAGGTGAGGCGCTCGAGCGGATTGCGGCAAGGCGAGCTGTAGCAGCGGGTGGTGGAGATTGCGGAGCCGTGGACAACGCGGGCCGGTGCAGCAGGGCAGAGCCATCGTTCAGCAAACACCGTCGCGGCGGCGGCGATGGGCAGCGGCCATGGACTGCGCGGGCTTCATCGAAAAAATGCGTGGCTGTGCGAAAAGATCGTTGGCTGGCCAAAACGACCCTGGGGCTGAACGCGCCCCAAGAGTCGCCCCACGATGAAACCATCACCGTTGCGAGGGCCGGGGGCATGTCTGCATGCACCCAGCCCCTGACAGCGGCGATAGGCGAATCTTAGCACTGGATGAGAATAATTATCAATATCAAGTGTGAATAAAACTGCGCCAGGCGCTCGTTTTGTGTAAGTTTTTGTTTTTGGTTGATTTTTCTTGACCTTTCCCCGGCAAATGGGGATGCGCCGTTTGGGAAAATTTGGTAACTTCACCGGATCGATAAAAAATATTGCGGGAGTCTCCACCATGCCTGGTTCCAGTTACAGCTTCAAATCCACAGCACTTGCGATGCTGGCGCTCACCGCCTCGGCCTGGGCGCAGGCGACCTGCTACACGGTCTATGACAGCAAGAACGAAGTGATTTACCGCAGTGCGGAACCACCGGTCGACATGTCCAAGCCGCTGCACCAGACTGCAGGCGAGCTGCCCAGCGGCAGCCGCGTGGTCTTCACGCCCAACAACAGCGTCTGCGTCACCGAAGTCCATGCGCTGCCGGGCGCCAAGAAGCGCACATCGAGCAGTGCCAACATGGTGACGGACCAACTGAACATGGGCAGCATGATCACTGCGCAGTAAATGGGCGGCCTGGCACCACGCCGGTGCCTTGGATACCGAGCAGGGCAGCCGAGAGGCTGCCTTTTTTGCGTTCGCCCACGCCAAATTGCCAGAGGTTGGCCGCAGGCCATTGTCCAGCCTGCGAAAATACCGGGATGAGCGAAGCGCAGACCCCACAGACCATTTCCGAATCCCCCGATGCCGCCGAGGCGGCCCAATTCCCCGCAGATGCCTTGAAGATCATGTCCATGGACATGGATGCCCAGGGTGTCGCGCGCCGTGCCGACGGCAAGGTCGTCTTTGTTGACGGTGCCTTGCCCACCGAATGGGTGAGCGCCAAGACCCGGCGCAAGAAAAACAACTGGGAGCAGGCCGATCTGCTGCAGATCCACCGCGAGTCGTCGCAGCGTGTGCGGCCCGGCTGCCCCAACTTTGGCTTGCATGCCGGTGCCTGCGGTGGCTGCAAGATGCAGCATCTGCATGTGGGCGCCCAGATTGCGACCAAGCAGCGCGTGCTGGAGGACAACCTCTGGCACCTGGGCAAGGTGGTGCCCGAGACGGTGATGCGCCCCATTGAAGGCCCCAGCTGGGGCTACCGCTTCCGCTCGCGCCTGTCGGTGCGCTATGTCGCCAAGAAGGGCAAGGTGCTGGTGGGTTTCCATGAGCGCAAGAGCCGCTACATCGCCGACATGGAAACCTGCAAGATCCTGCCTCCGCATGTCGATGCCTTGCTGATGCCGATGCGCGCGCTGATCGGCAGCCTCGATGCCCGCGAGACCTGCCCGCAGATCGAAGTGGCCTGCGGCGACCATGTCACCGCGTTGGTGCTGCGCCATTTGGAGCCGCTGAGCGACGCCGACATGCAGCGCCTGCGCGATTTTGCCGCAGCCCATAACGTGCAATGGTGGCTGCAGCCCAAGGGGCCGGACACCGTGCACCTGATGGACGGCATCGGCGAGCAGCTCTCCTATGCACTGCCCGATTTCGGCATCACGATGCCGTTCAAGCCCACCGACTTCACCCAGGTCAACCCCCACATCAACCAGGTGCTGGTGACGCGCTCGCTGCGCCTGCTGGATGCGAAGAAGACCGAGCGCGTGATCGACTGGTTCTGCGGTCTGGGCAACTTCACCCTGCCCATCGGCACGATGGCCGGTGAGGTGCTGGGCATCGAAGGCTCGGAGACGCTGGTGCAGCGCTCGCACGAGAACTATGCCGCCAACAATGCCAGCCGCCCCGCAGGCAATGCGCTGGCGCCCACGCGCTTTGTGGCCCGCAACCTGTTCGAGATGACGCCGGAGATGCTGCTCGCCGATGGCCAGGCTGACAAATGGCTGGTCGATCCACCGCGCGAAGGCGCATTCGCACTGTCCAAGGCGCTGGCTGATATCCACAAGGCCCGCCACCAGGTGCCCGACACGGCGCCGCTGCCCGACAGCGCCAAGGACTGGACACCGCCCAAGCGCATTGTGTATGTGAGCTGCAACCCGGCGACCCTGGCACGCGATGCCGGTCTGCTGGTGCACCAGGCCGGCTACCGCTGCGTGGCTGCCGGTGTGGTCAACATGTTCCCGCATACGGCCCACGTCGAGAGCATGGCGGTGTTTGAGTGGGATGGCCATGCGCCGTCGGTCAAGACCGAGACCGAGATGGCCGATGCCGAGGCCCCGGCTGCTGCAGAAGGTGCAGCCGCCTAAACCGATGGGGATTACCGACGTTTTAGGCACAAATGCTGTGATGCCGCTGATCAATTAGCGCGCTGTAATGCCGTTATGCTGGCATGCTGAACAACGGGGTTTCCCCCCATCTTTTCCAAGGAGTCACCATGAAAACCAAAGCAGTGCTGGAGTTGGCCGATGTCAAGGCGGTGTTGAATGCGGCCGAGGCCGAAGCGGTCAAGAACCAGTGGATTGTGAGCATTGCCGTGGTGGATGACGGCGGCAACCTGCTGGGCATGATCCGCCGCGACGGCGCAGCCCCCGTGTCGGCCCACATCTGCGTGGCCAAGGCCCGCACCTCGGCACTGGGCCGCCGCGAGAGCAAGGGTTTTGAAGACATGATCAACGGTGGCCGCACCGCTTTCCTGAGCGCCCCGCTGATCGATGGCATGCTCGAAGGCGGCGTGCCGATCATGAAGGACGGCGAATGTGTGGGCGCTGTGGGCGTCAGCGGTGTCAAGGCACCGGAAGATGCGCAGATCGCCAAGGCGGGCATTGCAGCCCTGGGCCTGTAAGGCACGAGCACTCCAAACAGGGCAGCGAGCCCATCAACGACGAAGCGGCCACTGGCCGCTTTTTCCATGCATCAGGGGCTGACCCAGGCGTCACACCAGCGCTGGCACGGCCGCCTGCATAAAGCCGGTGGTGGGCTCTGCACTGCCGTCATCGAGCACCAGCACCCGCTCCGGCCAGCGCAGCGCCGCGAGCTTGAAGTCCTGCTCCGGCGGCTGGCCGGCGAGCCGGGCCGTCCAGCGCGCGCCCACGGAAAAGTCCACGCAAAACACATTGCCGCGCAGCCCGTGCCAGGCGTGGGGGTCGATATCGGCGAACAGGTCCTGGTCCCCCTTGCCCAGCACCGAGCGGTCGAGCTCATGGATGCGGCGCCAGTAATGGCCGACGACGACAGGTGTGCTGTCCGTATAGGCATCCCACCAGGCCACCCGCTCGACAAAACGCCATTTGCCGCCCGCAAAGAAGGGTTCGCTGCCTCTGCGCTCCACCCCGCAACTCAGCACCTTGAGGGGGTTGTACTGGGATTTGTTCAACTCGCTGTCGGCATGCGCAGGCATGAAGGGCGGGCAATGGGCGCCATCTTCGAGGTGGTAGGGCCAGGCCTGGTTTTCGGCCTTCAACTGGGCGGGGATGCCCAGCGTTTTTGCGTGCAGATAGGCCTCTTGCTCCAGCCGGTCATAGTCCTGCGCCACCCGCCCAAGCGGCAGTGCCCGGGCCTGGTCGATCTTGTCGCCGATCCATGCGGCATGAACGATGCGCAGGTCTGCGCGCTCCAGCGCGAGCGGCAACTGGCGCAAAAACGGCAGCATTTCGTCGTCAAAGGCCCTGTCCGCACGCGCATAGGGTGCATATTTGAGGTTGTCGGCCTCGATGCGCTCGTCAAAGTACCAGCCCGAGCCGTCCTTGGCGTCTTCGCGCAGCAGGTTGATCTCGTGGTTGCCGAGCACGGCGCAGGCATTGCCGGCTTCCACCCAGCGGCGCACGAGGGCCAGCACGCCAGGGCTGTCGGGGCCTCTGTCACAGAAATCGCCGACGAAGACCAGCGTACGGCCGGCCGGATGGATGCCATTGTCGTCATAGCCCAGATGCCGGACCAGCGCTTCCAATGCCAGGCGCTCGCCGTGCACATCGCCGATCACATCCAACGGGCCGGCGGGCAAAGCTTGTACCAGGCTCATCGTCACAGTGTTCCGTCTTGTTGCGTCGCCCCAGCGCTTGGTCCGGCACGCCGCAGATTGCTATTTGATGAAATCCATTTTGCATCAATTTGCTGCGCTGCACCAGCGTGGTGCCTTGAGACCTCGGCCTGTCCTACTCAGGACTTTGGGGCTTGCCTACGCTGGTAGCAGACAAACGCAAACGGCAGACCATTGCTGCTGGTCTGGGCTTCGCGCGAGACCTCGTGCCACTGGTCATCCAGCCCGGGTGCATGGGCGTCGCCGTCAAAATCCTGGTCGATCTCGGTCACCCAGACCTCGTCTGCCAGCGCGAGCGACTGGGCATAGATCTGCGCGCCGCCAATCACCCAGACCGGTTGGCCCAGCCCCTGGGCGGTGGCCAGCGCCTGCGGCAGGTCAGCAGCGACATGCACCCTTTCGCTGGCAGGGCTGGGCTGCCAGCCGCTCTGGCGGGTGACGACTACATTCTCGCGGCCCGGCAGCGGGCGAAAGCGCGGCGGCAGCGAATCCCAGGTCTTGCGGCCCATGACGACGGTGCCCCCGGCTGTCTTTTGCTTGAAAAAAGCCATGTCCTCGGGCAGGTGCCAGGGCAGTTGGTTGTCGCGGCCGATCACGCCATTGCGGGCGCGGGCATAGATCAGATGGATACGGGCTTGGGTCATGGCTTGGGAGCCGCCCAGCGCGCAATGGCGCGGCGGCAGGCTTGGTAGATGGGGTGTTCGATGGCGTGGTAGTACAGCGCAGACAGCGCGACCAGCGCCGCCAGCATCAGCAGCAGGCTGAAGGCGCGGTGCGGTATTTCCAGCGCCATCGAGGTGATGGAGTGCTGCGCGAGCTGGAACACCAGCAGATGCAGCAAATAGATGGCAAAGGCGTAGTCGCCCAGCTTGGCGAGCAAGCGCCATGCCGCATGCCGGGGCACTGGCAACAGCAAGGCGGCACCGACCAGGGCGGTGGCGGCAGCCCCCACCAGCAGGGCACGCTCCGGCCAGTGGAAAAAGCCGACGATGCCCGGCGCATACAACGTGGCGGTGACGCTGTAGTAAACGGCAGCCGCGCAGAGCAGGGCGCTGGCCAGCAGCCAGGCCCACCAGTGTTGCTGGGGCCTGCGCTGCAGCCAGCGGTACAAGAAGTACCCGGCAAAGAACTCGAGCACCAGCGGCGCGGCATAGAACCAGACCAGCGGCGTCGCTTGCGAGAACATGTCCGGGCGGTAGCGGCCTGTTGCGGCGTAATACAGCACCAGCACGGCGATGACCAGCGCCCAGAGCGCCAGCGCGCGGTCGCGCCAGGGCTTGGCCAGCAGCAGGCTGGCGCCGATGAGCAGGTAGAAATACAGCTCGTAGACCAAGGTCCAGATCACCGCATTGATATGGAGGCTGAAATTGGCCGGGTAGAGCAGCGCGGACGACAGCAGATGCACATCGGGCGGCATGGTGCCCAGCGCCTGCAAACCGGCTGCATAAAGCAGCATCGCGGGCCACCAGCCCGTGTAGATGCGGGCAAAGCGGGTGGCGACAAACTGGGCCGAGGGCCGCAGGCCGGTGGCGGTGTGGGTAGTGGCCAGCGCCATGATGACGCCACTGATCACAAAGAAGATGTCGACACCGACAAAGCCCCCGTCGGCGATGGCGCGCAGCCAGGGGGGGAGTTCGGGGAAGAAACGGTAGTTCCGCGCGTGGTAGAGCGCCACCCACAGGGCGGCGGCAAAACGCAGGATCTGGATGGACTGGATCATGGCACGGGGGTGGGCGCAGGCGGTCGGTGCCGGGCAAGCGCTGCAGCGGGCGCAGGGCTGCGGATCCGCGGGCAGTGCCTGTCACTCGCGTGCCGGGAGCGTGCGGCGCCCGCTCAGCGGAACAGCACGCCCGCTTCGTCCGGGTGCCAGGCAGGGTATTTTTCCATCACCTGCTCAAAAAGTGCCGAGTCGGTCAGACGCAGCAACCAGGCTTGCAGATGGGGCCAGGGGTGATTCTGCCATGCGGCTTCGTCGATACCGGCAAACTGGCGCACAAAGGGACGGATGGCCATGTCGGCCAGGCTCGGGTCGCGGCCAAACAGGTAGCCGGTGGCAGTCAGTTGCTGGTTCAGGCCGTCCAGGAACGCATGGGCAGTGGCCGCTGCGGCAGCCGCATCTGCTTGCGGATAGCGGCTGGGGTATTTGCAGCGGTCCAGCGCGGGCTTGAATACGCTGTCGTGGCGGGCGATGAGCGCGAGCATCTCGTCGAGGCTGCCGTCGGTAGGGCTCAGCCACTGGTCGGGGTCATTCTGGCGCAGCGCCCAGAGCATGATCTCCAGGCTTTCTTCCAGCACGGTGCCATCGGCCAGCACCAGCACCGGCACGGTCGCCTTGGGCGATGCATCCAGCAGCGCCTGCGGCTTGTCCTTGAGCACCACTTCGCGCAGCTGGCAGGCCACGCCGGCGTAGGCGAGCGCCAGGCGCGCCCGCATCGCGTACGGGCAACGGCGGAAGGAGTACAGCACCGGCAGGCCCTGCAAGGCCTCTTGCTGTGCCGCCATTTTTTGCTGGCGCGACTGCTGCGAGCTGGCCTGGGTGTGGCCCAGGTGGGTGTCACCGCGCTCATGCGCCAGGTCCATCTGCCGCTGGCGCTCGGCCAGCGAAGCGAGTTGCTCAGGCGTGCGGCTGCCATGGCAGTAGGGGCAACTGACGCCGCGCACATAGTGGGCATGCGCCAGTTCGTCCGCCCCCAGCGGCATGCGGCAGCTGCGGCAGAGCTGGTGCGGACCGCGCACCAGGCCATGGCCGACCGACACGCGCTCGTCAAACACAAAGCAGTCGCCCCACCACATCGATGCGTCAGCGTCCACCGTCTCCAGGTATTTGAGAATGCCGCCTTCAAGATGGTAGACCTCGTCAAAGCCCTGGGTCTTCATATAGGCGGTGGATTTTTCACAGCGGATGCCCCCGGTGCAGAACATCGCCACCTTTTGCTTGCCGTGCAGCGCGCCACCCGGTTGGGACTGCTCGGCCACCCATTGCGGAAACTCGGTGAAGCTCTTGGTGCGTGGATTGATCGCGCCCTCAAAGCTGCCAATGCCCACTTCGTAGTCGTTGCGGGTGTCGACCAGCACCACATCGGGCTGGCTGATCAGCGCATTCCAGTCCTCAGGCTTCACATACTGGCCGGCGTTGAGCGCCGGGTTCAGCTCGGGCACGCCCAGCGTGACGATCTCCTGTTTGAGCCGCACCCGCATGCGGTAGAAAGGGTTGCTGTCGGCAAAGGCTTCCTTGTGCACCAGTTGGGCCAGGCGCGGGTCGCGCTTGAGCCAGTCCAGCACCGCATGGACATCGCCGGGCAGGCCGGCGATCGTGCCGTTGATACCTTCATGGGCGAGCAGCAGCAAGCCCTTGACCTGGTGCTGGTCACACAGCGCCTGCAAAGGTTGCTGCCACTGGGCAAACTCCGGCAGGTCGATGAACTGGTAAAGCGCGGCGGTAAGGTATTGCTGGGACATGGAGAAAATCTACGAAAGATGCCTGCCGGTGGGCAGCATCTGTCGGGTATGGCAGAGGAAAAGCCGGGTGGACGCGAGGAGGGCCCTGGCATGCCATCTTGGGACGGCTGCATGGCGCTGGCGGGCAGCGCCAGCGCAGGCAGCACAGGGCGGGCCGCAGTCCAACGGCTGAACATCGTACTGTATCTGAATCACCCATTTCTAGATCTGGATCAGCAAAATGGCCCGGCGTGCAGACGTAAAAAAAGCCCGGCATGGCCGGGCTGTTGGACAGGTGCCAAACCTTACTTGGGGCTCAGGCCCGTGACGTCGTAGAAGTTGATCTTGCCGCCACCGTCGAATACGCGGTCGCCAGGATGGATGCCGGCGGGGCAGGCGCCCAGGTATTCGCCCTTGATATTGCGGGTGGTCTCCACGGTGCTGCCATCGGGCATCTGCTGTTTGGTGACCGACAGCACATGGAAGTTGTGCTGGAAATCGCCGCTGATCTTGCGGCTGCTCTCGATGCGCTGCTCCGTCTGGCCTACCTTGCAGTTGGAGGTGAACTGCCAGCCATTGCTGTCCCGGAGGCTGCTCGTCTTGCATTGCTGCACATCGTACTTGGCCTTCTGCAGCTCACGTGTCTTGTAGAAAGTGTCCTTGTCCATGCAGTCCTGGAACTGGACCGTCTGGCCATCCTGGTCGGTGGAACTGATTTGCCAGTGGCCCGACTTGGGGCGCGGCAGGTCTTCGATGTCGCCGGTAGAGGCGCAACCTGCAGCCAGCAAGGCGGCAGCAACAGCGGACAGGGAGGCGATATAGCGGGTGGAAAGCATGGATGTCCTCTCGGTGGTTGTGGTTCTGCGTAGACGCAGACTTGTAGTACAGGAACGCGTCACTGCCTATCGTAGGCGTGGCCTGGTTTACCCACTGTCTGACAAGCGCCGGGGCCTTTGTAGGAGATGGCCCGGCCTGGGTCCCGAGACCATCGCGGCCGGCTACTGGCCAGCGGCGGCTGGGCTGCACTGCTCCAGCAGCCAGCGCTCGAACGTCTGCATGGCCAGCGAGGGGCTGCGCGACTTCAGCTGGGTCAGCCAGTAGCTGCCGGTGTCCAGACATTGCGCCAGCGGCGCCACGAGGCGGCCGGCCTGCAGATCGCGGGAGAACAGCCGCAATGGCAGCAGCGCGACGCCTAGTCCTTGCGCAGCTGCCTCGGCCAGGGTCAACGAGGAGTCGAAGACCGTGCCACGCAGCGTCGGACAGGTCTGCCGGGTATGGGCAAACCACTGCTCCCACTCTCCGGCGCGGTAGGAGCGCAACAAGGTCTCATGGGCCAGGTCGGCCGGTTGCTGTATCCGCGCGGCAATGGCTGGTGCACACATCGGCGTCAGCGGTGCCTGCAGCAGTTGCCGGGCCGCTGTGCCATGCCAGGCACCGTCGCCAAAGCGGATCGCACAATCCCAGCCCTCGCCAGCCAGGTCCACCCGGTTGTTGTGGGTGAACAGCCGCAGGTCGACAAAGGCGTGGGCTTCCTGAAAGGCTCGCAGCCGGGGCAGCAGCCAGCCCACGGCAAACGTGCCCACCACGCCCACGGACAGCACCTCGTGCGGCCTCCGGTCTTGTACCTGCGCCAGCGCCCGCGACAGGCTGCCAAAGGCCTGGGCCACCACCGGCACCAGGGCCATGCCCTCATCGGTCAGTGCCAGGCCGCGTGGCAGGCGGCGAAACAGCGGCTTGCCCAACTGGTCCTCCAACTGTCGTATGTGCTGGCTGATGGCAGCCTGGGTCACATGCAGCTCCAGCGCCGCCCGCGTCAGGTTGAGGTGGCGTGCAGCGGCATCGAAAGCGCGCAGGGCATTCAAAGGCAGGTGCATAAGCTATAAGTTTTTCTTGTGGGTTTTCTTGGTTTTCATCGTTGGTAAAAACGTCGCTAACCCGGTAAATTCAGTGTCATCTATCGATGAACCATGAATTCTAAGGAGTGAATCAGTGTACAGAAGAAAGTTTTTCTTGACTATGGGTGCGGCGAACATGATAGCGACCTCGTCGCGCGCCTGGGCGGCCACACCTGCGCTTCGTTCGCCCGCGGAGCGGGCGTTTCTACGCGCGATGGAGGCGCTGGAGCGCTCGGTGGGTGGGCGGCTGGGGGTGTCGGTGCTGAACACCGGCACGGGCGTGGCACTGGGCTGGCGCCAGGATGAGCGTTTCCCGATGTGCAGTACCTTCAAGATGCTGCTGGCGGGCCAGGTGCTGTCCCGCGTGGATGCAGGGCAGGAAAAGCTGGATGCACAGGTCACCTTTGACCGGTCGGCGCTGGTGAGCTATTCGCCGGTTATCGAGAAGTTTGCTGGCAAGGCGCCGATGACGGTCGACGCGCTTTGCGACGCCATTGTCACGGTGAGCGACAACGGTGCTACCAATCTGCTGCTGGAGCGTGTCGGCGGCCCCGCAGGCTTTACCGCCTACATGCGCAGCTTGAAAGACCAGGTCACGCGGCTGGATCGCATCGAGCCTGCCATGAGCGAGTCCAAGCCTGGCGATGTACGTGATACGACCAGCCCGCTGGCCATGCTGACCAGCATGCAGACCTTGACCCTGGGTACCGCCCTGAGCCCGGCAAGCCGCGACAAGCTGGTAGCTTGGCTGCTTGCCAACACCACCGGGGACAACTGCCTGCGCGCGGGCGCCAAGGGTTGGAAGGTAGGCGACAAGACCGGAGCCGGTCCTGACACGCGCAATGATGTGGGCTTGCTCTGGCCGCCAGGCGGTGGTGCCCCCATCCTGGTGACCAGCTATCTGACCGAATGCAAGGCCGAGCCCAAGGCCCGCGATGCCGCACTGGCCACCGTGGCGGCCGAAGTGGTCAAGCTCTGGGGCTAAGGCGGCACCGATAGCGCCGGCATCGAAAAAAAACTGCCCCGGGTCAGGGGGCAGTTTTGCTGTGCGCGCTTCAAGCCCGCGCGATCACAGGTACTTGACCAGCACCTGGCTCTTGCGGCTCCAGTTGTACTTGGCCTTGCGCTGCTCGGGCAGCCAGTCGGGATCCACCGGCTGGAAGCCGCGCTTGAGAAACCAGTGCATCGTCCGGGTGGTGAGCACAAAAATGCTCTTCAAGCCCGTGGCGCGGGCGCGTTGCTCGATGCGCTTGAGCAATTTTTCGCCGTCGCCGGTGCCCTGGCTCTGGGGCGATACCGTCACGGCGGCCATCTCGGCGGTGCCCGCTTCCGGGTACGGGTAGAGGGCGGCGCAGCCAAAGATCACGCCATCGTGCTCGATGATCGTGTAGGCAGAGATGTCGCGCTCGATCTCGGTACGGCTGCGCTTGACCAGGGTGCCGTCCTTCTCGAAGGGCTCGATCAGCTGCAGAATGCCGCCGACATCATCGGGCTTGGCTTCGCGCAGCTCTTCCAGGCGCTCGTCGATCACCATCGTGCCAATGCCATCGTGCACATAGATTTCCAGCAGCAGCGCGCCGTCGGTGGCAAACGGCAGAATGTGGCTGCGCTCCACACCTTCCTTGCAGGCCTTGACGCAATGCTGCAGGTAAAAGCCCACATCGGTCGGCACGGTGGCAGGGGGCAGCTCGGCCAGCAGCTTTTGCGCTGCATCCAGCGGCAGCTCGGTGTCCACCGGGTTGTCTTCTCCTTCGGCTTCCAGCGGGTTCAGACGGATACCGGCCACTTCGGTCAGGAACATGAGCTTGTCGGCCTTGAGCTCGATCGCCACGCGCGTGGCCACTTCTTCCATGCTGAGGTTGAAGGCTTCACCGGTGGGCGAGAAGCCAAACGGCGAGACCAGCACCATCGCGCCCATGTCCAGGGTGCGGTGGATGCCGCCGACGTCCACCTTGCGCACCAGGCCCGAGTGCATGAAATCCACGCCATCGACAATGCCAACCGGGCGCGCGGTGACAAAGTTGCCGGAGATCACCCGCACCGTGGCGCCCGCCATCGGCGTATTGGGCAGACCCTGGCTGAAGGCCGCTTCAATCTCGAAGCGCAGCTGGCCGGCGGCCTCCTGGGCGCAATCGAGCGCGACCGAATCGGTTACGCGGATGCCATGCGAATAGCGCGGCGCATGCCCTTTGGCTGCGAGCTGCTCATTCACCTGGGGCCGGAAACCATGCACCAGCACGATCTTGACACCCAGCGCCTGGATCAAGGCCAGATCCTGGGCAATGGATTGCAGCTTGCCCGCTGCAATCGCCTCACCTGTCACGCCCACTACAAAAGTCTGGTTGCGAAACTTATGGATATAAGGCGCCACCGAACGGAACCAGGGCACAAAGGTGAAATTGAATACAGCGGACATGGGGGGTGGGGGTGGGGTATTTCCTAGAAGCACGCCAGATCGGCGGTTTGCGGCTGCCGCTATTGTTATACAAACATGGCGCCCCTGCATGCAGTTCGCACCGGAATCGGGCCTGTGGCCATGGGAAAAAACCATCAATGGCGCCTGTTTCATTTCTGCTGGCGCGAAGTGGAGGTTTCGCAATCACAAACGGCACGGGTGTGGGCAAAGCAGCGCGCCGGGCCGATGATGGCGGTTTCGCAAAAAAACAGCCTGGAGACAAGCATGACCACCACCATCAACCGCCGCCAGCTGCTGGCCCTGGGCGCAGCGCCCCTGGCCGCCGGCCTGCCCCTGCTGCATGCGGGGGCTGCGCATGCGGCCGACTACCCCAACAAGCAGGTCAAATTCATCGTTCCGTTTCCGCCCGGTGGCCCGGTCGACACGACGGCGCGGGCCTTTGTACCGCCGCTGGGCCAGCTGTGGGGCCAGGGCACCTTTATCGACAACCGCGCCGGTGGCGGCGGCATCATCGGTGCGGAGACCGCAGCCCGCCAGCCCGCCGACGGCTACAGCCTGTTTGTGGGTGCGATCCACCATTCGGTCAACCCGTCGCTGCATGCCAGGCTGGGCTATGACATCCAGAAGGACTTTGTGCCAGTGAGCTTTGCCGCCATGTTCCCGGTGTTTCTGGTCGTCAACCCCAGCGTGCCGGCCAAGAATGTGCAGGAGCTGATCGCGCTGGCCAAAAAGCCTGGAAGCAACCTGGCCTTTGCGTCTTCGGGCAATGGCGGCGGCACCCATTTGGCGGGCGAGCTGTTCAACATGCATGCGGGCACCCAGCTGCTGCACATTCCGTACAAGGGCAGCGCTCCGGCGATGACCGATGTGCTGGGTGGCCAGGTGGCGATGATGTTCAGCGATGCGCCCACCGCCATTGGCCATATCAAGAGCGGCAAGGTGCGGGTGCTCGGTGTTGCCAGCCCCAAGCGCTCGGCGCTGATGCCCGAGGTGCCGACCATTGCCGAGCAGGGCCTGGCCGGCTACGAGGCCTATTCCTGGGCAGCGCTGTTTGCGCCGGCCGGCACGCCCAAGGAGGTGGTCGCCAAGGTCAATGCCGATTTCAACCAGGTGATGCGGAACCCGGAGGTGCGCCAGCGCCTGTATGTCGCCGGTGCCGAGGCCGATCCCGGCACGCCCGAAGAGATGGCGCAGCGCCTCCAGTCCGAGATCGACAAATGGGCACGGGTGGTCAAGACCGCGAAGATCCGCATCGATTGAGCCACAACCCGCGCAGCGCGACGCAGACATGCACAATGGAGGGATCTTGTACTTGCAGACCCACCTATGGACCTGATCTCTGGCAGTGCCGACCCCCATTTTCAACCCGTCGCACTGGAGAAGGCCTACCGCCTGCTCAACCACGGGCCCACGGTGCTGGTGTCGGCCGCCGATGGCGCCGAGCGCAATGTGATGGCCGCTGCCTGGGCCTGCGCGCTTGATTTCTCACCGCCCAAGGTGACCGTGGTGCTGGACAAGGCCACCCGCACCCGCGCGCTGGTGGAGGCCAGCGGCCGCTTTGCGCTGCAGCTGCCCACCGTGCCCATCGCCGCCTTGGCGGTGGAGCTGGGCACCGTCAGCGCGCTGCAGCACCCGGACAAGCTGGCCCGGTTGGGTGTGCAGCTGTTCGATGCGCCAGGCCAGCAGACCCCGCTGGTGGCGGGATGCGCCGCCTGGCTGGAATGCCGGCTGGTGCCCGAGCCCCATAACCAGCAAAGCTATGATCTGTTCATTGGCGAGGTCACCGGTGCCTGGGCCGACGACCGGGTGTTCCGCGACGGCCACTGGCATTTCGAAACCGCGCCACAGGCGCTGCGCACGCTGCACTATGTCGCGGGCGGCCATTTCTATGCCATCGGGGAGGCCATTGATGTACCGGTGCCCAAGGTTTGATCGCGTTCCTGGCTGCTGCCGCGCCCAAGCCGGCGCGGGGCGGGTCTGATGTTTCTGATCTTTGCTGCCATCGTTGCGGCGCTGTTGGCCGTGCTGGGCTGGCGCATGCTGCGCAAACGCCGGCAACTGCGTTTTTTGCAGCAGTACCGGCTGGACGCCGCCTACCGCAAGGCGATCTGGCGTGACCACCCCTACCTGAACGATGCAAGCCTGGCGCAGGCCGAAGAGGCGCTGCGCCAGTTTTTCATCATGCACTGGCTGGCGCCGCGCGCGCAGCTGCAGATGCCTTCGCGCCTGGCCGATGCGCTGTGGCATGCGTTCATTCTGGATACGCGGCGCTACCAGCAGTTTTGCCAGCGCGCCTTTGGGCATATGTTCCACCACCTGCCGGCGCAAGCATCCAGCGCTGGGGCTTCGCTGGACCGGGCTTCGCAGATGCAGCCAAGCTGGAATGCGGCGATGCACACCCGGCGCTATATGGTGGGTGCGCTGCTGGGCGGCATTCCGCTGCTGTTTGCGCTCGACGCCGCTGCGGCCATCGAGGACGGCTGGCATTACCCGCCGGAGCTGCTGGACCAATGGGCAGCGGCCTTTGCGCAGGCGTCTGCTGCGGCCAGCAGCAGCACCGACACCATGTCCAGCCCGGTATCGGGCAGCGACAGCAGCCACCACCGGGGCGACAGCAGCAGCGCTGGTGATGGCGCCGATATGGCCAGCAGCACGAGTGCAGACAGCGAGGGCGGCTCGTCCGGCTGCAGTGGCAGCAGTTGTGGCGGTAGCAGCTGCGGGGGTGGCAGCAGCGATTGAGCGGCAAAGCCTGCGCGGGCCAAGGCGTTGTTGCGGCTTCGCAACCGGCGGAGGCCTGCTGCGGGGATAATGCTGCCCCTATGTCGCTCAAGATTACGTTTCCCGAATCCCTGCCAGTTTCCGCCCGCCGTGATGAAATCATGGAGGCCATGGACCGCCACCAGGTCATCATCGTCTGCGGCGAGACCGGATCGGGCAAAACCACCCAGCTGCCCAAGATTGCGCTGGCCCTGGGCCGAGGCAAGATCAATGCCACCCCCAATGACAAGGGGGAGGTGCGCGGCCACCTTATCGGCCACACCCAGCCCCGGCGTATTGCGGCCAGCAGCGTGGCCAAGCGCATTGCCGAAGAGCTGCAGACCCCGCTGGGCGATGTGGTGGGCTACAAGGTGCGTTTCCAGGACCGTTTGTCCAAGGACGCCTCGGTCAAGCTGATGACCGACGGTATCTTGCTGGCCGAGACCCAGACCGACCCGCTGCTCAAGGCCTACGACACCTTGATCATTGACGAGGCCCATGAGCGCAGCCTCAACATCGACTTTCTGCTGGGCTATCTGCGCCAGATCCTGCCAAAGCGCCCGGACCTGAAAGTGGTGGTGACCTCGGCCACCATCGATGCCGACCGCTTTGCCAAGCACTTTGCCGGCCCGCAGGGCCCGGCGCCGGTGATCATGGTTTCGGGCCGCACCTTTCCGGTGGAGATGCGCTACCGCCCCTTTGAGGATGCGAAGGACTATGACCTCAACGATGCGATTGCCGATGGCGTCGACGAGCTGTGGAGCGGTGGGGCCGGCGGCGACATTCTGATTTTTCTGCCGGGCGAGCGCGAGATCCGCGAGGCCGCTGACCACCTGCGCAAGCACCTGCAGCATTCGCCGGTACTGCGCAATGCCGAGGTGCTGCCGCTGTTTTCGCGCCTGTCGCAGGCCGAGCAGGACCGCATCTTTGAAGGCCATACCGGCCGGCGCATCGTGCTGGCCACCAACGTGGCCGAAACCTCGCTCACCGTGCCCGGCATCCGCTATGTGATCGATGCCGGCACTGCCCGGGTCAAGCGCTATTCCTTCCGCAGCAAGGTCGAGCAGTTGCTGGTCGAGCCGGTCAGCCAGGCAGCGGCCAACCAGCGCGCCGGCCGTTGCGGCCGCGTGGCCAACGGTATCTGCATCCGTCTCTATGACGAGGCCGATTTCCAGTCGCGCAGCCCCTTCACCGATCCGGAAATCCTGCGCTCGTCCTTGGCCGGCGTCATCCTGCGCATGAAGGCCTTGCGCCTGGGCGATGTGGTGAACTTCCCGTTCCTGGAAGCGCCGTCCGGCCGCGCGATTGCCGATGGCTACCAGCTGCTGGCCGAGCTCGGTGCGGTCGATGAGCAGGGCGAGCTGCTGCCGATGGGCCAGGCCTTGTCGCGCCTGCCGCTGGACCCGCGCGTGGCCCGGATGATTGTCGAGGCGCGCGAGCGCGGCGCACTGGCCGAGGTGCTGGTGATTGCCTCGGCGCTGAGTGTGCAGGATGTGCGCGACCGCCCGCTGGAAGCCCAGCAGCAGGCCGACCAGCAGCATGCCAAGTTCGACGACGAGAAGAGCGAGTTCAGTGGCTACCTGCGGCTGTGGAAATGGCTGCAGGATGCGCGCGGCGGCAAGGTGGTGGCCAAGAGCCGCAAGGACATGGCCCAGCAATCGGCCCCGGCCAAGGGCCAGGCAATGGGGCGCAATGCCGCCTTTTTGCCGGTGGCCCAGCGCAGCACCGGTGCGACCGCAGCGCTGGAGTCGGCCGCGCCGCTGGCCGCCTTCACGCCGCAGGACAGCGTCGCCGACGAGGCCAGCCACAAGCTGAGCAACCGGCAGTGGGAGCAGCTGCTGCGCCAGAACTTCATCAACATCCGCCGGGTGCGCGAGTGGCGCGACATCCATTCGCAGCTGCTGACGGTGGTCAAGGAGCAGCGCTGGCCGATGAACGAGGAGGCTGCCGGCTATGAGGCCGTGCATCTGTCCATGCTCTCGGGCCTGCTGGGCAATATCGGCTTCAAGACCGAGGAGGGCGATGGCTACCTGGGCGCGCGTGGCATCCGCTTCCATCCGCACCCCGGCGCGCATCTGTCCAAGAAACCGGGCCGCTGGATTGTGGCGGCCGAGCTGGTCGAGACCTCGCGCCTCTACGGGCGTGGCATTGCCGCCATCGAGCCCCAGTGGCTGGAGCAGGTAGGCGCGCACCTGCTGCGCAAGCAGTTGCTGGACCCGCATTGGGAGAAAAAGCAGGGCGAGGTGGCCGCCTATGAGCGGGCCACCTTGTATGGCCTGGTGGTCTACAGCCAGCGCCGCATCAGCTACGGCAAGATCGACCCGCAAGGCGCGCGCGACATCTTCATCCGCCAGGCGTTGGTCGAGGGCGACTGGGAGACACGCCTGCCATTTTTGCAGGCCAACCAGAAGCTGATTGCCAAGGTCGAGGAGCTGGAGCACAAGAGCCGCCGCCAGGACGTGTTGGTCGACGATGCACTCATCTATGCGTTCTACGACCAGCAGATTCCGCAAGACATCTGCACCGGCCGGGCGCTGGAGCGCTGGGTCAAGGACGAGAGCGCGCGCAACCCCGATCTGCTGCGCCTGTCGCGCGACGAGCTGATGCGCCATGAGGCCGCCGGCATCACCACGGCCGCCTTCCCCAAGACCATCAAGATGGGCGGGGTCGATTGCACGGCCAGCTACCTGCACCAGCCCGGCGATCCGCGCGATGGCGTGACCGTGACGGTGCCGCTGTTCGTGCTCAACCAGGTCAGCGAGGAGCGTGCCGAATGGCTGGTGCCGGGCATGCTCAAGGACAAGATCCAGGCCCTGCTCAAAAGCCTGCCCCAGCGCCCGCGCAGCCGCTTTGTGCCGCTGGCCGAAAACGCCCAGCGCCTGGCCGAGCTGCTGGGCAGCGCCGAGCGCTTTGGTGCCGGCAGCCTGGTCGAGGTGCTGCTCAAGCAGGCGCGCGATGAGACCTCGCTGGACATCAAGCGCGCTGATTTCAAGCTGGACATGCTCAGCCCCCACCTGTTCATGAACTTCCGCATCAGCGACGAGCATGGCCGCCAGCTGGGCCAGGGCCGCAACCTGGGTGCCTTGAAGGCCCAGTGGGGCGCCAAGGCGCGCGGCGCCTTCCAGGCGCTGGCCGAGCTCAAGATCGCGCCGCAGGCCGATGGCGCGGCCGCGCCGGCACCGGCGCAAGCCCCAGCCGCCGCTGCGAAGCAGGGTGGCAAGGCGGCCCCGGCGCCCAGCAGTGGTGCAGCCCAGGCCAAGCCGTCGGGGCCCGTACATGCGGCCGACAAGCTCTGGACCGATTGGAGCTTTGGCGCCTTGCCCGAGCTGATGGAGATCAAGAAGGGCAACCAGACGCTGATTGGCTTCCCTGCGTTGATCGACCACGGCACCGGTGTCGGCATCGAGGTGTTCGACGAGCCCGAGGTGGCAGCCAGCCGCCATGCGCTGGGCCTGCGCCGCCTGTTTGCGCTGCAGATCCGCGATGCGCTCAAGTACCTGGAGAAGAACATCCCCGATCTGCAGAAGATGGCTGTGGGCTATATGCCGCTGGGCACGCAGGAGGAGTTGCGCGAGCAGATCATCAATGTGGCGATTGACCGCGCGTTTCTGCAAGAGCCGCTGCCCGCCGATGCCGAGCAGTTCAAGCAGCGGGTGCAGGAGGGGCGCGGGCGTCTGACCCTGATCGCCAACGAGGTGGCGCGCATGGCCGCCGGCGTGCTGCAGGAGTACATGGCCGCCGTGCGCAAGATCAAGGATACCAAGAACGCCCCCGAAGCCACGGCGGATGCCCAGCAGCAGCTGCAAAAGCTGGTGCCCAAGAACTTCATCGCCATCGCGCCCTGGGCCCAACTGGGCCACTATGCCCGCTACCTCAAGGCGATCACCGCGCGC
Organism: Comamonas sp. SY3; assembly: GCF_041730275.1. Taxonomy (NCBI): domain Bacteria; kingdom Pseudomonadati; phylum Pseudomonadota; class Betaproteobacteria; order Burkholderiales; family Comamonadaceae; genus Comamonas; species Comamonas sp. SY3. Next base: position 274,738 of record NZ_JBGTYN010000002.1, on the reverse strand, counting down.
CTGGACAAGTACAGGGCCGACCCGGCACGTGATGCCGCCAAGCTCAAGGAGCTGCAGCCGCTGGAGCAGCGCTACTGGCGCCTGGTAGCAGAGCGCAAGGGCCAGGTGGATGCGCGCATGCAGGAGTACCGCTGGATGCTGGAAGAGCTGCGGGTGAGCTTTTTTGCGCAGGAGCTGCGCACGCCGTACCCGGTCAGCAGCAAGCGGCTGGACAAGGTCTGGCAGCAGCTGCAGCAGTAAGGATGCAGCGACACCGGCCATGCTGCGTGGCGCACCATGGCCGGGTTTTTTGGGGTCAAACCAGGCGGGTGACCACCTCGTCCACCGTCAGAACATCGCCAAAGAACAGCATCCAGTTGTTCAAACTGTTGACATGCTCATGGGGCGTAACAGCGGCCAGCGCGTCGTCAACCATCACGGTGGCGTAGTCCAGCATCATCGCGTCGCGCGCGGTGGATTCGCAGCAGACATTGGTGACAGTGCCGCCGATCAGCACCGTGCGCACGCCCCGTGCCTTGAGGACGGCGTCCAGGTCCGAGGCGCCGGGGGCGAGGGCGCTGTAGCAGCGCTTGACGACGGTGAGATCGCCCGGCAATACCTCCAGCGCTGGCGGCATCGCAAAGCCGGCATGGCCACTGCCCAGCTCCAGCAGCCGTCGCGCACTGCGCTCGGGCGTCAGCATATGACGGTGGTGGTGGGACCAGAACTGGTCGGCGCCGTCGGCACTGGTCTTGATCCACACGACGGTGCCGCCCTTGGCGCGCAGCGCCGCAGCCAGCTGGTTGACCTGGCCAAAGATGGCGCGGGCCGGTGCGCATTCGCCCTGAAAACCGGGCTGGGTATAGTAGTTCTGCAGATCCACGATGACAAAGGCCGTGGTCGCGGCATCGAACTGGTCATAGGGGTGGAGCACCCCCTGGCGGGCCAGCACGCGTTCTTCAATCCAGGGTTCAAACTGCATGGGGTGGTCGTTTCTTGAAATGGGGGATCATGATCAGCGCTCAGGCGTAGCGGTGCTGCACGCTTTTCTCCAGCCGGGTGACCGCCATGTACATCACCGCTGACAGCAGCGCCAGCACGACGATCGAGGCCATCACCACATTGAGCTTGAACACCTGGCTGCCATTGACGATCAGAAAGCCCAGCCCGGCGCTGGAGGACTGGAACTCGCCGACGATGACGCCGATCAGCGACAGGCCGATGTTCATCTTGATCGCGGCGATCACTGCCGGCACGCTGCCCGGGAAGACCACATACTTCATGACCTGGAACTTGCTCGCGCCCAACGTGGTGGCCAGCTTGATCTTATTGGGGTCGATGGCCTGAAAGCCTTCATAGACCACCATGATGGTGATGAACAGCGAGATGGCGACCGCCATGCCGTAGACCGAATATTCCGAGCCCAGCCAGATGTAGAAGATCGGGACAAAGGCAATCTTGGGCATGGCATTGGCGATCACGAGGAAGGGATCCAGCACCTTTTTGACAAAGCTGCTCCACCACAGCAGGGCGGCCATGCCGATGCCCAGCAGCATGCTGATTGCGAAGCCGATTACCGTGGCCTTGAAAGTGACCCAGGTGTGGCCCAGCAGGTCGCCGCTGCGGGCCAGATCGACCAGGGTGGGCAGTACCGCAGACGGGTAGCTGGTGAGCATGGGGTTGAGGATGTGGCTGCGCGCCAGTACCTCCCAAATCAGCAGGAATGCCAGCAACAGGCCGGCGCGGCTCAGCGCCACCAGGCGCTTGCGGCGCTGGATCTGGGCCAGCCACTGGCGGTATTCGGGGCTGCGGGTGTCGGCCTGGGCCGGGGCCGCCGTGTTGGTGGTGTTCATGACGGTGCTCATGCTTATCCTTCCACGTGGGCGTCGATCTCGTCCCACAGCACATTGAAGTAGTCGTTGAATTCCGGGCAGCCCCGGGCCTCGAAGGGCGTGGGCCGTTTGCCTCCCTGCGAGGGGAAATCCATGTGGTGTACCGATTTGATGCGCCCGGGCCGGCGCGAGAGCACGATGACACGGTCGGTCATCGCAATGGCCTCGCCAATGTCGTGTGTCACCAGGATCACCGACTTGCCTTCGTCGCGCAGCACATCGACCACCTCATCGGCAATCGACAATCGGGTTTGCGAGTCGAGCGCGGAGAACGGTTCGTCGAGCAACACCACATCCGGGTTGGTGACCAGGGTGCGGGCCAGCGCCACCCGCTGGCGCATGCCGCCCGAGAGCTGGCGCGGGTAGTGGTGCAGGTAGTCGCCCATGCCGCATTTGTGCAGCAGTTGCGTGGCGCGCTTTTCGGCGGCGGCCAGGTCCTTGTTCTGGATCTGGGCGCCCAGCAAGGTGTTCTCCAGAATGGTGCGCCATTCGAACAGGTAGTCCTGCTGCAGCATGTAGCCGATGCGCGGGTTGGGGCCGATGATGGTCTGACCGTCCACCAGCACCGAGCCGCTGGACGGCGGCAGGATGCCCGCCAGGATCGACAGCAAGGTGCTCTTGCCGCAGCCGGACTGGCCGATCAGGCTGATGAATTCCCCGGCCTTGACCGAGAGGTTGATGTTCTGCAGCGCCTGGGTTTCGCCCTGGGGCGTGAAGTAGCGCAACGAGACGTTGTCGACATGGATACGGTAGGGGTGGTTCATCGCAGTTCCTTATTTTTGGGCCAGGCTCTGCACCAGGCCCATGTCCACAAAACGCGCGTAGTCGACTTTCTTGCTCGCCTCCAGCACACCGCCTTGCACCAGCATCTCTTGCAGCTGGTCCATCGCCTGCTTCTCGACCATCGGGGTTTTCTTCCACAACTGCAGTTGCTGGTAACGCTCGATCGCACTGACCAGTTCAGCCTTGTTCACGCCGGTGAAGTACTCAGCCACCAGGTCCGCCAGCTCGCCTGCTGGAGCGGCCGCCGTGTACTGCTGGGCCTTGGCCACCGCCTGGGTCCAGGCCTGCACGGCGGCACGGTTTTTCTTCAGGTAGGCATCGGTGGTGGTGAACACGGTGTAGTCGACCATGCCGGCTTCCTTGCCCACCGACCCCAGCGGAAAGGCCTTGCCTTGCTTCTCCAGGCTGCTGGCCTCCGGCTCCAGGAAGGTCGCATAGTCGTTTTGGCCGGCCAGCCAGGCACCAGTGCGGGCGGCCGGGCCGATGTTGCTCACGAGCTTGACATCCTTCTTGGGATCCAGCCCCTTCTTGCGCAATGCCGCTTCCAGAAAGATATCGGGGTTGGAGCCTGGACGGAAGGACATGATCTTGCTGCCCTGGAGCTGCTTCCAGTCAAAGTTGGGCTCGGGCTTGCGGCCCATCAGCAAGAAGCCGTCGGTGGCGGTCAGCCCGGCAAAAACAATGGGTTTGACGGGCGACTCGCTGTTGGCGACATAGATTGAGGCCTCGGGTCCTATCAGCACAATATCGGCGCTGCCCGAGAGCAGGGCGGCCATGCCCTTGTCGGTGCCCTGGGAGGTTTTCATGCTCATCTCGATGCCGGCCTCCTTGAACATGCCTTTCTGGATACCCACATACATGGGAACATAGAGCACGGAGCGCACCACCTCTTCGTAACGGATCTTGTGCGTTGCCTGCGCCTGGGCCTGGGACAGCGGCAGCAGCGCTGCCAGCAACGAGGCGGCGAGGGCCGCGCGGCGGCGAAACATGAACTTCATTTCCACTCCTTGTATACAGAAAATGCAAACGGATGACTGAAAACAGCTAGATTTACTATCAGGTCAAAAAGAAATTCTAGAAAGTCTCTATATTTTCTTATTTATGTATTCAGTATCCAATTTATTGGGGGTGCCGAGGATCGGTGTTAACCATCAGGCTCAGGGCGCAGAATTGCTTGTAGGTTCGGGCTGCTCGGACGCAGATCAGCGCCTCGGATGGAGCGCTGCTTGATGGGGGGAGCCTCAGAAAACGGAAAATAAAGCACGCTAATCCGGTTGCAGCGGTTGCAGCGGTTGTAGTGGCCTGAACTTGCCCGCGCCAATCCTGGGGCCGGTGCGCCAGAGGTCATCGCCGGTGCGGTGATGTGCCCCCACCCGGGCGGAGCCAGGTACTGAAACAGGCCGTCATCGACGGTGTGGCCGTTGCTGCGCAGTCTGTGTGCTGCCCGCTCCAGATAGACCATGTTCCACAGCACGATGGCCGCCGTCACCAGATTAAGGCCGCTGGCCCGGGAGCGCTGCTGCTCGACACTGCGGTCGCGGGTTTCGCACAGGCGGTTGAAGAACACGGAACGGGCCAGCGCGTGGCGCGCCTCGACCTCGTTCAGTTCCGCATGCACGTGGCGGCGCAGCTCGACGCTTTGCAGCGCTCGCTGTGGCCCAACTCGCGCCGGTCTACCGCCACGCCATTCTGGCGCGGGTAGCTGCCGAGCTTCCGCAGCATTAATACGGCCGTCACCGTACCCAGCTTGATTGAGGTGGCCAGCCACAGGATTTCGTCCCAATGGGCGCGTGCTCATCGATGCGTAGGTCGTACGCGTGGTAAAGCAGGCCATCGAGCACATAGGTCGAATCGTGCATACCTACGCTCACCACCTTGGTGTGGAACGGCGCGGGCCTACTGGACCACCTCCAGATCCAGCGCATTGCGGCTCATTGAGCCCCGTTCAACGACGCGTACGGAGTAGCGCAACTGGCACAGTTCCATGGTGGGGTTGGGTCCGAAGTCGCACCCGCGAGCGTGTGTATCCCCCGAGATACAGTATTTGTACAATGCAATTGACATCTACTGATAGATAGATAAAATCTAAAAAATGCGCATGCCTGCCCACAACCGTACTTTGATACTTGGTGCTGCAAGCGAATTACTCAAAACGCGGGGTTTCAACGCCTTTAGCTATCGTGATCTGGCAGAGCGGGTGGGAATCAAGTCGTCGAGCGTGCACTACTACTTTCCCACGAAGCAGGACCTCGCCCAAGCGCTTTTGCAGGAGTACCGCGAGGCCATGCGCAAAGCGCTGACCAGTCTGGATCTCCGAACCGGTGTGGCTGTGCGATTGCGTGGTCTGGTGGCACTTTTTGCTAGCACCGCCGAACAAGACCAATGGTGCTTGGCAGGCATGCTTGCAAGCGACTATGCAACCTTGGGCGAGCCATTGCGCCAAGAGGTACGCGGCTTCTTTGCTTTGATTGAGCAATGGTTGGCGCATCAAGCGCAGGCTGCGGTACCGGGACGGGACCTGCCAAGTGCCATGTTATTGGGGCAACTCGCGTTCTCGCTACTTGAAGGTGCGCTGTTATCGGCGCGCGTACATGGAGATCCATCGCAAGTGACTGCTGCGGGTGACTTGCTTGTTCAATGGTTTGAATCCCAATCCTTGTAAGTTTGGCAGGGCCGAGCCTGAATGGATGGGTGTTCTTTTTTTGTCGCTGCAATTCTATCTATGGATAGATAACTTAGGAGGGAAACAGTGAAGATTGTAATTTTTGCCACTGGTAGTGTGGGCAGCCGTCTAGCTGGGAGGAGGCACCAACGCTGCGTTCCTGTACCACCAACTGAAGTAAATCTTTAATCCACCAACCGGAGTCACCCTATGCTCAAAACTATTGCTGCCGCGCTTGCATTTGCGGCCACCATCAGCTTTGCACAAGCGCAAAGCAGTCCCGTCTTCAAACTTGATCAGGTCAAATGGCAACCAGCCGGCCTCGAGGGTGCGGAGATGGCCATGTTGTGGGGCGATGATGCCAAAGGCACCGCAGTGTGGGCGTTTCGCCTGCAGCCGGGCGTGGCCATCCCGCCCCACACCCACACGAACGACTATTGGGGCTTTGCCATCCAGGGTCGCTGGGCGCACATCGATGGGAACGGCCGAACGGAAGTGACGGCGCAGGATGCCTACGTACGTATCAGGGCTAACGAACTCCATGGCGACCGTTGCGTCGGCCCTGAGGTATGCATCAATATTCTTCAGTTCCAGGGACCTCGGGACATTCACTTTCCGGCAGCCCGATAACCCAAGCAGACCTGTGTGCGCACCGCGGTCCATGCGGGATGCGGCGCGTACCGCAGACCGCCAGAACATTTGCTGAGGGTGCTTGAGCCAATGCTCGCGTCCTTCGGCGTCAGAACGACTTCTGGTCGTTTAACTACACTTACCCCACACTACTCGATGATCTCGAATACAAAAAGGAAACAGTCATGCGCCGCGAGCGGCTAGCACTCATCGGCCTTGGCAGCGTCGGCGCCGCGATAGGCAAGAACCTGCTTCGTGCGCGAAAAGACGCCGAGCTTGACAAGACAGAACCCTGAACAGTAGCCAACCGGCCTCAGAAGGGCAGTGTCGCAATAAGACGGTAGGGAGGTCGTTTCAGGAGCGAAAGCGGATCGTTCCGGCCTGATGGCCGCTTTGACCTATCTGTGCACGACTGCGACGTGCTGGCCGTTTGGCCGCTGGATTGGCTGGGACACTCGCTGCCCCAGCTGATTGAAACAATTGGGAGCTGGAGCCGTTTGAGCGCGACCGGATCCGTGACCACACCACGTGTGGATGGACACTATCGCTTCATGCGGGCGAAAAGGCGGACGCAAGCCCGTTGTCACCGCCGAGAAATTGCAGCGGGCGCAGGAGCACATCGCCAACGGATTGCATGCGTGCGAGGCAGCCTCACGACTCAAAGTGGGCAAAACGGCGCTATATGCCGCACCGCAAACGGCCTGGGCGACCATCATCTGTTAGTGTGGATTATTTTCCGTTTTCTGAGGTAACCCCTGATAAGTAGGCAAGCAACCAGGCCATGGGCCCAGCGGCTGCGGCGCGCACTGTTTTGGTCCCGGCCGCTGAACGCTGCGGAATGGGCGCTGCTGGCGCGCTACTTTGGCCAGCCGCAGCACCCGGGCTGGGCGCGCATGCGGCTGCACCTGCGCCGTCTCGGCGATACGCGGCGGGCGCTGTCGTTCAATGGCGGCTTTGTGTCGATGCCGGCCAGTTGCTTTACCGGATCGGACCCCCGGCAATGCCTGCGCCTTGACGAGCCACTGATGGCCGGATGGCTGGCCCATGAGGCTTTTCACCACTGGCAGCGGCTGCAGGGCCGCGCGGTGACCCGGCAGGCGCTGCATCTGCAGTGGCGCTTCTGGCGCCATGGCATCAACCCCTATGTCTACACCCCGGGCGAGTCGCCAGCGGCCTTGCTGGCCCAGTTCCAGCACGCCCAGGTGGAGCAGCAAGCGCAGATGTGGCAGGACGCCGTGATGGCCGACATCGCCTGGCGCCAGGCCGCCCCAGGTGCGGACCAGCAGCGCCTGGCTGCCGCCGCCCGGCGCTGGCATGCGGTGTTGCATTGGGTGCAGATGCAGGCGGAGCCGCCGCCGGCCCCGCTGGTCCCCTAAGCGACGGGGTGCTGCCCCGGCCGCTGGGCATACTGGCCTGAACCTCGCTTTTAGACTGTTCGGAACACGCCATGACCTCTGCTGCAGACCTGCCTGCACCGACCTCCACTTCCCCATACTGGCCTGGGCGCGTGCCCCGGCGGTTGACCGTGCCGGCCACCTCGGTCTGGGACAACCTGGCCGTCAACGCCCGCCGCTATCCGGACCATGCCGCACTGGTGTTTTTTGACCAGTCCATCAGCTATGGCCAGATGTGCGAGCAGACCGAGCGCCTGGCCGCCCATTTGCACCAGCAGGGCGTGCGCAAGGGTGACCGGGTGATCCTGCTGATGCAGAACTGCCCGCAGCTGGTGCTGGCGCACTACGCCATCCTGCGTGCCAATGCGGTGGTGGTGCCCGTCAACCCGATGAATACCGCCGCAGAGCTGGCCCACTACATCAGTGACGCCGATGCACGCGTGGCCATCACCACCGCCGATCTGGCGCCTGCGCTGTGCGAGGCCAGCGCCAGTCTGCCACCTGCGCAGCAGCTGGTGCATATGCTCATCAGCCATCTGTCAGATACGATGCCCGCAGATGCCGCAGCGCAGCCGGATTTTCCACGGGGCTGGGTGCCCTGGTTGCTGGGCAACCCGCCTTTGCCAGCTGCGGACCGGCTGGGTGCGACCACCGTCAGCCGCTGGCGGGATGCGGTCCAATGCACTGCCGAGCCACCGGCGATCGCGGTGGCGGCGGGCGACATGGCCATCCTGCCCTATACCAGCGGTACCACAGGCCTGCCCAAGGGCTGCATCCATGCGCACAGCCATGTGCAGCATGCGGCGATGGCGGGTGTGCTCTGGGGCCGGCAAAGCACCGAGAGCGTGAATCTGGTGGTGGCGCCGATGTTCCATATCACCGGCATGGTCTCCATCATGCATGTGCTGGTCTGTGCCGGGGCCACCTTGGTGATCATGCCGCGCTGGGACCGGCAACTGGCGGCTGCACTGATGGCGCGCTACCGGGTAACGCACTGGGCCAATATCCCGACGATGGTGGTCGATCTGCTGGCCAGCCCGAACCTGGCGCAGATGGATACCCGCAGCCTGGTCTACATGGGCGGCGGAGGCGCGGCGATGCCGCAATCGGTGGCGCAAAGGGTCAAGGAGGTTTGGGGCCTGGACTATATCGAGGGCTATGGCATGACCGAGACCTGTGGTGCCTCCCACGCCAACCCCTATGAGCACCCCAAGCAGCAGTGCCTGGGGCTGCCGCATATCGGCATGCATTCATTGGTGATCGACCCTGACACCGGGCAGCCGATGGCCGACGGCGAGGTGGGAGAGATTGTGGTGCAGGGCCCGCAGGTGCTGCAGGGCTACTGGAAGCAGCCTGCGGCCACGGCCGCCAGCTTTGTCGAGGTGGCGGGTCAGCGCTTTTTCCGCACCGGTGACCTGGGTTACCGCGATGCCGATGGCTATTTCTTCCTGACCGATCGCTTGAAGCGCATGATCAACGCCAGCGGCTACAAGGTCTGGCCGGCCGAGGTCGAGAGCCTCATGTACCGCCACCCGGCGATCCTGGAGGCCTGCGTGATCTCCGCCCGCGATGACTACCGGGGCGAGACCGTCAAGGCCGTCGTGGTATTGCGGCCAGAGCAGCAGGGCATGGTCAGTGCACAGGACATCATCGACTGGTGCCGCGAACACATGGCGGTGTACAAGGCGCCGCGCCTGGTGCAACTGGTGGACCAGCTGCCCAAGAGTGGCAGCGGCAAGGTGATGTGGCGCCTGTTGCAGGAAAAGGAGCAGTGACTGGCGCGCAGGCGGCCCGTCTGCGCAGTGGAGGAATGCGCTACCACCAGCGCATCAGCTGCAGGGCCCTGTGCCAGAAACCATCGCCATAGTGGAGCGCAAGCCAGGCGCAAACCGCTGCGCAGATGACGCAGAGCAAGGCCCATGCCGTCCAGCTGGGTTCGGCATGAAAACCGATGACAGCGGCAATGAACAAGCCCAGCAGGCTACCAAAAAAGAGGCGTACGTTGCGCTCGCTGCTGTCGCGGGGTGGGTCTTCATGCATGGTTTGGAGGGGCAGTGCCGGGCCTGGCAGTGTAGGCGGATGCAGTCTGCGCTGCCAAGCCTGACGTAGGGTGCAGGCTACACGCTGCCCGCCTTTTCAATTACCAAGATGCGTGCCTCGCCCTGCGGGTGGGCCACATGCTCGCAGCCCACACCGGCGTGGAAGATATCGCCGGCCTGCAAAAGCGCTTGCTTTGCTTCGCCGGCCTCGCGCCAGTGCATCACCACCTGGCCCTGCATCACCGCAAAGACTTCCTCGCCGTCGTTGACATGCCAGATGTAGGGCTGGTCCGTCCAGTGCAAACGGACGCTGGTGCCGTCCATCTGGGCAATGTCCTGGGCGCCCCAGGGGCGTTCGGCAGTGAAGTCCTGGCTGCGGATGATGCGTTGCATGGTGTCTTAACGCCCTTTACGCGGTCGCGTTCAGCTCCTGGCTGATCGCCTCGATCTGCTCGGACAGTTCCAGCCAGCGCTCTTCGAGCTGCTCGATCTCGCCATTGACGGCGCTCAGCTGCTTGCCGGCGTCGACGATGTCCGCGCCCGACAGACCGGGGGTTGCCAGCTTGGTCTCCAGCGCATCGCGCTGGGTGTTGAGCTGGGGCAGCTTCTTGTCGATCTGTTCCAGCTCTTTCTTGAAGGGCTTGGTCTTGTCGGCCAGTTGCTGGCGGGCCAATGCAGCGAGGCGGCGCGCTTCCTTGGGGTCGCCCACGGGCTCGGCCTTGGCGGGGGCAGGCGCGGGGGCGGGCGCGGGTGCTACTGCCACCGGTGCAGCGACAGGCGCAGCCTGGGGTGCGGGTGCTGCATCCTTGCTGCGCGATTGCATATCGGCCTGGCGGGCCTCTTCGCGCAGGCGCTTGGATTCGTCCAGCAGGTAGCGCTGGTAGTCGTCCAGGTCGCCATCGAAGGGGCCGACCTGGCCCCGGCCGACCATCCAAAAGTCTTCGCAGACGGCGCGCAGCAAATGGCGGTCATGGCTGACCAGCATGACGGTGCCGTCAAAGTCGTTCAGTGCCATCGCCAGCGCTTCACGGGTGGCCAGGTCCAGGTGGTTGGTTGGCTCATCGAGCAGCAGCAGGTTGGGGCGCTGCCAGACGATCATCGCCAGCACCAGACGGGCTTTTTCGCCACCGCTCATACTGCCCACGGCTTGCTTGACCATGTCGCCGCTGAAATTGAAGGTGCCCAGGAAGTTGCGCAGGTCCTGCTCGCGGGCGCTGTTGCCTTCGCTGCCGATTTCCCTGGCCAGGCGGATCATGTGCTCCAGCGGGTTCTCGCTGGGGCGCAGCACGTCCAGCTCCTGCTGGGCAAAGTAGCCGATGTTGAGGCCCTTGCCCTCGGTCACCGTGCCGGCCAGCGCCTTCATCTCGCGGGCAATGGTCTTGACCAGGGTCGATTTACCCTGGCCGTTGGCGCCCAGAATACCGATGCGCTGGCCCGCCAGCACCGAGCGGTTGACACCTTGCAGAATCGTGGTCTGCTTGCCGTCCTCGTCCTCGTAGCCAAAGGCGGCATCGGTGATGGCCAGCATCGGGTTGGGCAGGTTGGCCGGTTCCTTGAACTCGAAGGTGAACTCGGCCTCGGCCAGCACCGGCGCAATCTTTTCCATGCGGTCGAGCTGCTTGACCCGGCTTTGCGCCTGCTTGGCCTTGCTGGCCTTGGCCTTGAAGCGGTCAATGAACTTCTGCAGATGCGCCATCTTCTCTTGCTGCTTGGCAAAGCTGGCCTGCTGCAGCTCCAGTTGCTGGGCACGCAGCTCTTCGAAGCGGCTGTAGTTGCCGCCGTAGCGCGTCAGCTGTCCACCCTGGATCTGCAACGTGACATTGGTGATCGCATCGAGAAACTCGCGGTCGTGGCTGATGGTGATCAGGGTGCCGGGGTAGCGCTTGAGCCAGGCTTCGAGCCAGACGAGGGCGTCCAGGTCCAAGTGGTTGGTCGGCTCGTCGAGCAGCAGCAGATCGCTGGGGCACATCAGCGCGCGGGCCAGCTGCAGGCGCATGCGCCACCCGCCCGAGAAGCTGTTGACCGGGTGTTCCAGCTCCTGCACCTTGAAGCCCAGGCCCAGGATCAGCGCCTGTGCGCGGGGCACGGCATCGTGGGCACCGGCATCGGCCAGGTCGGCATAGGCCTGGGCAAGCGCCATGCCGTCGCCCGATGCTTCAGCGGCCTCCAGCTGGGCCTGCACTTCCACCAGACGGGTGTCGCCTTCCAGCACGAACTGGGTGGCTGATTCATCGGTTTCGGGCATGTGCTGGGCCACCTGGCCCATGCGCCACTGGGCGGGGATGTGGAAATCGCCACCGTCTTCCGTCAGCGAGCCGTTGAGCAGCGCAAACAACGTGGACTTACCGGCGCCGTTGCGGCCGACCAGGCCCACCGATTCGCCCGGGTTGATGGTGGTGGTGACGCCGTCAAGCAGCACTTTGGTGCCGCGGCGCAGGGTGATATTTTTCAGCGTAATCATGAATGGCTCCGATTATCGCCGCCCTGGGCTTGGCCCAGGGGCTTGGAGGGCATAGCCGTTGGTGGGCCGGCCCTAGCGCTGGCGCTTGCAAAATGCGTGTAGGCCGCCGCCTCGACCTGTTGTCAGTGGAAATGGGAGTAGGAATCAGTCACATGCTCAGGCTATCCAAGCGGCCGCAGCAGGGCCATACTGCCATGTGCAAACGCCATATTTCAGCGATGGCAATCACAAGGACAGTGCTATGACGACAGCCTCTGAAATACATGGACGGTCCGCCGATGGCCACCAGGATGCAGGAGAGGCGGTTTCCGCCCGGCACCACTGGCGGCTGGCCGACATTGACTATGCGCATATCGACCATGCTGCGGTCGCGCAGGACGAGGACATGTTCTACCTGCTGATGAGCGCCTCCTTTGTCGAGACCGGCTCGGACACCTATGCGGCCAACCTCGGCGCGCACTACGCCCGCTACCCGGACATCCAGCACTGGCTGGAAGACCGCTGGGAGCATGAGGAACTGCAGCATGGCGAATCGCTGCGGCGCTATGTGGAGACCGTGTGGCCCAGTTTTGACTGGCAAAAAGCCTATGACAGCTTTTTTGCCGAGTATTCACTGCTGTGCACGCAGGAAGCGCTGCTGGAGGATCCGCGCCTGGAGATGGTGGCACGCTGCGTGGTGGAGACCGGCACCACCGCCTACTACCATACCCTGCGCTCGCTCAGCAACGAGCCGGTGCTCACGGGGCTGCTGGGCCATATCCGCAATGACGAGGTCGGGCACTTCAAGCATTTCCTGGCCTACTTCAAAAGCCTGCAGGCCCAAGAGCCGGTAGGCCGGTTGCGCATTGCCCAGGCGCTGTACAGCCGTCTGAAGGAATTGCGCGAGAGCGACTCGGATGTTGCGCTGCGCCATGTGTATGCCAACAAGGGCCAGCTGTTCAGCGACCGGCAGCGCAGCTTCGATGCGGTGGCCCAGCGCATCTACCACCTGATCAGCACCGGCCTGCCGGCCCAGCTGGCGGTGCAGATGCTGCTCAAGCCCATGCTGCTGCCGCCCAAGCTGGAATCGTGCCTGCACCGGCCTATCAGCCGGCTGGCCTGCCGAATGCTGGCTTACTGAGCCAGAACAGGGTTCGCTTAGAACAGGTTCTTAAAGCTGGGTGGGTTGCTCCTGCGACCAGTGCATCAGCGCCTCGCGGGTCAGCAGCAGCACCTGGTCGTCGCCGGCGCTGGTGTCCATCCAGAACACCGGCAGGCCGGGAAAGGCGGCCTCGAAAAAAGCACGCTCGTTGCCGATCTCGAGCACCAGCACACCGTCTTCGCTCAGGCGCTGGGGCAGCTCCAGAATCAGGCCGCGCACAAAGTCCATGCCATCCTCGCCACCGGCCAGCGCCAGCACGGGTTCGGCTTGGTATTCCAGCGGCAGGCTGGCCATGCTCTGGGCATTGACATAGGGCGGGTTGCAGAGGATCAGATCCCAGGGGCCGCGTGCGTTGGCCATGCCGTCCGACTGCACCAGCTGCACACGCTCCTGCAGGCCATGCTGGTCCACGTTGATGCGGGCCACGGCCAGCGCATCGGCCGACAGGTCGGCGCCGGTGACCTGCACATCGGGGTAGGCCATGGCCGCCAGGCAGGCCAGGCTGCCATTGCCGGTGCACAGGTCCAGCACCTGGCGGGTCTTGTCGCTCAGCCAGTCGTCAATGCTGCCATCGGCCAGCAGCTCGGCGATCAGGCTGCGCGGCACGATCGAGCGCTCGTCGATGTAGAAGGGCACGCCCTGCAGCCAGGCCTGCTGGGTCAGGTAGGCGGCGGGCTTGCGGCTGCGGATGCGCTCGGCCACCAGTTGTTCGAGCTTGACGCGCTGTTCATCGCTGACCGCTTGGTTCGCGACCGAGCCGGCGCCATCCGGGCTGGTGTCGATGTCCACCGGCAGGCCCAGCGACCAGAGCACCAGCCAGCTGGCCTCGTCTTCCGCATTGGTGGTGCCATGGCCAAAATGCACGCCAGCAGTGCGCAGGGCAGCTGCGCTGTCATCAATCAGGGTGCGGATGGTGGTCATGGCTCAACTCAGGCAAAAATCAAAGACCGCCATTGTAGGCTTGATGACAGCGGCAAGGCGCCACGGCTATCCGACTGCTGGCTTAGCGTGCCAGGTTTTCCAGAATGCGGCGGTAGATGTTCTTCAGCGGCTCGATATCGGCCACGGCCACACACTCGTCGATCTTGTGGATGGTGGCATTTGACGGGCCGATCTCGATGACTTCCGGGCAGATGTCGGCGACAAAACGGCCATCGCTGGTGCCGCCGGTGGTCGAGAGGGCGGTTTCCAGCCCGACTTCGTCGCGGATGGCCTGCTGCACGGCAGTCACCAGCACGCCTGGTGTGGTCAGAAAGGGCTTGCCGCCCAGGGTCCATTTGAGGTCGTACTCGAGCGCATGGCGCTCCAGGGTGGATTTGACACGGGCCTTCAGGTTCTCGGCCGTCGATTCGGTGCTGAAGCGGAAGTTGAAATCCACCACCATCTGGCCCGGGATCACATTGCCAGCACCCGTGCCTGCATGGATATTGCTCATCTGGAAGCTGGTGGGCGGAAAGAAGGCATTGCCTTCGTCCCACACCGTGGCGGCCAGCTCGCCCAGCGCGCCCAGGCCCTGGTGGATGGGGTTGCGGGCCAGCTGCGGGTAGGCGATATGGCCTTGCACGCCATGGATGGTGAGCTTGCCGGTCAGGCTGCCGCGCCGGCCGTTCTTGACCATGTCCCCCAGCTTCTGCACCGCAGTGGGTTCGCCCACCAGGCAATAGTCCAGCACCTGGCCGCGCTGGCGCAGCTGCTCGACGACCACCGCCGTGCCATCCACGCTCGGGCCTTCTTCGTCGCTGGTCAGCAGCAGCGCAATATCCAGCGGCGCTGCGGCGTTCTGGGCGACAAACTCCTCGGCGGCCACGACAAAGGCGGCGATCGAGGTCTTCATGTCGCTGGCGCCCCGGCCGTAGAGCTTGCCATCGCGGTGCGAGGGGGTGAAGGGGTGCGAGTTCCACTGTTCCAGCGGACCGGTGGGCACCACATCGGTATGGCCGACAAAGACCACGGTCTTGGCGCCCGCCACGCCGCTGCGGCGCAGCGCCCAGAGGTTGCTCACCCGAAAGCTGTCGGGGCCGCTGTCCATGCGCTCGCAGGCAAAACCCAGCGGTTGGAGCAGGTCGGAAATCATTTCCAGACAGCCTTCGTCGTTGGGCGTCACGGAGGGACGGGCGATCAGTTGCTCGGTCAGTTGCAGGGTGCGGGACATGGCGTCAAAAGAGTGGGGGCGGGGAGGTCAACAACAATGCGGCCCGCAGGCCGCATTCAAGGCGTATTGCCACGGGGGCGTGGTGCAGGGCAACGGCCGCTATCTTACTCTTGGTTCACGTCGAGCACGATTTCCGTGAACGAGGCCGCGTCGTCCAGCTCGGGCTTGGCGGCCACCTGGGCCTTGGCCGCATTGGCCGCCATCTGGAAGTCGTTTTGCAGGCGCCACATCAGGTTGGTGGGCGAGTCGGAATTGGCCAGGCCTTCTTCGCGGCTGATCTTGCCACTGTGGATGAGCGCGGCCAGCGCGCCTTCAAAGGTGACCGAGCCTTCGGCCATGGACTTTTCCATCGCCTCGCGCACGGCCGAGAAGTTGCCTTGCTCGATCATCTCGCCCACCAGCTTGGTGTTGAGCATCACCTCGATGGCCGCCGTGCGCTTGCCGGTGACGGTCTTGACCAGCCGTTGCGACACGACCGCGCGAAGCGCCGATGCGAGGTCGCCCAGCATCGTGGGCCGGACTTCGACAGGGTAGAAGCTCAGGATCCGGTTGAGCGCGTGGTAGCTGTTGTTGCCGTGCAAGGTGGCCAGGCACAGGTGGCCCGATTGCGCATAGGCAATGGCGGCCGACATGGTTTCGCGGTCACGGATTTCGCCGATCATGATCACGTCAGGCGCCTGGCGCAGTGCATTCTTCAGCGCGGTTTGCAAAGAGGCGGTATCGCTGCCCACTTCACGCTGGTTGATGATGGAGCGGCGGTTGGAGAACTGGTACTCGATCGGGTCTTCCACCGTCAGGATGTGGCCGCTTTGCTGGCCATTGCGGTGGTCGATCATCGCCGCCAGCGAGGTGCTCTTGCCCGAGCCGGTGGCACCGACAAACAGCACCAGGCCGCGCCGGGCCATGATGAGTTCCTGAAAGATCTCGGGCAGCTCCAGCTGCTCCAAGCTGGGAATGTCCTGCGGAACATAGCGGATGACGACGGAGCAGCTGCCGCGCTGGTGCATCGCGCTGACCCGGAAGCGGCCCACGCCCTCGAGCGGCACGCCGATGTTGAGCTCACCGGTTTCGTCGAGCTCTTCAATGCGCTCGGGCGGTACGATCTCGGCCAGCAAGGTGCGTGGCGCATCGGGCGTCAAGGTCTGGTTGTTGAGGGGAATGCACTCGCCCTGGATCTTGACCAGCGCGGGCGCATTGGCTGACAGATAGACATCCGAGGCTTTGTTGTCCGCCATCAGGCGCAAGATTCGCTCCATGGTTCCCATGTCAGTTCCCTCCAGTGATTTGTGCTTAGAACGTATTTACAAATTCACTACAGTCCGCAGGGACCGTGGCGTTGAAATGCTCGGCCAGGTGCCGCCCGAGCGTGTCCCATCCCGCAAAACTGCTGTCGCGGCGCGAGGACATCGTAAACACGTTCTTGGATTGTAGGCTTAGCCAGGCGCTGAATAAACGATGTTGCATCCTCGCCGCAGCCTGACAGGGCGCAAAGCGGCGACAAAAAAGCCCTGCAGCGCAAAGCTTGCAGGGCTGGTTGATTGCCTCGGCGGCAGATCAGTCGCGCAGCAGGTCGTTGATGCTGGTCTTGGCGCGGGTCTCGGGCGTCACTTGCTTGACGATCACCGCGCAGTACAGGCTGTGGCTGCCGTCCTTGGCAGGCATGGAGCCGCTCACCACGACCGAGCCTGAAGGCACGCGGCCGTAGCTGACTTCGCCGGTCATGCGGTTGTAGATCTTCGTGGACTGGCTGATGTACACGCCCATCGAGATGACGGAGTTTTCTTCGACGATCACGCCTTCAACGATTTCGGAGCGGGCGCCGATGAAGCAGTTGTCTTCAATGATGGTGGGGTTGGCTTGCAGGGGTTCGAGCACGCCGCCCAGGCCCACACCGCCCGACAGGTGAACGTTCTTGCCCACTTGTGCGCACGAGCCCACGGTGGCCCAGGTGTCGACCATCGTGCCTTCGCCCACATAGGCGCCGATGTTCACGTAGGAAGGCATCAGGATGGCGCCCTTGGCCACAAAGCTGCCGCGGCGTGCCACGGCAGGCGGCACCACGCGCACGCCGGTGGCGGCGATGTCGGCTTCGGACATGCCGGCGTACTTGGTCGGCACCTTGTCGTAGAAGTTCAGGTCGCCGGCCTGCACCAGCGCGTTGTCCTTGAGGCGGAACGACAGCAGCACGGCCTTCTTGATCCACTGGTGCACGGTCCATTGGCCCACGCCTTCACGGGTGGCCACGCGCAGCTCGCCCTTGTCCAGGGCGTTGATCACATGGTCGACTGCATCGACGATTTCTTTGGGTGCCGAGGCAGGCGAGAGCGTCGTGCGGGCTTCCCAGGCGGATTCGATGATGGTTTGCAGTTGTTGCGTCATGGTTTAGGCTTTTTTCCAGGATTGAATGAATTGGGCAATGCGCTGGGCGGCTTCCAGGCATTCGGCGGTCTGGGCGACCAGGGCCATGCGGATGCGGCCAGCGCCAGGATTGCTGCCATTGAAGTCACGGGCCAGATAGCTGCCTGGCAGAACCGTGACATTGTATTGGGCATAGAGTTCGCGCGCGAACTCGGTGTCTGACAAGCCCATATGCGCGGGCACGCCGGCCCAGAGGTAGAAGCTGGCATCGGGCAGTTGCACGTCCATCACCGCCGACAGCACCGGCGTGACTTCGGCAAATTTGCGGCGGTACTGCTCGCGGTTGTCCTCGACATGGCGCTCGTCGCCCCAGGCCGCAATGCTGGCCGCCTGCACCGGCGGGCTCATCGCGCCGCCCTGGTAGGTGCGGTAGAGCGTGAAGGCCTTGATCAACTCGGCGTCACCGGCGACAAAACCGCTGCGCAGGCCCGGCACATTGCTGCGCTTGGACAGACTGGTGAACGAGACCAGGCGGCGGAAATCGCTGCGGCCCAGCTGCGCTGCCGCCTGCATGCCGCCCAGCGGTGGCTCGTCGCGGAAGTAGATTTCGCTGTAGCACTCGTCCGAGGCAATGACAAAGCCATAGCGGTCGGAGAGTTCAAACAGCTTTTTCCACTCGTCGAGCGGCATCACGGCGCCGGTGGGATTGCCGGGCGAGCAGACAAAGATCAGCTGGGTGCGCTGCCAGATGTCCTCGGGCACGCTGGCCCAGTCCACCGCAAAGTTCTTGCTGGCGATGCTGGGCACGTAATAGGGCGTGGCGCCTGCAAGCAGGGCCGCGCCTTCGTAGATTTGGTAGAAGGGGTTGGGGCAGAGCACGACCGGGTCAGGCTTGCTGCTGTCCACCACCGTTTGCGTAAAGGCAAACAGCGCCTCACGGCTGCCATTGACCGGCAGGGTGTGCTTGTGCCCATCGACCTGCAGGCCATAGCGCGTGGACAGCCAGTTGGCAAAGGCTTCGCGCAGTGCAGGCGTACCCGCGGTGGCCGGGTAGACCGACAGACCGGCCAGATTGCCCGAGAGCGCCTGTTCGATGAATGCGGGGGTGGGGTGGCGGGGCTCACCGATACCCAGGCTGATCGGCGCCTGGTCTGCGGGCGGTGTCACACCGGCAAACAACTGGCGCAGGCGCTCAAACGGGTAGGGCTGCAGTTTCTGGAGCAAGGGGTTCATAAGCCAGCCATTATGGTGCACAGGCGCGCGTTTTTTTGCGCCGTTCTGTCATGCCCGGTAGGGGCTTGGCGGCCTTGG
Organism: Comamonas sp. SY3; assembly: GCF_041730275.1. Taxonomy (NCBI): domain Bacteria; kingdom Pseudomonadati; phylum Pseudomonadota; class Betaproteobacteria; order Burkholderiales; family Comamonadaceae; genus Comamonas; species Comamonas sp. SY3. Next base: position 255,936 of record NZ_JBGTYN010000002.1, on the reverse strand, counting down.
GCGACGTCCCAGCGCCAAGCGGCCATTAAGACGAGCGGTTGCCGCCTTGTTGCTGCTGGGCTTTGGCCAAAATGGCGGCCAGGATTGCCTTTTTGTCCGCTGCGGCCGGGGCTGCCACTGTGGCCTTGCTGGCCGCGTTATTTTGCGCGGCAGCTGCACTGACGGCTGCGGCCTGGGCCGCTTGGGCACTGATGGCTGCGCTGGCGATGCGGGGCGAGAGCGGTGCATCGGCTGCCGGGCTGGGCGCCGGCGTCCGGTCGCCATGTCCGAGTCGCTGTTGGTGTTTCTGGTAGCGCAGCCGGGCCTGCTGGGCCTGTGCGGGGCTCCAGGCGGCCCAGCCGGTGGCTTCGCCGCTGGCATTGTCCAGCACGATGCAATCGACCGGGCAGACCGGCAGGCAGAGCTCGCAGCCGGTACAGGCCTCTGGGATCACGGTGTGCATGCGCTTGTTCGCACCCAGGATGGCATCGGTCGGGCAGGCCTTGATGCACAGGGTGCAGCCGATACACCAGTTCTCATCGATGCGGGCAACCGTGCGCACGGCTTCGAGGCCGTTGTCCGGGTTCAGCGGCAGCGCGGGCTGACCGGTGATGGCCGCCAGGCGTACCACGCCTTCCTGGCCGCCGGGCGGGCATTGGTTGATCGGCGCCTGGCCCTGGGCAATGGCCTGGGCATAGTGGTGGCAGTCGGGGTAGCCGCAGCGCGTGCACTGGGTCTGCGGCAGGGCCGCATCAATGGCGCCAATGAAAACAGCCAGCGCAGAGGCTGGCTGGTGGCTGGTTTTGAGAAGGTCGGTCACACCGTGTGCAAGGTATTTTGCTTGGAAGTCGCCGATTTTACGTTGCCTGGGCGTTCCTCGGCGCGGTTGTTGGCGAGGATGAAGTCCTTGAGCATCGGATAGACCATGGTGCGCCAGCGCTTGCCGCTGAAGATGCCGTAGTGGCCTGCGCCCTTGACCTCGAAGTGACGGGTGTCGACCGCCTTGAGGCCGGTGCACAGATCATGCGCCGCCTGGGTCTGGCCGGAGCCGGAGATGTCATCGAGCTCGCCTTCAACCGTCAGCAGCGCGCTGTGGCGGATGTCCTGCGGTTTGACCAGCTCCAGGTTGCCCTCGGGCGAACGCACCTCCCAGGTGCCCTTGACCAGCGCAAAGTCCTGGAACACGGTCTTGATGGTTTCCAGGTAGTAGGCCGCATCCATGTCGAGCACGGCGTTGTACTCGTCGTAGAACTTGCGGTGGTGCTCGGCGCTGTCTTCGTTGCCCTTGAGCAGGTCCTTGAAGTAGTCGTAGTGGCTCATCGCATGGCGGTCGGGGTTCATGCTGACAAAGCCCATGTGCTGCAGGAAGCCGGGGTAGACCAGGCGGCCGGCACCCGGGAAGTTGCCTGGTACCGGATGGATCACATTCGACTCGAACCACTGCAGGTCGTGCGTGGTGGCCAGGTTGTTCACCGTGGTGGGCGATTTGCGGGCATCGATGGGGCCGCCCATCATCGTCATCGACAGCGGTGTCTTCTCGCCACGGCTGGCCATCAGCGACACGGCAGCGAGCACCGGCACCGTGGGCTGGCAGACGCTCACCACATGGCAGTTGCCATAGATACCCTGGATGTGGCGGATGAACTCCTGCACATAGTTCACATAGTCATCAAGGTGGAAGATACCTTCGCTTTGCGGCACCAGGCGCGCATTGGTCCAGTCGGTGATGTAGACCTTGTGGTCCGCCAGCATGGTGCGCACGGTCTCGCGCAGCAAGGTGGCGTAATGGCCCGACAACGGTGCCACAACCAGTACCACGGGCTGCTGCTTCATCGCCGCCAGGCTGGTCTGGTCATCGGAGAAGCGCTTGAAACGGCGCAGCTCGCAAAAGGGCTTGGTCAGCTCGACGCGCTCGTGGATTGCGATCTCATGGCCATTGGCCTCGACGGTATTGATGCCGAAAGCGGGCTTCTCATAGTCCTTGCCGAGCCGGTAGAACAGGTCAAAGCCCGCCGAGGCGCGCTGGGCCGTGTTGGTCTGGCTGATCGGCCACAGCGGATTGCTCAGCATCTTCGATGTGGCGTGGGCGTATTCTGCGAAGGGCTCCATCAGGGCCCGCTGGGTTTCATACAGTTGGTACAGCATCAAAACTCCGTGGATGTTGCGTTGCAATATAGCAGCAGCCTGTGTCAAAAAGCACGGTCGTGCATGCTCGTAAACACGGGGAGAGGCCTGAAAACCGGGTTCTGCGCCTTTGTCTGCATTGTGCTAACCGCGCCTGGCAGCCGCATGGCCGCTGCAATGCGGCAGGGCGGCTGGCCCGGTTGACAAAGATTGACTTTAGCTAATGGCTGAGAGCCTTGCTAGAGTATTGTTCCGGCGTATGCGTAGGTCCCTGGCGCACGGCCTGAGGCGGCCAGCGCTGCGGTGATTAATCTTCGCTGGTGCTGTTGGCCGGCTGCCGCTGCAGCCACTCTTCAAAGGCCTCGCGGGCGGAGTTGCGCAGCGTTTTGCGAAAGCGCTGCTTGTCTTCCAGATAGAGGCAGTGGCGCATGACCGTGAAGGGGTTGAAGCTGCTGGATGGATAGCGGTGCTGGAAGTCTGCCTTGTAATGGCGCACTGTGGTGACATGCTTTTGCACCACGGCAAACAGCCAGCCCGCGTGGCGCACGGCAAAGTCATGCAGCAGCTCGTCGAGGAAGAACTCCACCTTCTGCGGGTCGAACTCATAGCCCGGAAAGTGCTTGTGGCCAAAGGCGACAAAGCTGAAGGCATCGAGCGGTTCGTTGTTGTCGCTCAGTCCGTCGCCAAAGGCGCCCTCGGCCTCGTCCTCGGCACGCGAGAGCGCCAGGGCCTGGCTGGTTTCGTTGCGGATCTGCAGGAACTCGCGGTCCGCCAGTTCAAACAGCGCAGACAGGATGTTGATGCGGCGCTTGAGATTGGTCGGGATGGACTTCTTGTACTTGATCTTGTGGTCCAGCTCACTCCAGGAGTCCTGGATGATCGTGCGGATCTGCAGCTCGAACGCCTGGTCGGCATAGGCCTGGTGTTCGGTCAGCTGCGCTTGCTGCGCATTGAGCCGCAGGTCCATGTGGATGCCCTTGTAGCCAAACTCGGACTCCGAGTCTTCCATCGGCGAGGTCTTGTCGGTGATCTCGATCACATCAAAGTACTCGCGCACGCGGGACATGATCGCCGGTGGTTCGTCCTCATAGAGACAGACCACGCGCACGCCGATCAGGTCGGTGATGTAGTCCTGGATGGCATAGTCTTCGGACTGGTCTTCGACGAAGTTGCGGTACTTGCGCTTGAACTTGCGCACGCATTCATCGGCAGTCTTCACCCGGCACTCGAACTTGGCGATGTTGACGCCTTCGAGGTTGCTCAAAATGGCGTGGATCAGCGCATTGAACGAAGCCGCCGCTGCCTTGAGGGTGGGCAACTGGGCGGCATAGAAATCCAGGAACTCCTGTTTGCGGGATTCAAAATCGCGAGCGGGCATGGGTCGGGGCAGCAAAGAATGGGCAGGCGCCGTGCGCCCACCAGAAGAAAAGGTTACCTGGCGCTATTGTCTACCTCAGCGGAATCGCTGATGTGGGCCTGGGGCGCAAAAAGATCCCAGACGGCAATGAACAGCGCGGCAATCAGCGGGCCGATGACAAACCCGGTGAGGCCGAACAGCGACAACCCGCCCAACGTGGAGATCAGGATCAGGTAGTCGGGCATCTTCGTGTCCTTGCCCACCAGCAGCGGCCGCAGCACATTGTCGACCATGCCCATGATGCCGGCACCGTAGGCCGCCAGAATGAGGCCCTCAGTCGTGGAGCCTGTCGCAAAGTAATAAATGGCGACGGGGCCCCAGACAATGGCTGCACCGACGGCAGGCAGCAGCGACAGGAAGGCCATCACAACCCCCCACAGCAGCGATGCCTCAATGCCCAGAATCCAGAAAATGATGCCGCCCAGCGCGCCCTGCGTGGCAGCAACGGCCAGGTTTCCCTTGACGGTGGCGCGCACCACGGTGATGAATTTGGCGCCGAGCTTGCGCTTGTGCGCATCATCGAGCGGCGTGGCGGCCAGGATCTTGCGGATCAATGTCTTGCCGTCGCGCAGGAAGAAGAACAGCAGGTAGAGCATGATGCAGAAGCTCACCAGAAAGCCCATCGTGTTCTGGCCGATGGCCAGCATCTTGGTGGCCACATACTGGCTGGCCTGCACCGAGATGCCCGAGACCTTCTCCTGCACGACCTTGGGATCGTTCAGGTTGAAGCGGGCCAGCAGGTCCAGCACCCACTGGGGCATGGCGTTGTAGATCTGCTGGAAGTACTGGCCGAAATTCATCTCGCCCGAGTGCACGCTTTCATAGATGGTGGCCGCTTCCTTGGCCAGGGAGATGCTCAGCAGGATCAATGGCAGGATCACCAGCACCAGGCACAGAATCAGCGTAATCAAGGCCGCGATAGTCGGGTATTTGGGGAGGCGAACCAGTATTTTTTTGTGTAGAGGCGTAAACACAACAGCGAAGATCACGGCCCAGAAAACGGCGCCCTGAAAGGGGAAAAGCACGGCAAAAAAAGCAATGCTGACGCCTATTAGCAGCAAGATGAATGCTTTGTCGTGAAGAGAGTGGTTGTTGAACATCGAGCGCATCGGTGTGAATGGATAGCGCAAATGTATCTGGTTCCTGCATAAACCTACGCTATTCCAGGCCTGTGGCCGCTGGCGCAAGGCCATCGAAGGACAAGCCCAGACGGAAGTGGCACAATACCGGTTGATCGGCCCTTCCCAGCCACAGTCGCATCCGCCAATCGGTTCAGCCGTGTCGCGGAAGGTTGTTTATATGCACCAGCTAATGCTTTCCAGAGGAAAGCGGAGGTCAGCGGAGAAAATGAGCGATACAAACTCTGTGTATCAAGCCTACCAAGGCAACACCTATCTTTTCGGCGGCAATGCCCCCTATGTCGAAGAGATGTATGAGAACTACCTGGCCAACCCAGGCAGCGTACCAGACACCTGGCGCGCTTACTTTGATGCACTGCAAAACGTCCCCGCATTGGACGGCAGCAACGCCAAGGACGTCCCTCATCTTCCCGTAGTCAATGCCTTCGCCGAGCGCGCCAAGCAGGGCGTGACCAAGGTGGTGGTAGCGTCTGGTGCTGATTCGGAACTGGGCCGCAAGCGCACCGCAGTGCAGCAGCTGATCGCTGCGTACCGCAACGTCGGCGCACGCTGGGCCGATCTGGATCCGCTCAAGCGCCAAGAACGCCCCGAAATTCCTGAGCTTGATCCCGCCTTCTACGGCTTCACCGACGCCGACCAGGAAACCGTGTTCAACATCAGCAACACGTTCTTCGGCAAGGAATCGATGACGCTGCGCGAGCTGCTCAATGCACTGCGCGAAACCTATTGCGGCACGCTGGGCGCGGAGTACATGTACACCGCCGAGCAGAACCAGAAGCGCTGGTGGCAGCAAAAGCTCGAAACCATTCGCAGCAAGCCCGCCTTCAACGCCGACCAGAAAAAGCGCATTCTCGATCGCCTGACGGCGGCCGAAGGCCTGGAGCGTTTCCTGCATACCAAGTATGTGGGTCAGAAGCGCTTCTCGCTCGAAGGCGGCGAGTCCTTCATCGTTGCGATGGACCAGCTGATCAATGCCGCTGGCCAGACCGGCGTGCAGGAAATCGTCATCGGCATGGCCCACCGTGGCCGTCTGAACGTGCTGGTCAACACCTTGGGCAAGATGCCCAAGGACCTGTTTGCCGAGTTCGACCACACCGCTCCTGAAGAGCTGACCGCGGGCGACGTGAAGTACCACCAGGGCTTCAGCTCCGACGTGTCGACCGTGGGTGGCCCCGTCCACCTGTCGCTGGCCTTCAACCCCTCGCACCTGGAAATCGTCAACCCCGTGGTCGAAGGCTCGGTGCGCTCGCGCATGGACCGCCGCAACGATCCCCAGGGCAAGCAAGTGCTGCCCGTGCTGGTGCACGGTGACGCGGCCTTTGCGGGCCAGGGCGTGAACCAGGAAACGCTGGCACTGTCCGAAACCCGTGGCTACACCACGGGTGGCACGGTGCACATCATCATCAACAACCAGATTGGTTTCACGACCTCCGATCCCCGCGATCTGCGCTCGACCACGTATTGCACGGACATCGTCAAGATGATCGACTCGCCCGTGCTGCACGTGAACGGCGATGATCCGGAAGCGGTGGCGCTGGCGATGCAGATGGCTTTGGACTTCCGCATGGAATTCTCCAAGGATGTCGTGGTCGACATCATCTGCTACCGCAAGCTCGGTCACAACGAGCAGGACACGCCTGCGCTGACCCAGCCGCTGATGTACAAGAAGATTGCCCAGCACCCCGGCACGCGCAAGCTGTACGCCGACAAGCTGGCCACGCAAGGCCTGGGCGAGACCTTGGGCGATGACATGGTCAAGGCCTACCGCGCTGCCATGGATGCGGGCAAGCACACGGTGGATCCGGTGCTGACCAACTTCAAGAGCCAGTACGCCGTGGACTGGAGCCCCTTCCTCAAGCAGAAGTGGACCGACAGTGCCGACACCGCCATTCCAGTGGCCGAGTGGAAGCGTCTGGCCGAGCGCGTCACGACCCTGCCTGACTCGGTGAACCCGCACCAGCTGGTCAAGAAGGTGTACGACGACCGTGCAGCCATGGGCCGTGGTGATATCAACGTCGACTGGGGCATGGGTGAAACCATGGCCTACGCGTCGCTGGTGGCATCGGGCTACCCCATCCGCCTGTCGGGTGAAGACAGCGGCCGTGGCACCTTTACCCACCGCCATTCGGTCGTGCACGACCAAAAGCGTGAAAAGTGGGACGAAGGCACCTACATCCCACTGCAGAACGTGGCCGACAACCAGGCTCCGTTCACCGTGATCGACTCCATCCTCTCGGAAGAGGCAGTGCTGGGCTTCGAATACGGCTACGCGTCCAACGATCCCAACACCTTGGTGATCTGGGAAGCGCAGTTCGGCGACTTCGCCAACGGCGCCCAAGTGGTGATCGACCAGTTCATCGCCTCCGGTGAAGTCAAGTGGGGCCGTATCAACGGTCTGACCTTGATGCTGCCTCACGGCTACGAAGGCCAGGGCCCTGAGCACAGCTCGGCTCGCCTGGAGCGTTTCATGCAGCTGTCGGCTGACCAGAACATGCAAGTGACCCAGCCCACCACGGCTGCGCAGATCTTCCATTTGCTGCGCCGCCAGATGGTGCGTCCGCTGCGCAAGCCGCTGATCATCATGACCCCCAAGTCGCTGCTGCGTAACAAGGACGCGACTTCGCCCGTGTCGGAATTCACCTCCGGTGGCTTCCAGACGGTGATCGGTGAGCGCGATGAGGCCATCGTCGCCAATGCCGCCAAGGTCAAGCGCGTGATCGCCTGCTCGGGCAAGGTCTACTACGACCTGGTCAAGAAACGCACCGAAGAAGGCAGCACCGATGTGGCCATCATCCGCGTCGAGCAGCTCTATCCGTTCCCCCACAAGGCCTTTGCCGCTGAACTGAAAAAGTACAGCGCCGCCAAGGAAGTGGTGTGGTGCCAGGACGAGCCGCAAAACCAGGGTGCATGGTTCTTCGTGCAGCACTACATCCACGAGAACATGCTCGACGGCCAAAAGCTGGGCTACTCCGGCCGTGCCGCTTCGGCATCGCCTGCAGTGGGCTATTCGCACCTGCACCAGGAGCAGCAAAAGGCGCTGGTTGAAGGCGCATTCGGCAAGCTCAAGGGCTTTGTGCTGACCAAGTAAGCACGACCTCAGCATTTAACGAATACAGAAAGAATTGTTATGGCAATCGTAGAAGTCAAAGTCCCCCAGCTGTCCGAGTCGGTCGCTGAAGCCACCATGCTCACCTGGAAGAAGAAAGCCGGTGAAGCTGTTGCTGTCGACGAAATCCTGATCGAGATCGAAACCGACAAGGTCGTGCTCGAAGTGCCAGCACCCGCCGCTGGCGTGCTGACCGAGATCGTGCAAGGCGATGGCGCTACCGTCATCGCTGACCAGCTGATCGCCAAGATCGACACCGAAGCCGTAGCCGGTGCCGCTGCCGCCCCTGCAGCCGCAGCGCCTGCCCCAGCTGCTGCCGCTCCAGCCCCCGCCGCTGCGCCTGCAGCTGCCGGTGGCAACAAGGGCGACGTCGCCATGCCTGCCGCTGCCAAGCTGCTGGCGGACAACAACCTGTCGGTCGGCGCCGTGGCCGGCTCCGGCAAGGATGGCCGCGTCACCAAGGGTGATGTGCTGGCCGCTGTGGCCGGTGGCGTCAAGTCCACTGCTGGCGTGATCCCGACCGGCGCACCGACCAAGTCGCTGCCCCAGGTGGCATCGCCCGCCGCTGCCCAGGACCTGGGCGAGCGTCCAGAGCAGCGCGTGCCGATGAGCCGTCTGCGTGCCCGTATTGCCGAGCGTCTGCTGCAATCGCAGTCGACCAACGCGATCCTGACCACGTTCAACGAAGTGAACATGGCACCGGTGATGGCGCTGCGCAAGAAGTTCCAGGACGACTTCACCAAGGAACACGGTGTCAAGCTGGGCTTCATGTCCTTCTTCGTGAAGGCCGCAGTGCACGCACTGAAGAAGTACCCCGTGCTGAACGCCTCGGTCGATGGCACCGACATCATCTACCACGGCTACTTCGACATCGGTATCGCCGTGGGCTCGCCACGCGGTCTGGTGGTGCCCATCCTGCGCAATGCAGACCAGATGAGCTTCGCCGACATCGAAAAGAAGATTGCCGAGTTCGGCAAGAAGGCTGCTGACGGCAAGCTGGGCATCGAAGACATGACCGGCGGCACGTTCTCCATCTCCAACGGTGGCACCTTCGGCTCGATGATGTCCACCCCCATCATCAACCCGCCCCAATCGGCCATCCTGGGCGTGCACGCGACCAAGGACCGCGCTGTGGTCGAAAACGGCCAGGTGGTGGTGCGTCCGATGAACTACTTCGCGATGTCCTACGACCACCGCATCATCGACGGCCGCGAAGCCGTGCTGGGCCTGGTGGCGATGAAGGATGCGCTGGAAGATCCATCGCGTCTGCTGTTCGACCTGTAATCGGGTCGCCGGGCAGTGATGCTACGTGTTCTGGTGGCTGCAGCGTCCGCACTCGTGCTGGGTGCCTGCGGCACCTTGCCCCGTCCTGCTGTGCAGGATGTGGCCACGCAAAGCTGGAGCGGTGACTACCGCTTCCAGTGGGCAGCAGGCACACAGGCCGCGCGCCGTGGTGTGTCCGCTCCCGCACAGGTTCGCATCCGCCCGATCACATCCGCCAAGGAGGTGCCCGGCGCGAAGGCGGACGGAAATGGCCCGCAATGGGCCATTTCGTTTGTCGGTGAGCCGGGAGCGCCGCTGCCGCTCATCCCTTTCAAGGCCAGGGGCTATGAAGAGATGGGCTGGGCCGCAATGCGCGCTGGCGGCAAGATTGCGTGTCTGGAGTCCGGCTCCTTCATGTTCGTCTGCCGCACCCATCCCGGCACCACCTTGACGTTCGGTCGCCAAAACGACGAACAACTGACTACCAAGACGGGCCTCTTCGGTGTGGCATTGCACCAGGGCAGTTTTGAACTAACACCATTGGATTAATCATGAGCAAGCAATTTGATGTCGTCGTGATCGGCGGCGGCCCCGGCGGTTATGTAGCGGCCATCCGTGCAGCCCAGCTGGGCATGCAGGTGGCATGTATCGACGAGTGGAAGAACGCAGCCGGCGGCCCTGCACTGGGCGGCACCTGCACCAACGTCGGTTGCATTCCGTCCAAGGCACTGCTGCAGTCGTCCGAGCATTTCGAGCACGCCAATCTGCATTTTGCGGACCACGGCATCTCGACCGGCAAGGTCAGCATGGATGTGGCCAAGATGATTGCCCGCAAGGATAACGTCGTCAAGCAGAACAACGACGGCATCCAGTACCTGTTCAAGAAGAACAAGGTCACCTTCTTCCACGGCCGTGGCTCCTTCGTGAAGGCCGCCGATGGCGGCTATGAAATCAAGGTCGCGGGCAAGGAAGAGGAATCCATCACCGGCAAGCAGATCATTGTGGCCACCGGCTCCAATGCCCGCGCGCTGCCTGGCGCGCCTTTCGACGAAGACCGCATCCTGTCCAACGATGGCGCACTGCGTCTGGGCGCCGCGCCCAAGAAGCTGGCCCTGATCGGTGCTGGCGTGATCGGCCTGGAAATGGGCTCGGTCTGGCGCCGCCTGGGCACCGAAGTGACGGTGCTCGAAGGCATGGACAAGTTCCTGCCTGCCGTGGACGAGCAAATCGCCAAGGAAGCCAAGAAGTCCTTTGACAAGCAAGGCCTGAAGATCGAGCTGGGCGTCAAGGTCGGCGACATCAAGGCCGACAAGAAGGGTGTGCAGATCAGCTACACCAACGCCAAGGGTGAAGCCCAGCAGCTGGACGTGGACCGCCTGATCGTGTCCATCGGCCGCGTGGCCAACACCATTGGTCTGAACCCCGAAGCCGTGGGCCTGGCGCTGGACGAGCGTGGCGCGATTGTCGTCGACGAGAACTGCAAGACCAACCTGCCTGGCGTGTGGGCAGTGGGCGATGTGGTGCGTGGCCCGATGCTGGCACACAAGGCCGAGGAAGAGGGCGTTGCCGTGGCCGAGCGCATTGCCGGCCAACACGGCCATGTGAACTTTGCGACCATCCCATGGGTGATCTACACCAGCCCTGAAATCGCCTGGGTGGGCCGCACCGAGCAGCAGCTCAAGGCCGACGGCGTCGCCTACAAGGCAGGCACCTTCCCGTTCCTGGCCAATGGCCGCGCACGTGCGCTGGGCGACACCACCGGTATGGTCAAGTTCCTGGCAGACGCCACGACCGACGAAATCCTGGGCGTGCACATGGTAGGCCCGATGGTCTCGGAGCTGATCTCCGAAGCCGTGGTGGCGATGGAGTTCAAGGCATCGAGCGAAGACATCGCCCGCATCTGCCACGCCCACCCATCGCTGTCGGAAGCGACCAAGGAAGCGGCACTGGCCGTGGACAAGCGCACCCTGAACTTCTGATCCTGAAGATTTAGGTGAAAATAGCCTCTGGTGCAGATGGGTTCTGCGCCAGAGGCTATGTCATTTAGAAGACCGTCAACAGGTTCTTAGAGCAACAAGAGATTGAGACACCCATGGGTACAGCGGTAAGAGATGCATACGAGGCCGAACTCAAGGCCAAGGGTTTTCAAAGTGATCCGGCACAGATGTGTGCGGTGGAGGCCTTGCAGCGCTGTGCCGATGCCTGGGAGCAGTACAAGAACAAGCGCTCGAACCCGATCAAGAAGCTGATCAACCACCCCGACATTCCGCGCGGGGTCTACATGTACGGCGGGGTGGGGCGCGGCAAGAGCTTCATCATGGATTGCTTTTTCAATGCCGTGCCACTGCGCCGCAAGGTGCGTCTGCATTTCCATGAGTTCATGCGCGAGGTGCAGCGCGAGCTGACCTTGCTCAAGGGCACGCAGGACCCGCTCGATGTGCTGGGCGCCAGGGTCGCCAAGAAGTACAAGCTCATCTGCTTTGATGAGTTCCATGTGGCGGACATCACCGATGCGATGATCCTCTACCGCTTGCTGTTGGCGCTGTTCAACAACGGCGTGGGCTTTGTCACCACCTCCAACTTCACGCCCGATGGCCTCTACCCCGACGGCCTGCACCGCGACCGCATCCTGCCGGCCATCGATCTGCTCAACGAGCGCATGGATGTGATCAACGTCGACAATGGCACGGACTACCGCCGCCGCGCACTGGAGCTGGCCCAGCTCTACCATTGCCCGCTGGGGCCCGAGGCCGATGCGGCGATGGAGCAGACCTTTGGCCAGCTCGCCGAAGTGCCCGACGAGAAGCCGGTGTTCAAGATCGAGTCGCGTGAGCTCAAGCCGCGCCGGCGTGCGGGGGGCGTGATCTGGTTCGATTTCCATGAGCTCTGCGTCAATCCGCGCTCGCAGAACGACTACCTGGAGCTGGCCACCCAGTTCCACACCGTGCTGCTGTCCAATGTGCCGCAGATGTTCGTCAACATGGCCTCGCCCGCCCGCCGCTTCACCTGGCTGGTCGATGTGCTCTATGACCGCCGGGTCAAGCTCATCATGTCGGCGGCGGTGCCACCCGAGCAGCTCTACACCGAAGGGCCGCTGTCCCATGAGTTTCCGCGCACCGTCTCGCGCCTCAACGAGATGCAGTCGCAGGAGTATTTGTCGCTGGAGCGGCGCGTGGTCGACACTGCGCTGACCTGACAGGAGAGGGCACCATGCCTCGTTTGAACACCCTGACTTTGTTGCTGCTGCTGACTGCCGGCAGCCTGGCCCATGCGGCCTCCGGCAAGACCTCGAATGCGCAGGAGCGCACGCAGGCGCGTGCCCAGATTTCGCAGGAGCGCAAGGATAGCGAAGCGCGTCTGGCCAACAACGAAAAGATCTGCTACCAGCACTTTGCGGTAACGGACTGCCTGCAGAAGGTGCGCAGCCAGTACAACACCGAAGAGCGCGCGCTGCGCCAGCGCGAACTCGCCATCAACGCGCAGGAGCGCGAAGAGAAAACCGCCAACCAGCGTGCTTCGCGTGCGTCCAAGCAAAACGATTTTGAGCGCAAGCACCCCACACTGGATGGTGGTGCGCTGAACCAGCCCGATCTGGAACAGCGCCAGAAGGCGCATGACGAGCAGGCGGCCCAGCGCAGCAGCCATGCGCCCAAACGCAATGCCGAGAGTATGGCCGAGCAGCAGCAGCGCCGCGAGCAGGACGCTGCCCGCCGCGCTACCAGCCAGGCGGGCAAGCTCGACAGCAAGCAGCGCGCGCAGCAGCGCCAGAATGCCGAGCGCCCCGACAACATCAGTGAAGCCCAAGAAGAATACGATGCCAAGCAGCAGGCCGCGCAGCGGCGGCTGGAGGCCCATGAAAAACGCATGAAGGAGCACGAGGGCAAGCGCAAGGCGGCTCCTCTGCCCGTGCCCCAGTAAACCGCAGCGCAGGGCCCGGTACGGGCTGCGCCTCTGGTAACGACCAAACCCTATAATGGAAGATTCGCGCCTGCACCGCTTCAACGGAAGCCGGGCAGGCGCCACCACCGCTTCACACCATGAGTACACCCACTTTTTCCGTCGCTGAGATCCGCAAGACCTTTCTGGACTTTTTCGCGTCCAAGGGGCACACCATTGTTCCGTCCAGCCCGCTGGTGCCGGGCAACGATCCCACGCTGATGTTCACCAACTCCGGCATGGTGCAGTTCAAGGATGTGTTCCTGGGCACCGACAAGCGCCCCTACACCCGGGCGACCAGCGTGCAGACCTGCCTGCGCGCCGGCGGCAAGCACAACGACCTGGAAAACGTGGGCTATACCGCGCGCCACCACACCTTCTTCGAAATGCTGGGCAACTGGTCGTTTGGCGACTACTTCAAGCGCGAATCGCTGAAGTGGGCCTGGGAGCTGCTGACCGAGGTCTACAAGCTGCCGGCCGAGAAGCTACTGGCCACCGTCTACGAAGAGGACGACGAGGCCTACGACATCTGGACCCAGGAAATCGGTCTGCCCCCCGAGCGCGTGATCCGCATTGGCGACAACAAGGGTGGCCGCTACAAGAGCGACAACTTCTGGATGATGGCCGACACCGGCCCTTGCGGCCCTTGCTCGGAGATCTTCTACGACCATGGCCCGCACATTGCCGGCGGCCCTCCAGGCTCGCCCGATGAAGACGGTGATCGTTTCATCGAAATCTGGAACAACGTGTTCATGCAGTTCGACATGGCCGAAGACGGCTCGGTCAAGCCGCTGCCCGCCCCTTGCGTCGATACCGGCATGGGCCTGGAGCGCCTGGCCGCCATCCTGCAGCACGTGCACAGCAACTACGAGATCGACCTGTTCCAGGCACTGATCAAGGCCGCTGCACGCGAGACCCATATCGACGATCTGGAAACCCCATCGCTGAAGGTGATCGCCGACCACATCCGCGCGACCGCGTTCCTGGTGGCCGATGGCGTGATCCCATCGAACGAAGGCCGCGGCTATGTGCAGCGCCGCATCATCCGCCGCGCCATCCGCCACGGCTACAAGCTGGGCCAGAAGACGCCGTTCTTCCACAAGCTGGTCAAGGACCTGGTCGCCGTCATGGGCGATGCCTACCCCAAGATCCGCGAGCAGGAAGCGCGCATCACCGAAGTGCTCAAGGTCGAGGAAGAGCGCTTCTTCGAGACCCTGGCCAATGGCATGGACATCCTGGACAGCGCGCTGGCCGGCGGCGCCAAGGTGCTGCCCGGTGATGTGGCCTTCAAGCTGCACGACACCTACGGCTTCCCGCTGGACCTGTCCAACGACGTGGCGCGCGAACGCGGCCTGAGCGTGGACGAGGCAGGCTTCCATGCAGCGATGGAGCAGCAAAAGAGCCAGGCCCGCGCAGCGGGCAAGTTCAAGATGGACCGCGCGCTCGAATACACCGGCGCGGCCAATGCCTTCACCGGCTACACGCAGCTGAGCGAGCCCGCCAAGGTCGTGGCGCTGTATGTCGACGGCAGCAGCGTCAACGCGATCGAAGCGGGCCAGACGGCCGTGGTGGTGCTGGACACCACCCCGTTCTACGCCGAATCGGGTGGCCAGGTGGGCGACCAGGGCGTGATCTCGGCCGGTGCGAACCGCTTTGTCGTGGAAGACACGCTGAAGATCAAGGCCGATGTGTTTGGCCACCATGGCCAGCTGGCTGCGGGCAGCCTCAAGGTGGGCGATGCAGTGCAGGCCGAGGTGGACACCGCCTTGCGCGCCGCCACCATGCGCAACCACTCGGTCACCCACATCATGCACAAGGCGCTGCGTGAGGTGCTGGGCGAGCACGTGCAGCAAAAGGGCAGCCTGGTCAACGCAGAACGCACCCGTTTTGACTTTGCGCACAACAGCCCGGTGACCGATGCGCAAAAGCGCGAGATCGAAAAGCGCGTGAATGCCGAGATCCTGGCGAACACTGAAACCGGCGCGCGCGTGATGGACATCGAGAGCGCGCAGAAGACCGGCGCGATGATGCTGTTTGGCGAAAAGTACGGCGAGACCGTGCGCGTGCTGGACATTGGTTCGAGCCGTGAACTCTGCGGCGGCACCCATGTGCAGCGCACCGGCGATATCGGCCTGTTCAAGGTCGTCGCCGAAGGCGGCGTGGCCGCTGGCGTGCGCCGTATCGAAGCGGTGACCGGCGAGAACGCGCTGGCCTACCTGCAGTCGCTGGAATCGACCGTGGACGAAGCCGCCGCCACGTTGAAGGCGCCTGTGGCCGAGCTGAACCACCGCATCGGTGGCGCGCTCGACCAGATCAAGGCGCTGGAGAAGGAGCTGGCGCAGCTCAAGGGCAAGCTGGCTTCGAGCCAGGGCGATGAGCTGGCCGGCCAGGCGGTGGACGTCAAGGGCATCAAGGTGCTGGCCGCTACGTTGGATGGCGCCGATGCCAAGGCGCTGCGCGACACGATGGACAAGCTCAAGGACAAGCTGGGCACCGCCGCCATCGTGTTGGCGGCTGTAGACGGCGACAAGGTGCAGCTGGCCGCAGGCGTGACCAAGGACAGCATTGGCAAGGTCAAAGCCGGTGAACTGGTGAACTTTGTGGCCCAGCAAGTGGGCGGCAAGGGTGGCGGCAAGCCAGACATGGCGATGGCTGGCGGCACCAACCCGGCCGGCCTGGCGCAAGCGCTGGCGGGCGTTCAGGCCTGGGTGGCCGAGCGGGTCTGATCGCGCTTCAACCCGCTTCGCACTCCCCAACGAGCCTCCTGCAGAGCAGGAGGCTTTTTTGCGTCTGCACGGCAGCCATGCCTTCGCCACTCTGACTATTTCGCATGGCGGTACGTAGTCGCACTTAACGAAATTGACCTGCCCGCGTGAGAAGATCGCCGCGCTTTGAATTTAACGAGAGACAGAAAGGTGACTATGTCGGTGCAATTGGAAGAGAGCCGTTCGGCGCGGTTTGCGATGCGGTGTGCGGCTTGGGCCGAGAAGTGGTTTCCCGATTCCTGGGTGTTTGCGGTCGTGGGTATTGCGATCGTGGTGCTGGCTGCGCTGGCCATCGGTGTGCCGGTGCAAGAGACCAGCAAGGCCTTTGGCAAGGGTTTCTGGAGCCTGATCCCGTTCACGATGCAGATGGCCTTTGTGGTGATTGGCGGCTATGTGGTGGCCAGCTCCAAGCCTGCATCGCGGCTGATTGAAGCGCTGGCCAAGGTGCCGGGCAATGGCCGCAGCGCGGTGGCCTGGGTGGCACTGATCTCGATGGTCGCCTCGCTGCTCAACTGGGGCTTGAGCCTGGTGTTTGGTGGCCTGCTGGTCAAGGCACTGGCCCGCCGCACCGATCTGAAAATGGACTACCGCGCCGCTGGTGCCGCTGCCTACCTGGGCCTGGGCGCTGTCTGGGCGCTGGGCATTTCCTCGTCGGCAGCGCAGCTGCAGGCCAATCCGGCCAGCCTGCCGCCGTCCATCCTGGCGATCACCGGTGTGATCCCGTTCACCGAGACGATTTTTCTGTGGCAATCGGGCGTGATGCTGCTGGCGCTGGTGCTGATCTCGCTGGTGATTGCCTACGTGACGGCGCCCGGCGCTGCCAACGCCAAGGATGCCGCCGCCTGCCAGGTGGACATCAGCGCCGAAGCGCAGCCGGTGAGCAGGCCCACCCGCCCGGGTGAATGGCTGGAACACAGCCCCATCCTGATCATTTTTCTGGTGCTGCTGGCGGTCGGCTGGATGGTGGAAGAGTTCTCCAGCAAGCCGGCGATTCAGGCCATCTCGGGCCTCAACACCTACAACCTGATTTTTCTGATGGTGGGTGCCTTGCTGCACTGGCGCCCGCGCAGCTTTCTGGATGCGGTGGCACGCGCCGTGCCCACTACCACCGGTGTGCTGATCCAGTTCCCGCTCTACGGTTCGATCGCCGCGATCATGACCGAGGTCAAGGGCGTGGATGGCCATACGATTGCGCACTACATCTCGACCTTCTTCACCCAGATCGCCACGCATGACACCTATGCGCTGCTGATGGGCGTCTACTCGGCCATCCTGGGCTTCTTCATCCCCTCGGGCGGCGGCAAGTGGATCATCGAGGCACCGTATGTGATGCAGGTGGCCAACGACCTGCAGTACCACCTGGGCTGGGCCGTGCAGATTTACAACGCCGCCGAGGCTTTGCCCAATCTGATCAACCCCTTCTACATGCTGCCGCTGTTGGGCGTGCTGGGTCTCAAGGCACGCGATCTGATCGGCTTCACCTTTGTGCAGCTGCTGGTGCATATCCCGGTGGTGCTGTTCCTGCTGTGGTTCCTGGGCCAGACGCTGGCCTATATTCCGCCGGTGATGCCCTGAGCATCATTGGGTGGCAACCCACCGTGACCCAGGCGAGCGACGGTTCGCCTTTTTTGCTGGCTTGGCTTACAAAACCGCCTCTGATTTCGGGTTAACCTTGGCCCCCATCGACGACAACAACGAGGAGAGAGCAATGGCGACAACGACATGGAGCGGCGCCGCGCTGGGCGCGTTGGCACTGGCATTGGCGGCCATCGCCCCTGCGGCGCAGGCGCAATACGGGCGCGATGGTGAGGTGACCTGCGAGAGCCAGGACGGACGCACGCGCGAATGCCGCACCCCCTTCCGCGACCCGGTGGTGAGCGAGACCTTGTCGAGCGCCTCCTGCGTGGAAGGCCGCAGCTGGGGCCACCGTGGCGGAGGCGTGGTCTGGGTGACCGACGGCTGCCGCGCCCGTTTTGCCGATGGCCGAGGTGGTGGCGGCTGGAGTGGTGGTGGCTGGGGAGGCGGCGGCAGCAACCAGCTGGTGCGCTGCGAAAGCAATGACGGCCGCATGCGCGAGTGCGCGATTCCACGCGGTGCCCGGGTCGAGGTCGCCCGCCAGCTCTCGGATTCGCGCTGCGATGAGGGCCGCAGCTGGGGCCAGAGCGGTGATTCGGTCTGGGTCAGCCGTGGCTGCCGCGCCGACTTTGCAATCAGCAGCGGCTACGGTGGTGGCCGGCCCAACCCCGGCTATGACCAGGGCCGTGAGCTGACCTGCAGCAGCGATGACCGCCGCGACAACAGCTGCGAGTGGAATGCGCGCTGGGGCCGCCCGGTGCTGCTGGAGCAGCTGTCCAGCGACAGCTGCCGCGAAGGCTACACCTGGGGCTATGACGACCGCGCGCGCCGCATCTGGGTCACGCGCGGTTGCCGTGGCCGTTTTGGCAGCCGCTGAGCCAGGCAAACGATGACGAAGCGGTCAGCGTCAGCTGGCCGCTTTTTTCATCGCGGCATCCATCGGCTGCAGCACCAGCAGCGCCCGAAAATCATTCACATTGGTGTGGGTCGGGCCGGTCACCACCAGGTCGCCCAGCGGGCCAAAAAAGCCATAGCTGTCATTGCGGTGCTGGTAGGCGGCGGGTTTGAGCTGCAGCGCAGCGGCCCGGGCCAGGGTGTCCGGCGTCACCACGGCGCCGGCATTGTCTTCCACTCCATCAATGCCATCGGTATCAGCGGCCAGCGCCCATACGCCGGGCACGGCCTGCAGCGCCTGGGCCAGGCCCAGGCAGAACTCGCCCGCACGGCCGCCCCGGCCCCGCGCGGCGCCGTCGGCCGGTTTGCGCACCGTCACCGTGGTCTCACCGCCAGACAGAATCACACATGGCCGTGCAAAGGGCTGGCCATGCAAGGCCACGGCACGGGCCAGCGCCGCATGCACCTTGGCCACCTCACGCGATTCACCCTCCATCTCGTCGCTGAGCACATGGCAGGCGATGCCGGCATCGCGTGCGGCAGCGGCCGCTGCCTGCAAGGACTGCTGCGGCGTGGCGATCAGTTGCACCTGGTGGCCGGCAAAGCGCGGGTCGCCGGGCTTGGGGGTTTCCAGCGCGCCGCTGTGCAGCGCTGCACGCACAGGCTCGGGTAGCGCAATCGCATAGCGCTCCAAAATCGCCAGCGCATCGGCGCAGCTGCTGGGGTCGGGCACCGTGGGGCCGCTGGCGATGACGGCGGGCGAATCACCAGGCACGTCGCTGATCAGCAGGCTGACCACCTGCGCCGGGTGGCAGGCGGCACCCAGGCGCCCGCCCTTGATGCGCGAGAGGTGCTTGCGCACGCAGTTCATCTCGCCAATGTGGGCGCCGCTCTCCAGCAGCTCCCGGTTGATGCGCTGCTTGTCGGCCAGGCTGAGGCCTTCGGCCGGCAAGGTCAGCAGCGCGGAGCCGCCGCCCGAGATCAGGCAGACCACCAGGTCATCGGCGCTCAGCCCCTCAGTCAGCGCCAGCATGCGCTCTGCCGCAAGCAGGCCGGCGGCATCGGGCACGGGGTGGGCGGCTTCCACCACCTCGATGCGCTGGGCCAGGCCCGGCGGGCGCGGCGGTATATGCCCGTAGCGGGTAACAACCAAGCCCGACAGCGGCGCCTGCGGGGGCCACAGCTGCTCCATCGCCTGCGCCATTGCCGCGCCCGCCTTGCCCGCGCCAATCACCAGGGTGCGGCCCTTGGGCACTGCGGGCAAATGCTGGCTCAGGCCTTCGAGCGGCAGTGCATCGCGCACCGCCACCTGGTACAGGTACTGCAGGAAGGGCAGGGGATGCAGATGGGGATCGGGCACAGGCTGGGCGCCATCGCTGCCATGGATATCGATCACGTGGGCCGCAAAGGCTGCGGAGGGGGTAGAGGTCATGGGCTGGGAGCGTCGCTGAGTGAGCCGTTTTGCGAAGGCGCGGCTGGTCGCCCTTGCGCAGGATTGTCGCTGTGCCCCCGGGGTATGGGCAAGCAGCGATAATGCTGCCCTATGTCATCCCCCAAAGTGTTGTTCGGCTTCCATGCCGTTGGTGTGCGCATGAAGACTGCGCCCAAATCGATCATCGAAGTCTATTTCGAGTCCACGCGCCGCGATGCGCGCATGCGCCAGTTCCTTGAGCGCGCCAAAGAGGCGGGGGTGCGGCTGATCGAAGCGGATGCCCCACGCATCGCGAAGCTGGCAGGCTCGCATGGCCACCAGGGCGTGGCTGCCCGCGTCGAAGAGATCAAGGACACCCGCACCTTGGATGAGCTGCTCGACGACCTGGAAGAAGCCGGCGTCACCTCGCCGCTGCTGCTGGTGCTGGACGGCGTGACCGACCCGCACAACCTGGGTGCCTGCCTGCGCGTGGCCGATGGTGCCGGCGCCCATGCAGTGATTGCGCCCAAGGACCATGCCGTGGGCATCAACGCCACGGTGGCCAAGGTGGCCAGTGGTGCCGCCGAGACGGTGCCGTATTTCATGGTGACCAACCTGGCGCGCACCTTGAAGGAGCTCAAGGAGCGCAATGTCTGGATCATTGGCACCAGCGACGACGCCCCCAACACCTTGTACCAGGTGGACCTGAAGGGCCCCGTGGCCCTGGTGCTGGGCGCCGAAGGCGACGGCATGCGCCAGCTCACGCGCAAGACCTGCGATGAGCTGATCGGCATCCCGATGATGGGGGCCGTCTCCAGCCTCAACGTGTCGGTGGCCAGCGGCGTTTGCCTGTATGAAGCGCTGCGCCAGCGCACGCCTGCCAAGGCAGGTTAACAACCCCTTCCCGCTGCGCAGCGTCCCAGGCGCCGCGCCATAAAAAAAAGGCTGAACCCCATCGGGCTCAGCCTTTTGCTTTTGTGGGGGGCGGCTTAGTCGTCCAGCTTTTCACGCAGCACCACACCGGTTTCGGGGTGGATCTTCAGCTCCACGCGGAAACCCTGGGCATTGATCGCATCGGCTTCCCAGATGCCGTCATCAAGCTCCAGGTCGCGGATATGGGTGTAGCCCGCCTGGGTCAGCAGCTGGTGGATCTGCGCTGCGCTCAGCATGGCGCTGCCCGCACCGGCACCCGGGTTGGGGGCAGGCTGGCCGGGCTGGGACAGCACCTCCAGGCTTACCGGGTGCAGCACCAGCTTTTGCTTGATGCCATTGGTGCCGCGCACCTTGGCCTCCCAGAAACCATCGTCAAACTCCACCTCCTTGATCTGGCCATAGCCGAGCGACTGCAGCTTGGCAGTGACCTGGCTCGCACCTGGGTAGGTGGTGCCCAGCTCGGCCTTGCGAATGGCCAGCAGGCTGCCGTCAGCATCGTTCACCAGCACATAGGCGCGGTTGCCGTCCTGCTGGGTGGCCTTCGCGGTCCAGTAACCGTATTGCTTTTCCAGGTCCTGGGGGGCAACCAGACCGCTGGCGGTGATGCTGTTGAGCACTTCCTGGGCGTTGTAGGCCTGGGCGGCAAACGGCAGGCTGGCAGCGACGCTGGCGGCACCCAGGATCCAGGCAATGGTGGTCTTCTTCATGGTTCAATCCCTTCAATGTTGTGGCATGCAAACCAGCAGGTGGCTGATTCGTCATGGCCTGAAGTATTGAAAAACGGCCCTAAACGCCGTGTGAAGCAGCCGTTCATGGTCTGTTTAATCGCGCTTGTCATAATGCCAGCCATGGCGCAAATTCCACCCCGCTTTTCTTGCATCGCTGCCTGGTCGCTGGCCGGCAGCTTGCTGCTGGGCGGCGCCAGCCAGGCCGCCGAGCATGATGCCGTGCGTGCGGCGGTAGCCACCGGCCAGTACAAGCCCCTGTCGGCCATCCTGAGCGATATTGCCACCAGCCAGGCCGGCCGCGTGGTGGATGTCGAGACCAAGCGCGGCCCCAAGGGCGAGCTGCGCTACGAGATCAAGCTGGTGGACCACCAGGGCCTCAAGCAAGAGCTGCTGATCGACGCGGCCAGCGGCCAGACCGTGCAGCAAGTTGCCAAGGACCGCTCGCAGGCACTGGGTATGCTGGAGCTGGCCCAGTACCTGGCCAAACTGGCCCAGCAGCACACCAGCCGCATCACCGATGTGGAGTTCGAGCGCGATAGCCAGGGCCGGGGCGTCTATGAAATCAAGCTCAGCGCGGACCAGCAGGGCTACCGCAAGCTGGTGATGGATGCGGCCACTGGCCAGGTGCTGCCATCGGCCCAGGCCAAGGCCCGCAACCCGGCGCCGCTCAAGCGGGTGGACGAGGTATTGCACGCGCTGGCGCCCCGGTTTTCCGGCCAGGTGCTGGAGGTGGAGCTGGAGCATGACGAGAGCCAGGGCTCTTATTACGACATCGAGTTGCTGCAGGGCAACGGCAACACCTTGAAGCTCAAGGTAGACGCTCGCAGTCTGCAGGTGCTCAAGCAAAAAATAGAGGATTGACGGCGGATGCGCATTCTGGTCGTGGAAGACGATGCCGAACTGGCGGCACAGATGGAGCAGGCGCTGGTGCGTGCTGGCTTTTCGGTCGATGTGGAGGCCGATGGCGATGCCGCATCCTTTGCCGGCAGCACCGAGCAATACGATGCAGCCGTGCTGGACCTGGGTCTGCCCCAGCGCGATGGTTTGACGGTGTTGCGCGATTGGCGCGAGGCGGGCTGCCAGTGGCCCGTGCTGATCCTGACCGCCCGCAACCGCTGGAGCGACAAGGTGGCGGGATTTGGTGCGGGCGCCGACGACTACCTGACCAAGCCCTTCATGCTCGATGAGGTCGTACTGCGCCTGCGCGCCATGCTGCGCCGCACCTCGGGCAGTGCTGCCACGGTGCTGCGGGCAGGCTGCCTGGAGTACGACGTGACGGCTGGCCGCTTCTTGCAGGTCGGCCAGAGTCTGCAACTGACGGCGCAGGAGCACAAGATTCTGGCCTATCTGATGCACCACCCCAACCGGGTGCTGACGCGCACCGAGATCAGCGAGCATGTCTATGCCCGCGATCTGGACCCGGACTCCAACACCATCGACGTGCTGATCGGCCGCATACGGCGCAAGCTGCGCCAGTCCGATCTGCTGGTAACCGAGCGCGGGCAGGGCTTTCGCCTGAACGCGCCCAGCTAGCGCTGCCGATGCCCAGCACCATGGTCTTGCCTCTGAGCCCTGCCTCCCGGCGCCCGCATGTGCGGCGCTGGTCGCTCGCTGCGCGCATGGCTGCGTTGGTCATCGTGCCCAGCCTGCTGGTGATGGTGCTGGGCGGCTGGTGGCTGCGCTACGAGGTGCATGCCAGCCTGCTGGGCAGCATGTCGCGCACCTTGGAAGAGAAATCCGAGCGCATCAACGCCCGCCTGGCGTTGCTGCCCGATGGCAAGGTGCAAGAGGCGGCTGGCGGCAGTGACGAGTTCAGTGCCATTTTCTCCGGCTGGTACTGGCAGCTGCAGGGTCAGGCGCCTGCGCAGTTGCGCACTGCGGCTGCACCGGTAGTGCTGGCCCGCTCACGATCGCTGTGGGACCAGCCGGACCTGGTGGTGGAGCAGGGCGGGCTGTGGGGCAGCGAACGCCTGCAACAGGCGGCCGGCCCACAACGGGAGGCGCTGTTGGTGCAGCATTTTCCGGTGGCACCCGGCGCAGGCGCAGCGCCGATGTATTTGCAGGTCTTTGGTCCCGCGCAGCCATTGATGGCCAGCCTGCGCCGCATCGACCAGGTCCTCGGGGTCACTGGCGCGGTGCTGCTGTTGCTGATTGGCGCGCTGGTCTGGCTGCAGCTGCGCGTGGGCCTGGCCCCGCTCAAACGCCTAGTCGATGTGATTGCCGGCCTGGGCAAGCCGTTGCCAGGGGCGCCGTCTGCCACCGAGCAGATTGCCCAGTTGCCGCTGGGCACGGACTTGCAGCCCTTGCAGCAGGAGTTGGCGGCCTTGCTGGCACGCAACACCCTGGTGGTGGAGCGCTCGCGCTCGCACGCGGCCGATCTGAACCATGCGCTGAAAAAACCTTTATCGCTGCTGATGGCCCATGCCGGCAGCGGCGCAACCGTACCAGCGCAGCTGGTGCAGCAGCAGACCACGGCGATGGCGCGGCTGATTGACCGCTACCAGGCCCGTACCTTCAGCGATGCGACCTTGGTACATGGCGCAAGCGCGGGCTTGCCGATCGACGTGCTGGCCTGCGCGCGGCAGATGCTGGCGATGCTGCGCCAGCTGCACCAAGCCAGCGGCCTGGACTGGCAGCTGGTGGAAGCGGGCAACGCCTTGTGGTGGCGGGGTGAGCGCGCCGATCTGGAAGAGTTGCTGGGCAACCTGCTGGACAACGCCGGCAAGTGGGCTGCCTCCCAGGTGCGGCTGACGGTGCAGGGCAACGCCACCCAGGGCCTGGTGCTGCAGGTAGAGGACGATGGTCCGGGCATGACGGGCGCACAGATGCAGGCGGCCGGTGCGCGGGGCAAGCGCTTTGACGAAACGGTCGCAGGCACGGGCCTGGGCCTGGCGATTGCGCAGCAGATTGTGCAGGGCTATGAGGGCCAGCTGCAGCTGCGCAAGAGCGAGGCCTTGAAAGGGCTGCTGGTGCGGGCCGAGATGGCCGGGGTTTTGGGCTGACGGCGCTCAGCCTGGCTTGGCCGGGCCGGGGCCGGGGCTATCAGGTTCCCAGTTGCACGACCGGTGTAAAGCCGCCAAAAATCATACGCTTGGCATCGAACGGCATGTTCGCCGGTTGCATGTCGGCCAGGCGCGGGTCGGCCATCACCGCGGCATTGATGCGGTCGCGCTCGGCGCGTGAGGTATAGACGATCCAGGAAAAGCAGGCGACCTCATCAGGCTGCAGCTTGACGGCCATCGGGAACGAGGTGACTTCGCCATCGGGCACATCGTCGCCCACACATTCCCAGTACTGCAGCGCGCCATGTTCCATCCAGACTTTGCCGGCTGCCTCGGCCATGGCGCGGTAGGCATCCAGCTTGGCGCGGGGCACCGGCACTACAAATCCATCGACATAGGGCATGGGGGTCTCCTTGGCGCACAACGGCGCTGTGATGCATAGCCGCTACATGGCAACGGCAGCGGCCACGCCTTGGCTACAGCGTGGCAGCCAGGGCCACCAACTGGTCGGTGGCCAAGCCCCAACCGGTGTGAAAGCCCATGGCCTCATGCTGCTTGCGGGTCTCTTCGCTCCAGTGCCGCACGGTAGCGGTGTAGCGGGTCTGGCCGCCATCGGGCTCAAACTCGATGATGGCCGTCATGAAAGGTTTGGTACTGGGCACCCAGCCAGCCGTGTAGGCATCGGTAAAGACCAGCCTGCGGTCCGGCACCACCTCCAGGTACACGCCGGCATTGGGGTACTCGTTGCCTTGCGGGTCGCACATGACGATCTGGCTGCCGCCGCCGACGCGCACATCGATGTCGGCGCTGGCAATCGTCCAGGGCCTGGGCACAAACCATTGGCTAAGCAGTGCAGGCTCGGTCCAGCAGCGGTAGAGGGTGGCGGCGGGGGCGTTGATCTGGCGGCTGAGTACCAGATCATGGAGATGGGGCTGTACAGACATGGTGGGTGGCTCGGTTCGGTGGTTGGGCCTCAGACAGCGGGATCAGGCAGCGGGCTGCGTTTGGACGTTCACCATCCACGGCGTGCCAAAACGGTCGGTCACCATGCCAAAGCCCGGTGACCAGAAGGTGGCGGAGAATGGCATCGCGACCTGGCCACCGTCCGCCAGGCCGTTGAAGATGCGCTGGCCATCGGCTGCGGAATCCACACCGATGGACACCCACATGCCCTGGGGTTTGACATAGCCGCCACCACAGGTCTCGGGACCGCCGCCTGGCACTGCAGGCATCGTGTCCGAGGCCATGATGGCCTGGCTGCCCACCTGCAGATGCGCGTGCATCAGCCGGGATTGCGCTTCAGGCGGAAGCGGCGGCATGCCCTCGCTGGGCGGCATGTCGCTAAAGCGCATCTGGTGCATGATCTGGCCGCCAAACAGCTGGGCGTAAAAAGCCATGGCCTCGGCACAATGGCCATCGAAGTTCAGATAGGGAATGAATTGCATCTTTGTCTCCTTGTTATGGTCAGCCATTCTGGGCGCCAGCGCGGGCATCTGTCCATCACCAAATGGCAGCGGCCGTTTCAGAATGTAAGTCGCGTTGCGGTGGCAGCCAACACCAAGCCGCAGTGCGGCGGCAGTGCTTGCGGCTTGCCGTATGCTGGGCACTCCGAATTTGACTTGGCATATATGACTTTTGACTCCTTGCATGCGCCCGCAGGCCCGCCTATTGCTGATACAGAAATTGCCAGCCTGCGACAGCGCTTGCAAAACGCGCGGCATGTGCTGGTGCTGACGGGCGCGGGGGCGAGTGCCGAGTCGGGTGTTCCCACGTTTCGGGATGCGCAGACGGGTTACTGGGCCCAGTTCAGCCCGGAGGAGATGGCCAGCGAGGCGGGTTTTCTGGCCCATCCGCAGCGGGTCTGGGACTGGTACCAGTACCGCCGTGATCTCATCGGCCGGGTGATGCCCAATGCCGGCCATGTGGCGCTGGCGCAATGGCAGGCGCGCCATCCTGATCGGATGACCCTGGTCACACAGAATGTGGATGGCCTGCACCAACGTGCCGGCAGCAGGCCGGTGCTGTGCCTGCACGGCAACCTGATGGACAACCGCTGGCTGCTGCCGCCCAAGGCCTGTTGCGATGCCCATTTCACCGAAGGCGATGCGCCGCCGCAGTGCCCTGGTTGCGGCAACTACCTGCGCCCGGGTGTCGTCTGGTTTGGCGAAGCTCTGCCACAGGCCGAGCTGCAGCAGGCGCAAGATGCGGCCAAGGGCTGTGACCTGATGCTGGTGATTGGCACCTCCGGCCATGTGTACCCTGCGGCTGGCCTGGCCCATATTGCGGCCCGCGGTGGCGCCCATGTGGTGGTCATCAACCCCGAGCCCACCGAACTGGACAGCGTGGCTGACCAGTGCTGGCGCCTGCCTTCGGCGCAGATTTTGCCGGCTCTGCTGGCCTAGCCTGTCTAGCCCAGGGGCTTCAAGCCTCGGCGCTGGCGGCGTTGAGCGTGGCCATGGCATCGGCATCCAGCTGCAACTGGCTGGCGCGGATCAGCGACTGCAGCTGCTCCAGGTTGCTGGCACTGGCAATCGGCGATGCAATGGCCGGCTGGCGCATGACCCAGGCCACAGCCACTTCGCCCATCGGTGCAGCGACACGGGCGCTGACCTGTTCCAGCGCGGCCAGAATACGCAGGCCCCGGTCATTGAGGTAGAGCTGGGTGGTCTTGGCGCCGCGCGGGCTTTTGCTGGCATCTTCGGCCTTGCGGTATTTGCCGGTCAAAAAGCCGGCGGCCAGGCTGTAGAAATTGATGACGCCTACGCCATGCGCAACGCACAGCGGCTGCAGCTCTTTCTCGAACACGGCACGGTCGTAGAGGTTGTAGAGCGGCTGCAGACTCTCATAGCGGGCCAGACCATGCTGTTCGCTGGTCTGCAGCGCCGCTGCCAGCCGTGCAGCGCTGTAGTTGCTGGCACCTACCGCCCGCACCTTGCCTTCGGCGATCAGCTCGCCAAAGGTGCCCATCACATCGGCCAGCGGCACCTGCGCGTCGTCGTCATGCGATTGGTAGAGGTCGATGTAGTCGGTCTGCAGGCGCTGCAGTGAGGCATCGACCGCCTGGCGAATGTACTCCGGGCGCAGGCCGACCTTGCCATCGCCCATGTCCTTGCCGACCTTGGTCGCCAGCACCACTTGCGCGCGTTTGCCCGTGCTGCGCAGCCATTTGCCCAGCACGCGCTCGGACTCGCCACCGCTGTGGCCTGGCGCCCAGCGCGAGTACACGTCAGCGGTATCGACAAAGTTCATGCCGGCATCCAGCCAGGCGTCCAGCAGCCTGAAACTGGTGGCCTCGTCGGCCGTCCAGCCAAATACATTGCCACCCAGGCACAGAGAAGAGACCTGCAGCGGGGATCGACCAAGAGAGCGCAGCGGTGTTGTCATGGTTTCAAGAGGCGTAGGTGCCCAGCAGGGCGGAGCAGACATTATGCGGCGCGGGCAACGGGCCCGGCCACCATTTGATGCAGCGCAAACCCCGCGCAACCACCGCAGGGCGCTGCTGCGCAACCGGGTGCGCGTCCGTTTGCCGGGGCATGCGTTTTAGAGTAAGTTATGCATGGAACAACTAAAAGGAGTGACACTATGTTCAAACATATTCTGGTGCCGGTCGATGGGTCTGCCACCTCCATGCTCGCAGTCAACAAGGCCGCCGGTCTTGCCAAGGCCTTTGGCAGCCAGGTCACGGCGGTCTATGTGATCGATCCTTATCCCTTTACCGGCGTGGGCGCCGACTTTGCCTATGGCCAGGCGCAGTACCTGTCGGCCGCCACGGCCGATGCGCACACCGCGCTCGACGCCGTCAAATCCGCGATGGAGCAAGCGGGCATCCCCGTCGACACCGTGATGGGCGAAGGCCACTCCGTACACGACGGTGTGATGGAAGCCGTCAAAACCACCGGTGCCGACCTGATCGTCATGGGGTCGCATGGCCGCAAGGGCCTGGAAAAGCTGGTGCTGGGCAGCGTGACCCAGCGGGTGCTGAGCGACAGCCTGATCCCGGTGCTGGTCGTGCGCCAGTAAGACCGCGCGCGCCGCCCGGCGACAGGGATGGCGCGAACCGGGCCCCATGCGCGTGCCACGGGATGCCAGCGGGCAGTGCTGCGGCGCTGCCCAAAGTTGTGTAGCACGCAATGCTTTTGAGACCGCCGTAAGCTCGCCCGCTTGACGGAGTTTTACATGCAGTCCTTTCCCCCTCCCTATTGCGATGCCGACACAGTAGACGGCACCTTGCGCGCCTATGGTTATGCGGTGCTGAGCCCCGCAGCGGTTGCACAGTGGGCCGCCTGCCAGCCAGAGGAGCTGGCGGCGCTCAGCGGCCACTGGGAGGCAATGCCCCACGATGCGTACCTCAAGGATGGCGGCCGGTACCGCAAGCGCCGCCATTCCTGCTATGTGGTGCAGGATGACCAGGTGCAGGCGGTGGCCCACCGTGCCCACTGGCAGCCGGTGGAATACAACGCCTTGCATGGCGGCATGCAGCGCTGGTTTGAACCGGTGACGGACACCACGCAGGCGCTGCCGGCATGGAGCCAGATCATGCGGGCGCTGGGGCACACGGCGCAGGCGCTGTTTCCCAGCGCTGAACATGCGCGTTGGTACACCGAGGCCCACCAGTTCCGCATCGACACCGCCGAAGGCATTGGCCGGCCCACCCCCGAAGGCGCGCACCGCGATGGCGTGGACCTGGTGGCGGTGTTTCTGGTGGCACGCGAAGGCATCAAAGGCGGGGAGACCCGGGTGTTTGATGCGCAGGGCCCGCAAGGCCTGCGCTTTACGTTGACGGAGCCCTGGTCGCTGATGCTGCTCGATGATGCCCGCATGATCCATGAGAGCACGCCGATCCAGCCCCTGGGCGAGGCTGCCGGCCACCGCGACACGCTGGTGGTGACCCTGCGGCGCGAGGCATTCCAGGGCGACGGCGCCTGAGCGCCTGCATCGCCGTGGGCCACTGGGCGTGGCCACAAAAAAAGGGCACCTGCAAGGTGCCCTTGTCGTGCCGAAGCCTTCGGGTTACTGGATGGTCGCGCCGGAGGCTTCGACGATGGCCTTGGCATCCTGGAAGTCTTTGTGGAAGAACTTGTCAAAGTCAGACACCGACATGGCTTGCGGCTCGGCGCCCTGGGCCAGGATGGAATCCTGCACTTCCTTCTGGCCCAGCAGCTTGTTCACCTCGGTGTTGAGCTTGCTGACGATGGGGGCGGGCAGGTTCTTGGGGCCAAACAGGCCATACCAGGTGCTCACATCAAAGCCTTTCATGCCCAGCTCGGCGACGGTGGGCACATCCGGCAGCGACGTGCTGCGCTTGGCCGAGGTGACGGCCAGCGGACGCAGTTTGCCAGCCTTGATCTGACCGATGGCCGAGGGCACCGAAGAGACCAGCAGGTCGACATTGCCGGACAAGGTGTCGAGCAGCGCGGGGTTGGAGCCCTTGTAAGGCACATGGGTCAGCTTGACGCCGGCCGCCTTCTCAAACAGCACGCCGGCGATGTGGATGCTCGTGCCATTGCCGGGAGAGCCGTAGGTGATCTTGCCGGGATCGGCCTTGGCTGCGGCGATCACATCGTTCAAGGTCTTGAATTTGCTGTTTTCCGACGTGGCGATGATCACCGGCGAATAGGCCACATGGGCAATGGGCGTCAGGTCCTTGCCGGGGTTCCAGGGCAGGCCCTTGTACAGGTAGTAGCCCAGCACCACATTGTCCTTCTGGCCCATGACGATGTCATAGCCGCTGGGCTGGGCCTTGGCCACTTCGCTGATACCGATGGTGCCGCCGGCGCCCGCACGGTTGTCCGCCACCACGGTCCAGTGGTTCTGCTCGCTGAGCTTTTGTGCAATGATGCGCGCGAGGATATCGGTGCCGCCGCCTGGCGGAAAGGGCACGACCATGCGTACGGGCTTGCTGCCGGGGTAGTCTGCCCCCGGGCCCTGGGCCATGGCACCCGATGCTGCACCCACCGTAAGGGCCACGGCGGCGCATTGCAGAATCTGTTTCATCATTGTGTTGTCTCCTTGAGAGTGACACCTTCGCATGGCTTTCGCAGAGGCGGCCAAGGAGGTAGTTGCATAAACGGTCAAAGGGGTGATGATGCATGCCATCACGCCAGGTGGCATATTCTAGGGGCTGTGGTGTTGGGCGATGTTGCGCAGGCAGGTTGCAGCATGCAAAACATGACAAGCGGCTGACAGCCCCGCCTTGGGCGTATGCAGATGACAACAGTGACAACAGAAGGATCGACTATGAAAGCAAAACTCGTGGGGGCGCTGGCCTCGGTGGTCATGGGCTGTGCGGCCTTGGTCAGCCTGCCCAGCCATGCGGCGCTGGCCGTTGGCGCCCAGGCGCCGCTCTTCAGCACCCAGTCGGCATTGGCCGGCAAGGTGCAGCGTTTTGACATGGCCGACGCCTTGAAGCGCGGCCCCGTGGTCCTGTACTTCTTCCCCAAGGCCTTCAGCCAGGGCTGCACCATCGAGGCCCATGCGTTTGCCGAAGCCACGCCTGCTTTTGCGGCATCCGGTGCCCAGGTCGTCGGCATCTCGCACGATGACATCGCGACGATGCAGCGCTTCTCCAGCGAAGCCTGCCGCGACCAGTTCAGCGTTGCGTCCGATCCCGATGCCAAGGCCATCAAGGCCTATGACGCGGGCTCGGCCGCACGGCCCGGAACGGCATCGCGCATTTCCTATGTAATCGCTCCGGACGGCAAGGTGATCTATGCGCATGAGGGCAGCGATCCGCTCGAACACGTGCAGCAGACCTTGAAGGCGGTGCAGGACTGGAAAGCGCGCCAGAAGTCCTGAGCTGCTGCAGCAGCGGGCGGCGGCCATGCTTGGCGCTGCCGGCATGCTGCTGAACACTGCCCATGCTGGCATCTATCGCCTATGATCGCCTGATGCTGGCAAGTCTGCTCCAACCCCAATGGCCCCACCGGACCTGGCGCACCGCGCGCCGCTGGGCGGTGGCCTGGTGGCGCATTTTCTATCTGGGCGCCGTGGTGCTGGTGATGCTGATGTCACCCAGCAGCTATGGCCCGCAGACGCGCGCGCGCCTGATGCGCCGCATGTATGTCGACACGGCGCCCATCCTGCTGGGCTTTACCGCACTGGCCGCGTTGCTGTGCCTGGTGGTGGCGCGCATCGTCTTTGTTACCGCGACCAGCTATGGCCTCTCGCGCGTGGCCGTCGAGATGGTCATCCGCGTGCTGGTGCTGGAGCTGATTCCGCTGACGGCCGCGCTGTTTGTGGCGATGCGCTGTTCCATCCCTGCGGGGGCCTCCTTGGCCAAGATGCGCGAGGACGGGCATTTTGAGCGTCTGCGCCAACACGGCTATGACCCCGTACGCACCGAGATGCTGCCGCTGGTGGTGGCCAGCATGTATGCCTCGATCACGTTGGCGGCCTTGTCCTGCGTGGTGTCGCTGGTCATGGTGTATTTCAGCGTTTATGGGCTCAGCTGGGTCGGGTTTGATCTCTACACGCGCATGTTTGCCAGTGTATTCACACCGATGGTGACCTGGCTGTTTGGGCTCAAGACCGTGCTGTTCGGACTGGCCGTGGCATTGATCCCCACCGCATCGGCCATGTACCGGCCTTACGGCATGGACCGCAACGAGACCCTGGGCCCCGCATCCGACCTCAGCGGTCTGGCGCGCATGTTTGCGGTGCTGCTGCTCATTGAGGTCGGGTCGCTGCTGGGGAACTACTACTAGCGAATCACCCGGCCGGCCGCCGCGCGTGGCAGCAGTGGCCCAGCCCTAGCGCGCAAAGCGCCCAGGCCTACCAGATCAGCCACCGCCAGCGGTTTGCTTTTGTGTACGACCCGCAGCAGGTCTTCGTCGTACAGATCTGCATCGTCCTGCGGCGCGCGTCCAACATGCAGCGCCACCGCGTTTGACAAAGCCGGGCCTCCGGGTGGCAGAAGGCGCATGCGCAGGCCTTTTTGAGGCCGGTCAGCGCCCGGGTGGCGCAACATTTAAAATACACCATTGCCTGCATGAGTCCCTGCCTCAACTGCACGCCACCCCTTCTTGGGCCATGCCTTGGCCGCGCAACCACCATGACTGAATCTCTCTCCCACAGCCCTTGGCGCATGTCCGTCGCGCCGATGATGGACTGGACTGACCGCCATTGCCGCTATTTTCACCGTCTGCTGACCCGCCAGACCTTGCTCTATACCGAGATGGTGACCACGGGCGCGCTGATCCATGGGGATGTGGCGCGGCATCTGCGCTTTTCTGCGCAGGAGCACCCGGTCGCGTTGCAACTGGGCGGCAGTGAGCCGGCGGACCTGGCCCAGTGCGCCCAACTGGCGCAGGATTGGGGCTATGACGAGGTCAACCTGAACTGCGGCTGCCCCAGCGAACGCGTGCAGCGCGGAGCCTTTGGCGCCTGCCTGATGAACGAGAAGGAGCTGGTCGCCGATGGCGTCAAGGCCATGCGGGATGTGGTGGACATCCCCGTGACGGTGAAGCACCGCATTGGCATCGACAAGAACGAAAGCTATGACTTTGTGCGCGACTTCATCGGAACGGTCGCCGATGCGGGTTGCGAGGTGTTCGTCGTGCATGCCCGCAATGCCTGGCTCAAGGGGCTCTCGCCCAAGGAGAACCGCGAGATCCCACCGCTGCGTTATGACGTGGTGGCGCAGCTGAAAAAGGATTTCCCGCATCTGACCATCGCCATCAACGGCGGCATTGCCGATGACGCCACGGTGCTGGCACAGCTGGAGCAGGTTGACGGCGTGATGGTGGGGCGTGAGGCCTACCACAACCCCTGGTGGCTGGCGACCTGGGATGCGCAGTTCTATGGCGCCGAACCCGACAACGGCATCAGCCGCGAATCGGTGGAAGAGGAGATGGTGCGCTACATGGAGCGCGAGGCGGCCGAGCATGGCACGCACTGGTACGCCATCGCACGCCATATGCTGGGCCTGCGACAGGGTATGCCCGGTGCGCGCCGCTGGCGCCAGGTCTGGAGCGACCACCGCATGAAGCATCTGCCACCGCACGAGGTGATGCAGGCCGCCCGCACCAAGCCGGAAAGCCACGTCGAAGCCACCGCATCGGCAAGTATGTGACAGGGCAACGCCGGTGCCCCCTTGGCGGTGCCGGCCGGCTTCACGCAGAGTCTTTTGCCGCGATTGGCGTCTGCGCTGCACGCCTATGCATGCTGGGCGGCAGGCCCGAAATGCTCTCTTGGCCACTGCAGGGGCCGCGCGTACCGGCAGCCCTCGCGTGGCCGATGGCGGTTGCTATACTTCCCGCGATACAGGCCGCCCCGGGAGGCGCCAACACGGTGCAAGTCCCGGTCGTAATGTGCAGAGCCAACAAAGCACAAGGGAAGAGGGATGGGAGAGAAGAATCCGCGATGGGCCTTGGGCCTGTTGTTGGCGGTGGGCTGGCTGGGCGCCCACCGCTTTTATTTGGGGCGCCATGCAAGCGCCGTCGCGCAGCTGGCCTTGTCCCTGCTGTGCGCGGCGCTGTGGCTATGGGGTGGACCAGCTGCACGTTACGCGCCTTATCTGCTGGGCCCGATAGTCTTTTGGCTGCTGCGCGATGGCTTTTGGCTGTTCGACTATTTTCGGGTCGAAGAAGACATGGACTCGCGCTTGTCGGCCTTTGCCCAGTCGCAGCTGGATGAGCAGACATCGATGCCTGCAGCCAAGGCACAGGTGGCCGCTGCGCCTATACCCGTCTCGGTGGCCCAGCCTTCTATAGCCGCCGCTCTACCGGCTGATCCGCCACCCAAACCCGCCACCGATCCGCAGATTGACAAGAAGTCCTTGGCCATCCAGATGGCGCAAAAGCATATTGGCGATGCGCTGGCAAGCCAGGATGTGCAGACTGCCCACGCGGAGGCGGACACACTGGTCAGATACCTGGCACAGCGCAGCCGCAAACCCCAAAGCGACCCGCACCTGGCGATGGCCTATCTGCTGCAGGGGATGACTTTCTACCAAACAGGGCAACTGGATGCGGCGCGCAAAAAGCTGCAAATGGGTGTGCACCTGGGCGCTGCCTTTGCCGAGCTGGCGCAGCCCGTGCAACAGGCCCAGGTGCTGTTGCAGCGCCTGCGCTCACCCCAGATGGCGCCGGGGGGCGCTACGCTGCCGGCGCTGCAGCCGGGACAGTATCCGCTGCTGATGCAATCGCAGGACTGGGCCCAAGCGCTTACCTGGTGTGAACAGACCATTGCGATGCGCCAAGCGGGCCAGGAAGGGGATGTGCACGACCTGGCCCAGCACCACCTGCATGCGATGGAGATCGCCCAGCACCTGGGCGATGCAGAGCGCCAACGTGTGCATGGCCAGGCGGTGCTGGCGCTGTCCCTGCGTGACGGTGGGGGCGTGCCCGCGCCGATGCAGCGCAGCGCGTTGCAACAGCTGGGCGATCTGTACCAGGCCCAGGGGGAGTACCGCCGGGCCAATGGGTACTACGCACAAGCGCTGGCGCTGGTGGATCTGCGCAGCAGTGGCAACGCCGCCGCGCAGGCTTTGTGGCTGTGCATGCTGTTGCAGCGCCTGGCCAGCACCCATGCGGCGCTGGGTGAGACGGTACAGGCCCTGCAATGCTGGCAGCGGCTGGCGCTGTACCTGGACAGCCTTGACCGGCTGGACCAACAAGGCCAGCACATGCCCGATCCGGAGGCGGTGTCGTTCATGCTGGCCGACTACGCAGCCTTTGCCATCCGCCACCAGCCCACGCGGGTCAAAGCGCTGGTGCAGCAGGCCTTGCGCATACAGCAGCGCAGTTGCCGGGGCTATTCGTTGGCGGCTGCGCGCGCCTATGAGGTGTTTGCGGATTTTCTGGCGGCCCACGGGCAAACCGACGCGCGCCGCAGCGCGCTGAAAAAAGCACTGTTGCTGGTGCAGATCTGTGACCCGGACAACAGTGCTCATCTGATGCAGCTGAAAACATCCATCAGGGAGGCCGCATGAGCGTGCAAGGACTTTTTTATGCGATGCCGCGCCATGGCTTGCGGGCTTTGCTGGTCGAGCCTTCGGCGATGGATGACTACCTGCAGCGCAGTGCTGAACAAGGCGGGCCGCTGGCCGTGCTGGACCAGGGCAGCTGGTGGCAGCAAGACATGCAACGCCTGCCCGAGATCGAACCCGGCGTGGCGGTGGAATGCACCTTGGCTCAGCATTGCTGGGCCTGGCCGGCCGATATGGTGAACGACAGCGCGCAAGGCTTGGCGGCGATCAGCGCCAGCGAACTCGTGCAGCGCATGCCTGCATGGCAAAAGGCGCAGGATGGAGCGCCGCCTGATATCGACGCGCTGCGCCACTGGGTGCGCCGGCAGGCCGCGCTGCGCAGCTTCTGGCAGGCAGCGGCCCAGCGGCGTGATGCTGTGCTGCTCTACGTGGTGTAGCGGGTTAGGGGATTAACCCATCAGCGCCATCAAGTCGGCGGCAGCCGCCTCCGGGTCGTCCGCGTTGACGATGGCACGCACCACCGCGATCGATCCGACGCCGCTCTCGCGCACCTGCGGAAACTCCGCTGCCGAGATGCCGCCAATGGCGACCTGGGGGTAGCTGCGCGTCAGGGCGGCATAGCGCTGCAGACGCGCCAGGCCTTGCGGAACGGTGGCCATCTTCTTCAGGGTTGTCGGGAAGACCGCCCCCATCGCGATATAGCTGGGCTGCGCCTTGCTGGCACGCACCATTTCGGCATAGCCATGGGTGCTGACACCCAGGCGCACGCCGCTGGCACGCAGCTCGGCGAGTTCTGCAGCGCTCAGCGTATCCAGGTCTTCCTGGCCCAAATGCACGCCATAGCTGCCAGCGGCAATGGCCTGGCGCCAGTGG
This sequence comes from Comamonas sp. SY3, assembly GCF_041730275.1. Taxonomy (NCBI): domain Bacteria; kingdom Pseudomonadati; phylum Pseudomonadota; class Betaproteobacteria; order Burkholderiales; family Comamonadaceae; genus Comamonas; species Comamonas sp. SY3. The sequence goes on along the minus strand of NZ_JBGTYN010000002.1, from coordinate 219,864 downwards.
TCGTTGATAAAGAGCAGGGCGCCAGTCCCCGCCACTGCGGCAATGGCCGCGTCGATCTCCGCAGCAATGGCCTGGGCATCGTCGGACTTGAAGCGCAGCTGCACGGTGGGCACGCCGGCGCGGGCCATGCGGCCGACCCATTCGGCCGTTGGCAGTACCGCATACAGGCCCAACTGCTGGGGACAGGCCGCAAAGGCCTGGGGGCCGCCGCCGGTCACCAGGCCAAAATCGGCAGCTTGCGTGGGCCAGGCCTGCGCGTCGAACCGGCCAGTGCGTGCGCTCTGCGCGCTCCAGGCGCTGGCCAGGCATTCGGCATCAATAGCGATAAAGCCCAGCGTGCTGCAAGCGGCCAGGGCGCCGGCATAAACGGCATCCTGCTGACGCTCTGCGGGCAGCGCAGGGGCAGGTTGGGGCGGAAAGCTGGCAAACGCGGCCTGGTGGGCGGCGGTAATCGCCCGCGCGATCTGGGTGGAGGTGGGGGTGGCGTGCATCGGCGGGTTTCTCAGTGGCTCTGGTGCCAGAACGGCGTGCCCAGCACCGGCGTGCTGGGTTGGGCCATGTCCTGCGCCTGCATCGCGCCGGCGCGGTAGGCGGCGTGACCGGCGGCGGTGGCATCGGCAAAGGCGCCGGCCATCGCGACCGGGTCTTGCGACAAGGCGACGGCCGTGTTCAGCAGCACGCCGTCAAAACCCCATTCCATGACCTGGCAGGCATGGCTGGGCAGCCCCAGGCCTGCATCGCAGATCAGCGGTACGTCCAGGCGCTCGCGCAAGGTTTGCATCGCATAGGGGTTGACGGGGCCACGGCCGGTGCCGATCGGCGCGGCCCAGGGCATCACGGCCTGGCAGCCCACATCGACCAGGCGCTGGCAGAGCACCAGGTCCTCGGTGCAGTAGGGCAGCACCTGGAAACCGTCCTTGATCAGGATGGATGCGGCCTCGACCAGGTTCAAGGTGTCGGGCTGCAAGGTGTAGTCGTCGCCAATCAGTTCCAGCTTGATCCAGGGTGTCTCAAACACCTCGCGCGCCATCTGGGCCGTGGTGATGGCTTCCTGCAGGCGCATGCATCCGGCGGTGTTGGGCAGCACCGGCACATTCAGACGCTTGAGCAGCGCCCAGAAGTCACTGCCGGTCTCTGCCGCATTGCTGCCCTGGCGGCGCAGCGATGCGGTCACCATGGCCGGCTGGGCGCGGGCGACGGCCGCTTCCAGCACGGCAGGCGATGGATAGCGCGAGGTGCCCAGCAGCAAGCGGCTTTGAAAACGCTGGCCATACAGCACCAGCGCGTCATCGGAAGAGGAAAGGGCGTTCATGGCAAAGGCCTTGGTAAATGCGGTACAGGGGCGCGGAAGGTGTCGGCCCGCGCGGAGGGCGCTGGGCAGCCTAACCGCCGGTGACCGGCGAGATGACTTCCAGTTTGTCGCCTGCGTGCAGCTGGCGGCTGTCGTACTGGCCCTTGGGCACGAATTGGGTATTGACGGCGACCGCAAACGGCGGACGCGGCTGCAGCTGGGCCAGCGCCACGGCAATGGTGGCGCCTTCGGGCAAGGCCGTGGCCTGGTTGTTCAAGAGAATCTGTATCGTCATCGTTCAAGGCTCATCATAGGGCTGCGGTCCATCAGGCGGCCGCGAGCAGGCGCACATCCATGTCAAAACGTGTGGCCAGAGGGGCTTGGCCGGTCAGCAGCAGCTCGACCGCGCAGTCCAGCACGGCGGGCGAGATCATGAAGCCATGCCGGTACAGGCCATTGATCTCCAGCACCCGGGGGCGTACCTGGCGGATGGCTGGCAGATTATCGGGCAAAGTCGGGCGGCACTGGGTGTTGATCTCCAGGATGCGCGCCTCGGCAAAGCCGCTGTGCACAGTGTAGGCCGCGCTGAGCAGCTCCATGGCCGAGCGCACGCTGGCCGGCGACATGTCGTCGGACTCGATCTCCGTCGCGCCGATGACGAAATGGTGGTCCTGCTTGGGTGCAATATAGATCGGGTAGCGCGGATGCATCAGGCGCGTGGGGCGGCGCAGTTGCACTTCAGGGGCATGCACGCGCAGCACTTCGCCGCGCACGCCGCGCAACTGGCTCCACTGCGGTTTGGCACCCAGGCCACGCGTGTCGATCAGCAGGTCGGGCTGGCCCTGCTCGCCGGGCGCAAAGTCATCGAGCCCGCGCGCCTGGTGCCAGTGCAGGCGCACGCCCCGGGCCTGCAGCGCAGGCACCAGTGCGGCCAGCAGCTGGCGGTTGTCCAGCTGCCCCTCGCCGGGCAGGTAGTAGGCGGCCTGGAAATGCCCTGCCAGCGCTGGCTCCAGCTCGGCGATCTGGGGGCCGCTCAGCGTTTGCAAAGGCGGCAGGTCGGGGATGGCCGCCTGGGTGCGCTGCAAAATGCCGCGGAAGCGCTGCGCTTCAGGCGCATCCTGGCGGTGCCAGACTACCATGGTGCCAGCCTGTTGCAAAAACACCGGCGTATCGAGCTGTGCAAGCAGCTGCGGCCAGCGCTGCAGCCCATACTGGCCCATGCGCACGACGCCGTGCTCCGTCACGGCCGATTCGGCCAGGGGCGCGAGCATCGCGGCGGCGACGCGCGCCGCGGCATGTTCGGCTTCCGGGCCACCCCGGTCGTACAGGTCGATGGACAATCCCCGGGCCGACAGCTCCAGCGCCATCAGCCGGCCCAGCAAACCACCGCCCAGGATGGCGATGCGGGCTTGGGGAGAAATGAATGGGTGAGAAGACATGTTTTGTGCTTGGCAATAGACAAAACAGTGCGCGCAGCTGCCGAAAACTCCCCACGCCAGCATGACCTGGATCGGGTTGCGGAGCGCTGCCGTGGTGGCTCGCTCCAGGGTCTGATCTCAGTCGCGCTGCAGCCAAACTGCTGCAGGGACACCCCTGTTTCGTCTCAGGCTGCATTACAACACAGCGTTGCGCCGGGGGCATGGGCCTGCGTCAAGCCGTCGTCACAATCGTGGATAATTTTGGCCAGGCCGGGCCAGTGTTGCCCGGCATTGTTTTTGGACTGCTGCCATGGCCTCACTGAATCCTTCTTCTCCCGTCTCCTTGCCGCGCTATGCACGGGTGCTGTCGATTGCGGGTTCCGACAGCGGCGGCGGGGCCGGTATCCAGGCGGATCTGAAGACCATGTCGGCGCTGGGCTGCTTTGGCATGACCGCGATCACGGCGCTAACGGCGCAAAACACGCAGGGCGTTCGCTCCATCCATGGCGTACCGCCGGTTTTCCTGCAGGAGCAACTGGACGCCGTGCTCGAGGACATTGGCTGCGATGCGGTCAAGATCGGCATGCTGCACGCGCCCGAGATTGTGGCCGTCGTTGCCGCCGCGATTGACCGCTATGCCTTGCCCCATGTGGTGCTGGATCCGGTGATGGTCGCTACCAGCGGAGATCGGCTGATTGCCGAGGCAACGGTAGGTGAACTGGTGCGGGAGCTGTTTCCCCGCGCTGCGCTCATCACCCCCAACCTGGACGAGGCGGGTTTGCTGCTGGGGCGCCGCCTGGAACACGCCGATCAGCTGGAACAGGCCGCGCAGGACTTGCTGGCACTGGGCGCCAAGGCGGTGCTGATCAAAGGCGGCCATTTGCCCGGCGATGAGGTCGTGGACCTGCTGGCTACGGCCGACGGCGAGCGCCTTCGTCTGGCCTCCACCCGCATCCACACCCATAACGGCCATGGCACCGGATGCACCTTGTCATCGGCCATTGCCTGTCAACTGGCCCTTGGGCAGCCACTGCCGCAGGCCGTCAGCCTGGCGCGCCAGTACATCCTGGGCGCCATCGCGTCGGGTGCCGACGTGCATACCGGCCAGGGCCATGGCCCGCTGAACCATGGCTGGAACCCGCAAAAGCAGGTGATTGTGCGTTGAATGCATGCGCTCGGCAGCGCTTCTGTAAGCAGCGGTGAGGGTGGCGGTGCAGTCGATTTTTCGTCCGTACTTATGTCGAAATGGCGAAATAATTGATAATTTAAGATTGAAATGACCTAAAATATGTCGATATTACGACGAAATGCAATATTTAACGCGCATTGAAGGGTGTTGCTGTTAATTTAAGTTACTTTCTATGTTTGCGATTTAAGTCCATGATATATATCAATAAATCTCTGAAAATGTAGCCTGAATCAAGCTTTTGATACATTTTTCATTGTTGTTTTTCATGGGTTAAATATTGAAAGGTAAACAGTGCGTAAACATTTAAATTTGTGGAGCCTGCTGTCAACCGCGTCATAGGCCCCGGCGTTGAACAACCATCTTTAGGAGATTGTTCACATGACCACCGCAAATGTTTTCAGCATCTGGCCAGAAGACGAACGTGATCGCAAGCGCTAAGCACTGGCGCCAGTAACTCTTTATCGTGCTTGCCGTGATGCTGAACTCGGCAAGCCACCCCAGTAAACGGCTCCTTGATGGAGCCGTTACTTGCGAATAGGGCGCGGAGCCTTCCGGCCCCCCCCTGGATGGTCGAAAGACTGTCCACCCGCCTCAACATGCACCTCGCTTCCGATGCCGTCTGGCTCAGGGAAGGCGGGGTGTTTGTTTTTCTGCGTGTGATGGTGGGGGCCGGAACGCCCAGTACCCTGATGCCAGGCGCAGGGGTACAGCGGTCGCTGGGAGGTCAGGCGGCAGAGCGCTCAGTGTTAAGTCGCTGCTGGCCTCGAACGTCCTGGCCTGCGCCGGAGCGCGAAGCGGACAGTCGCAGCAGCCGCTCCAGCGCCCGGTCCTGAATGCCTCGGTTTTTGAGGGCCGTATAGGTGGACTCGGCATAGTCCAAGGTCGTGCCGTAGATACCGCAGGACTGGGCAAAGATGCGGCGGTAGTCCTCTTCGCTCAAGGTGCCGGTGCAGCGCGGGCTGGACTTGGACAACGTGAAAGCCAGCGCTTTGACGGGGCCGTCGTCGGTCTGGCAGTCGAGCCACTTGGGGTCATAGGAATCGGTCGCCATCTCGCGCTGCCACAGCCGTGGCATCATTTCCGGCACATGCTGGCGGGCAATGCGAAACGCCATACCCCGGCAGCTGCCGCCCGAGAACATGCCAAACACCAGGCCAGGGCATTCCGGCGTGCCGCGGTTGATGTGGCTCCACATCTTGAGCGCGCGGTGCCAGCCAAAGACCCTGGCGTGGCGGCATTCCAGAAATTCAAACTCCGGGCGCCAGATCAGCGAGCCGTAGGCAAAAACCCAGAGGTCATCCGCTCCTCCCCACTCCTGCATGGTTTGCGCGAACATTTGTTGCGGGCAACGGCTGCGGGAGGAGGCGACCAAATTCGTCATAGTGGTATCGACCGACAAAACTAAGAGATAAGCAATTGTTATAGCGCTTGACCAGTGCCAACGCTAGGGCTGCTGGGTGTCTGGCATCATCTTTTGCGTGGAAAGCAACAGTTTGGCAATGTCGGACACCGCCTACCTAACGCGGTAGAAGGCCTGGGCGATGACAAGCCCGGAGGATGTTGGAGCATGGCGGGCCGCGATCCTGCGACGGCAGGCCCACTGTGTTGCCCAGCCGCTGCAGAGCAGGGCCTTGGCTGCTTGCCCGATTGCCTGACTAAGACGCAGAATTATTCAGTGCTATGATGTTCATAGCTGATGCGGGGCTGGCCTGTGCTTGGAAATCGGTTTCCTGCTGATTTCCGCTGCCGGCGGGCTGGTGTGTACAGGTGGCATGCGTGGGGCAAGGCCGCCTGGCGGGCATACAACGAGAATGGTCCTTCCTATGAATATTGTGATCTTGGACGATTATCAGGATGCGGTGCGCAAACTGCAGTGCGCGTCTGTTCTCGACGCCTATTCGGCCAAGGTCTATACCAACACCGTCAAGGGCTTGGGCCAGTTGTCGGTTCGCCTCAAGGATGCGGACATCATCGTGCTGATCCGCGAGCGCACCCATATCAACCGCCTGCTGCTCGACAAGCTCCCCCGGCTCAAGCTGATTGCCCAGACGGGGCGCATCGGCTCCCATGTGGATTTGACAGCCTGCACCGAGCGCGGCGTGGCCGTGGCCGAGGGTGTGGGGTCGCCGGTCGCGCCTGCCGAGCTGACCTGGGCCTTGATCATGGCCGCTGCGCGCCGGCTGCCGCAGTACATCGCCAACCTCAAGCATGGCGCCTGGCAGCAGTCGGGTTTCAAGGCGGCCAATATGCCGCCCAATTTTGGCCTGGGTACGGTTTTGCGTGGCCGCACCTTGGGCATTTGGGGTTACGGCCGCATTGGCCAGCTGGTTGCCGGTTTTGGCAAGGCCTTTGGCATGGATGTGCTGGTCTGGGGCAGCGATGCCTCGCGTGCCAAGGCGCTGTCGGACGGCCACAAGGTGGCGTCGAGCAAGCAGTTCTTCTTTGCCAACAGCGATATGCTGACCGTGCATCTGCGCTTGAGCGAGCAGACCAAGGGCTGCATCAGTTTTGAGGATTTGGCACAGATGAAGCCGTCGGCCACTTTCGTCAACACCTCTCGGGCCGAGCTTGTGCAGCCCGATGCGCTGATTGCGGCGCTCAACCGGGGACGCCCCGGTATTGCGGCGGTGGATGTGTTCGAGAGCGAGCCAATCCTGCAGGGCCATGCGTTGCTGCGGCTGGAGAACTGCATTTGCACCCCCCATATCGGCTATGTCGAGCAGGACAGCTACGAGCAGTACTTCGGCGTGGCCTTTGACAACGTGGTCAACTTCATCAAGGGGCGGCCGTCGAACATCGTCAATCCGGGTGCCTTGCAGGTTCGCCGCTAAAACCGTTGGATGCACAGAAAAGGGCCCTGCGAGGGCCCTGGTTGTTGGCGCAGCGCGGAAATCACTCCAGCTGCAGCTTCTTTTTCGCGATCAAGGCGTTGTACATCTTGCGGTCACTGCTGATGCGGGTTTGCAGTGCGGTGGGCGATGCATCGTCCAGGGTCCAGGCCTGGCGCAGCAGCTGATCGCGGATATCGGCGGTATTGAGCACCTTCAGCAGGGCATCGCTCAACGGGGTGCGGATGGCGGCAGGCATGCTGGCCGGGGCCATCAGCGCGTTCCAGACTTCGATATTCACATCCTGGGCACCGATCTCGCGCATCGAGGGCGTCTGCGGCATCAGTTGCGTGCGCTGGGCCGAGGTGACGGCCAGCGCCGCCAGCTTGCCGCTTTGCACCAGCGGCAGCACCGACGAGATGGGCAGCAGCGCGCAATCGAGCTGGCCCCCCATCAGTGCGGAGACGACACCGGGAGCGCCGGTAAACGGGATATGCACGGCATCGAAGTGCAGCGCGTCCTTCAGCAGCTCCATGCCCAGATGGCCGCCGGAGCCCAGGCCCGTGGAGCCGTAGCTGGCCGCATTGCCCTTTTGGCGCAGGCTGGCGAGCGCCTTGTCGGTTTGTGCGCCGGCGCTGGCGGGCACCACCCAGGCCAGGGGCGAGACGCCCACCAGGGCCAGCGGCGCAAAATCCTTCACCGGGTCGTAGGGCAGCTTGGCATACAGCGCCTGCGACGAGGTCAGCGGGCCGTTGCCGACTATGCCAAAGCTGTGGTCGTCGGTCGCGCGGGCCACCTGGTCTGCACCGATATTGCCGCTGGCACCGGGCCGGTTGTCGACCACCACCGGCTGGCCCAGGATCTGTGCCAGCGGCTGCGCGATCATGCGCGCCTGCATGTCGGGCGAGGAGCCGGCCGGGTAGCCAACGATAAAACGCAGGGGCTTGCTGGGCCAATGGGTCGGGGCAGCATGGGCGCTGGTCCAGCCCGCTGGCAGGACAGTGGCTGCGGCAAAGCCCGCGAGGGAGTGCAGCAGGTGGCGGCGGTCGATGGTCATGAAAAACTGGGCAAGGTGGTAACTGGCGGTCATCCTAACCCAGACGGCACCCGCCCGAGGCGCTGGGCCTTTCCGCCTGGCGGCAGTGGCCTGCGACGAATAAAGCGCTGCAAGCGCCAGCACACAGTGCAGCAGCGTGGCCTGGCCCATGCCAGTATGATTTATGCTTTGTCTCCGGCCGCCGCACAGTTTGCTTGCGTAGGCGAAAAACCCTGATCCATGAGCCGATTACGCACCCGACGCCCCGATTCTTCTGCCGCTACACAGTCCGCAGGCGCCGCTCTGCCACCATCCTGGACCGGTGCACCCGGGCCCACAGGATCCCCGGGGCCGCAGCGCACCCCGCCTGAAGCCAACCGCCGCACCACCTGGATGCTGCTGGCCATCTGGATCGGGGTGATGTTCGCCATCTACCTCGTCACCGAGGTCTATCGCAAGCCCAGCGAGGGCACGGTGATGGCCCATGGCGTGCTGGAGATTCCCCGCGACCGCGATGGCCATTTCCGTGTGGCGGGCTCGGTCAACGGGGTGCCGGTGCAGTTCATGGTGGATACGGGCGCCAGCCTGATCAGCATCACCGATGCCGTCGCCGAGCGTGCCAATCTGGGCGAGGGCGTGCCGATCAGCTTTCAGACGGCCAATGGTGTGCGCCAGGGCATGATGAGCCGGGCAGAACGGATTGAGGTGGGGCCGCTGGCCGTCAATGGCTTGCGGGTGGGCACGGGCTACACCGGAGAGAGCGCACGCGATGCGCTGCTGGGCCAGAATTTTCTGCGCTATTTTGATGTCAGCATCTCCGGCAACAGCATGGTGCTCAAGGCCCGCGACGGCGAGTGAGGCCAGCGGTGCCTCAGCCCATCACCGGCCTGGAGTCAAACGCCGCCTGCAGGCCATTGTTGCCGTCGGGCAGGCGCACAGCCGCCGGTGATGCACTGGCCTCGTACAAGCCGACGCAGTGCCGAGCGGCCAACTCCCGGGCCGCCTCCAGCGCGGCACCGGCCTGCGCTGGCTGCACCGCGACAAAAACAATATTGCGGCCAATGCTGTAGTCGGCCAGCAGACTCTTGTCGTCGGGGGGGAGTTCTTCGCGGTAGGGGCCACTGCGCGGCGGAAAGCGCTGCATCATGTCCAGGCACCAGGCCTTGAGCGACAACGTGGCAACCGCTGGGTCCTCGTAGTCATGGTGCTCTGGCCATTCGGTCTGCGCCTGGAACCAGAGCCCAAAGGCCGCGGGTTCCCGGGGTGCAGCGGCGGGCGCAAAAACCAGCAAGTGGTAGCTCATGGTGGGGCCTCCAGACGGAGATGCTCTGGACGCCATTTAACCAAAGTCGCCGTGCGCTGTATGTGAGATTTTGTCTTACGCGCAGACACTGGCGGGCAGGCTGCGGCGTCTGGCATGCCCAGCGCGTGGTGGGCATGCCAAGGGGGCTGGGCTTACTTGGTGCCGAAGATGCGGTCGCCCGCGTCGCCCAGGCCCGGCAGGATGTAGCCGTGGTCGTTGAGCTGGCGGTCCACGGCAGCCGTGTAGATGTCCACATCGGGGTGGGCGGCCTGCATGGTCTTGATGCCTTCAGGCGCGGCCAGCAGGCACATGAACTTGATCGACTTGGGCTGGCACTTGTCCTTGAGTTGCTGCACGGCGGCGGCGGCCGAGTTGCCGGTGGCCAGCATCGGGTCCACGACGATCACATCGCGCTCGCCCATGTTGTCGGGCATCTTGAAGTAGTACTCGACCGGCTGCAGGGTTTCAGGGTCACGGTACAGGCCGATGTGGCCAATCCGGGCGCCGGGCACCACGTTGAGCATGCCGTCGAGAAAGCCATTGCCGGCGCGCAGGATGGAGACGAGGGCCAGTTTCTTGCCGTCGATGACCTTGCCGACCATCTTTTCCATCGGCGTCTCGATCTCGAGGTCCTGCAGCGGGAAGTCGCGCGTGATCTCGTAGGCCATCAGGGTGGACAGCTCGCCGAGCATGCGGCGGAAGCTGTTGGTGGATGCTTCCTTGCGGCGCATCAGCGTGAGTTTGTGCTGGACCAGCGGGTGGTCGATGAGGTGAACGGTGCTCATGGTAGTTGCCAATGTCATTTTTGGCCGCAATGGTAGCAGCGCAGGCCCGAAGGCGTGCGCGGCCTGCGAATATATTTACCGAATGGTGAGGCTTTTGCGTGGTGCATGGCCCCTCATGCAGCCCCCAGCAATTGCGCGTAGCGGCCCAGGTCCACATTGCCGCCGCTGATCAGCACGCCCACGCGGGCGCCCTGCAGATCGACACCGCCAAAGCGTGCGCCTGCCAGGCTCAGCGCGCCGGTGGGCTCGACCACCATCTTCATGCGCTCGGCATAAAAACGCATGCTGTCCACCAGCTGCGGGTCGCTGGCGGTGACGATGTCGGTCACATCGCGGCGGATGATGGCATAGGTCAGATCGCCCAGTGCCTGGGTCTGTGCGCCATCGGCAATGGTGCGGGGTGTGGCGATCTTGACGATCTCGCCCTTGCGCAGCGATTGCTGGGCATCGTTGCCGGACTCTGGCTCGACGCCGTAGACCTTGCACTGGGGCGCCATGGCCTTGGCCGACAGCAGGCAGCCCGACAGCAGGCCGCCACCCCCCAGGCAGACAAACAGGTAGTCGAGCTGGGGCACGTCCTGGAACAGCTCCATCGCGCTGGTGCCTTGGCCGGCGATCACATCGGCATGGTTGTAGGGGGGCACCAGCGTCATGCCGCGCTCCTGGGCAATGCGCTGGCTGATCGCTTCACGGTCCTCGGTAAAGCGGTCATAGGTGATGACCTCGGCACCGTAGCCGCGGGTCGCATCCAGTTTGGCGGCCGGGGCGTCTTCGGGCATCACGATGGCTGCGGGCATGCCCAGAATGCGGGCAGACAGGGCGATGGCCTGCGCATGGTTGCCCGAGGAGAAAGCCAGCGCGCCGCGCTGCGCCTGCTCGGGCGAGAAGCGGGCCACCGCGTTGTAGCCGCCCCGGAACTTGAAGGCACCCATGCGCTGGTAGTTCTCGCATTTGAAGAAGAACTCTGCGCCCGTCAATTTGTCGAGGGTGGATGAGCGCATCACCGGCGTGCGGTGGGCAACGCCTTGCAGGCGCTGGGCAGCCGCTTGCACATCGTCAAAAGTGGGGAGGGGGGTCGCGTGGACAGAGGCGTTCATGGTCGGTCAGGTGGCAGAGGCGTCGAAGGGATTCATGGTAGTGGCTTTTTGGCGATTCGGTGTCGCTCTGGCGGTCCGTTCTGGGGCAGCGCAGCGCATCGGCTTGCGCAATCCCCTTGGCATGCGGGCGGCCCCGCTTGTGCGCAACGACAGAGCCGCGCTGGCCACCGTGCGTTCGCCGCCGCTGTCTGCAAGCGTTTACGTATAATCGGCCGCTTGTATGAGCTTATGTTGCTAAAGGTTGGGGTATGTGGAACAAAAAATTTGCGCTGGCCGTGGGCGCTGCAGCGGTCTTGGTGTTGGCCGGCGGTGCCGCGCAAGCGCAGGGCCGTGATCTGGTGGTGGCCTCCAGCGCCACCTACGCACCCTTTGCATTCGAGAACAAGGACAAGCAGATCGTCGGTTTTGACATCGACATCGTCAATGCCATTGCCAAGCAGCAAGGCATGAAGCTGCGCATCGTCAACACGCCTTTCAGCAGCATCTTCGCATCGCTCAACAATGGCGATGTGGACTTTGTCATCTCCGGCGTGACCATCAATGACAAGCGCAAGCAGAGTTTTGACTTCTCGCAGCCGTACTTTGACGCCCGCCAGCTGATCGCGGTGCCCAAGGACAGCGCGGTGGCTTCGCTCAAGGACCTCAAGGACAAGAAGGTCTCGGTGGTCAGCGGCTCGACCGGCGACGATGTATTGAGCCGTGAAGTCGGCAAGACCAGCCCCAATATCCGCCGCTTCGAGAGCACGCCGCTGATCATCTCCGAGCTGGCAGCCGGCGGCGTCGATGCCGCCATTGGCGACAACGGCGTCATCGCCTACCGCGTCTCGCAGTATCCCGCACTGAAGACTGTGGATGATGCCAGCTTCCCCAAGGAGCATTTCGGCATCGTCGTGCGCAAGGGCGACAAGGCCTTGCAGGAGAAGATCAACGCCGGCCTGGCCGCCATCCGCGCCGATGGCAGCTACAACGTGATCTACAAGAAGTGGTTCAACCAGGACTACAAGCCTCAGTAAGGCCGCCGCGACGTCCGCTGCAATGACGGCCCGTTGGCCGTCATTTTTTTTGAAAGAATTGATTGATGGACAACAACACCCCCGTAGAGTGGTTCGGCTGGTTCCGCCCCGACATCCTGGTGGAATACAAGCAGATGTTTTGGCAGGGCGCGATGGTCACCATCGGCATGACGGTGGCCTGCGTGATCATGGGTTGCGCGCTGGGCCTGATGCTCGCGCTCGCACGCCTGGCTGATACCCGCCATCAGCCCTGGAAGGGGGTGTGCAAATACCTGCTGCGCTGGCCCTCGACGGCCTATGTCAGCTTCTTCCGGGGCACGCCGCTGTTCGTGCAGATCCTGCTGATGCATTTTGCGGTGATGCCGCTGTTTGTGCACCCGGTCAACGGGCTGATCATCAGCGGTGACCTGGCCCGCACGCTCAAGCAGGACCATGGCGCGCTGATGTCCGGTGTGGTGGCGTTGACGCTCAACTCGGCGGCCTACATCTCCGAGGTGTTCCGCGCCGGTATCCAGTCGATCGCGATTGGCCAGAAGCAGGCGGGCATGTCGCTGGGCATGACGCATGGCCAGATGATGCGCTATGTGGTGATTCCGCAGGCTTTCCGCCGCATGCTGCCTCCGCTGGGCAACAACATGATCTCGCTGCTCAAGGACACCTCGCTGGTCTCCGCCATTGGCCTGGCCGAGATGGCCTATGCCGCGCGCACCGTGGCCGGTGCCTATGGCCGCTACTGGGAGCCTTACCTGGCCGTTGCGCTGGCATACTGGCTGATGACCTTCATGCTGACCCTGGGCCTGCGGGCGCTGGAAAACCATATGGCGCGCACCGACCGCAGTTGATAGCGCAGCGCACACGCAAAAAAGCCGGCATTGCCGGCTTTTTCTTTGCGGTGCGCCTCAGGCTACTTTTTGCCGCCCATGATGCTGCCCAGCACGCCGCGCAGAATCTGGTTGCCCAGCTTGGTGCCAAAAGAGCGGGCGGTGGACTTGGCCATCGACTGCACAATGCCATCCTTCTTGCCGCCGCGCGGGCCGGTGGTGCCAAACAGGATGTCGTTGATGCTGCCCATCAGGCCGCCATCCTCGCCAGCGGCACTGCCTGCACCCGCCTTGCCGCCTGCTGCTGCGGTCGCCTGGCCAGCGCGAGCCTTCAGGATCTCGTAGGCCGACTCGCGGTCCACCGGCGTGTCATAGACGCCCGCGACCAGCGAGTTCTTCAGCAAGGCCTGGCGCTGCTCGGTGCTGATGGGGCCAATCTGGCTGCCCGGCGGCAGTACATAGACGCGCTCGGTCACGCTGGGGCGGCCTTTTTCGTCGAGAAAGCTCACGAGCGCCTCACCGACGGCCAGCTCGGTGATCGCGGTCTCGATGTTCAGGCCCGGGTTGGCGCGCATCGTGGTCGCCGTGGCCTTGACGGCCTTCTGGTCGCGCGGCGTGAAGGCACGCAGCGCATGCTGCACGCGGTTGCCCAGCTGGGCGAGCACGCTGTCGGGAATGTCCAGCGGGTTTTGTGTGACGAAATACACCCCCACGCCCTTGGAGCGCACCAGGCGCACGACCAGCTCGATGCGCTCTTGCAGCACCTTGGGCGCGTCGTTGAACAGCAGGTGGGCCTCGTCAAAGAAGAACACCAGCTTGGGTTTGTCGGGGTCGCCAATTTCCGGGAGCTTCTCGTACAGATCGGACAGCATCCACAGCAGGAAGGTGGAGTACAGGCGCGGCGAATTCATCAGCTTGTCGGCCGCCAGAATGTTGACCACCCCCTGCGTGCCCACGGTCTGCATCATGTCGTCGATGTTGAGCATCGGCTCGCCAAAGAAGCTGTTGCCGCCTTGCTGCTCGATCTGCAGCAGGCCGCGCTGGATGGCGCCCACGCTGGCCGAGCTGATGTTGCCGTAGTCGGTGGTGAACTGCTTGGCGTTCTCACCCACGTAAGACAGCATCGCACGCAGGTCCTTGAGGTCGAGCAGCAGCATGCCGTTGTCATCGGCGATCTTGAACACCAGGTTGAGCACGCCCATCTGCGTGTCATTGAGGTCCAGCATGCGGCCCAGCAGCAGCGGGCCCATGTCCGATATGGTGGCGCGCACCGGGTGGCCTTGCTCGCCAAACACATCCCACAACGTGGTGGGGCAGGCCTTGGGCGTGGGCAGGCCAATACCACGGTCTTGCAAGGTGGCGGCCAGCTTGCCGCCAATCTGGCCCGCCTGGCTGATGCCGGTCAAGTCACCCTTGATATCGGCCATGAACACCGGCACGCCAATGCCCGAGAATCCCTCGGCCAATGTCTGAAGGGTTACAGTCTTGCCGGTGCCGGTCGCGCCGGTGATCAGCCCGTGTCGATTGGCCAGGCCAGGAAGCAAAAAACACTCCGTTGTGCCATTTTTGGCAACCAGTAGGGGTTCAGCCATCGTAGGTTTCCTCTCCAGCATCAAAGTCAAAAGTAAAATCGCAGTCTAGCTAGATAAAACAATAGCAAAGGAAATTCTGTGGCAGGACACAGCAAATGGGCCAATATTCAACACCGCAAGGGTCGTCAGGACGAAAAACGCGGCAAGGTTTGGACCCGTATCATTCGTGAAATTATGGTCGCTGCGCGGCAAGGCGGCGCAGATTTGAGCGCCAACCCGCGTTTGCGCCTGGCCATCGACAAGGCCAAGGCCGCCAACATGCCGGCCGACAACATCAAGCGCAACATCGACAAGGCCACCGGCAACCTCGAAGGCGTGACCTACGAGGAAATCCGCTATGAAGGCTATGGCATCGGTGGTGCGGCCATCATTGTCGACACGATGACGGACAACCGCGTGCGCACGGTAGCCGATGTGCGCCATGCTTTCAGCAAGCATGGCGGCAACATGGGCACCGAAGGCTCGGTGTCCTTCCAGTTCCGCAACCTGGGGCAGCTCGTGTTTGCACCGGGTGCCGATGAGGAAAAGATCATGGAAGTGGCGCTGGAAGCCGGCGCCGACGATGTGATCACCGACGAGGAGGGCGCCGTCGAAGTGCTGACGCCCCCGTCAGAATTTGAGGCAGTGCGCAATGCGCTGGAGGCAGCGGGCTTCAAGCCCGAGGTGGCCGAGGTGACGATGCGCCCCGAAAATACCGTAGATCTGGATGAGGAAGGTGCGGCCAAGATGCAAAAGTTGCTGGACGCGCTGGAAGATCTGGATGATGTTCAAGATGTTTACCATAACGCGGCGCTATGAAGGTACTTGTGATTGGTGGCGGCGGCCGTGAACACGCAATGGCCTGGAAGTTGGCGCAATCGCCCAAGGTCTCCAAGGTCTATGTAGCCCCGGGCAACGCAGGCACCGCACGCGACAAGCGTCTGGAAAACCTGCCGATCACCGATGTGGTCCAGCTGCGTGAATGGGCACAGGACAACGGTGTGCAGCTGTCCGTCGTCGGCCCCGAGGCGCCTTTGGCCGCCGGCGTGGTGGACGAGTTCCGCGCGCACGGCATGAAGATCTTCGGCCCGACCAAGGCCGCAGCGCAGCTGGAAAGCTCCAAGGCTTTCTCGAAGGATTTCATGGCACGCCATGGCATTCCGACGGCGCAGTACGAGACCTTCAGCGATCCGGTGGCAGCCCATGCCTATATCGACAAGCTGGGTGCGCCCATCGTCGTCAAGGCCGACGGCCTGGCTGCCGGCAAGGGTGTGGTGGTGGCCACCACCGCCCAGGAAGCGCACGATGCCGTCGACTTCATGCTGGTGGACAACAAGTACGGCGTCGCCCATAACGACGGCGGCGCCCGCGTGGTGATCGAGGAGTTCCTCGACGGCGAAGAGGCCAGCTTCATCGTGCTGTGCGACGGCAAGAGCGTGGCGGCGATGGCGACCAGCCAGGACCACAAGCGCCTCAAGGACGGCGACCAGGGCCCCAACACCGGCGGCATGGGTGCCTACTCGCCCGCCCCGGTGGTGACGGCCGATGTGCATGCCCGCGCGATGCGCGAAATCATCCTGCCCACTATCCGTGGCATGGAAAAGGACGGCATTCCCTACACCGGCTTTTTGTACGCAGGTCTGATGATCGACAAGGCCGGTCACCCCAAGACCCTGGAGTTCAACTGCCGCATGGGTGACCCGGAAACCCAGCCTATCATGATGCGCCTCAAGAGCGATCTGGTCGATGTGATGCAAGCTGCCACCGACGGCAAGCTCGACCAGATCGAGCTGCAGTGGGACCGCCGCACCGCGCTGGGCGTGGTGATGGCTGCCCATGGCTACCCGGACGCACCGCGCAAGGGCGATGCAATCACCGGCCTGCCCGAGGACGAAGAAGAAGTGATGGTTTTCCACGCCGGCACTACGGTGCAGGATGGCAAGCCCGTCACCAGCGGTGGCCGCGTGCTGTGCGTGACCGCTTTGGCCGACAACGTCAAGCAGGCGCAGCAGCGCGTGTATGCCGCTGCCGCCCAGGTGCATTTCGATGGCGCGCAATACCGCCACGACATCGGCTACCGCGCGGTCAAGTGACGGCCTCCAAGCCCACAGGGAGCCAGGCACATGCTGTCTTCTTCCATTGACCAACTGAACGCCGGGGCCCAGGCCCTGGCGGTGGCCGCCTATCTGCAGTCGCTGCAGGCCTCCATCACCGATGCGGTTGAAGCGCTGGAGCAGGAGGCAGGCAGCAACGTCCGCTTTCTGGCCGATGCCTGGCAAAAGGCGCCCGGTGAGAAGCTGCAAGGCCAGGGGCTGACCAAGATCCTGGAAGGCGGTACGGTGTTCGAGCGTGCAGGCGTGGGCTTTTCGCAGGTGCGGGGCCCGCAGCTGCCGCCCTCGGCCACCCAGCACCGGCCCGAGCTGACGGGTGCGCCTTTCACGGCCATGGGCGTGTCGCTGGTCTTCCATCCACGCAACCCCTATGTGCCAACCGTGCACATGAACGTGCGCATGATTGCCGCAGGCCACCCCGGCCAGCCCGCCACCTGCTGGTTTGGCGGCGGCATGGACCTGACGCCGTTCTACCCCTTTGCCGAAGACGCGCAGCATTTTCACCAGGTCTGCCACGATGCGGTGGCGCCTTTCGGTGACGATCTGTACCCGCGCTTCAAGCAGTGGTGTGACCGCTATTTCTTCCTCAAGCACCGCAACGAAGCGCGTGGCATCGGCGGCATCTTTTTTGATGATTTCTCCGAGCTGGGCTTTGAAGGCGGCTTTGCGATGCTGCAGTCGGTGGGCGATACCTTTTTGAAGGCCTATCTGCCGATCGTGCAACGCCGCAAGGACCAGGTCCATGGCGAGCGCGAGCGGGACTTTCAGCTCTACCGGCGCGGTCGCTATGTGGAGTTCAACCTGGTCTGGGACCGGGGTACCCACTTTGGCCTGCAGTCGGGCGGGCGCACCGAATCGATCTTGCTGTCGATGCCGCCCATGGCCAGCTGGAGCTACCAGCGCCAGGACCCTGAGGGCTCGCCCGAAGCGCGTTTGCTGGCGGAGTTTTTGCAGCCGCGTGATTGGCTGTGAACAAGCCGGCCAGGGCTGCCGGTTCCGTGCCAGAGGGGTAGGCCCGAACGCCTTTTGCTCGCCCGGCGCCCATGCCGCAAGGCCATACCAGAGCGCCATTTGGCGCAGCTTGCGTATAATTCGCTTTCCGCTGACCATGCGCATGCCCCATTGCAGGCTGCGCGGCAGCTTCTCTTGAAGGCTTTGCCCTTTTGTCACTGCGTGTTGACGCGATCAACAATAACTGCAACACGCGCTATAGTAGAAACACTTTCATCCATCACCTACTGATGACCACCGCCAAAAAATCCGAATCCACTGCCAAGAAATCTGTGCAATTGCTGCAGCGTGCCATCGTTGATGGGCTGGAAGATGTGAAAGCACAAGATATCCAGGTTTTCAATACCGAGCACCTGTCGCCGCTGTTCGAGCGCGTGATCGTGGCCGCAGGTACCTCGAACCGCCAGACCAAGGCCTTGGCGGCCAGCGTCAAGGACGCCGTCAAGGAAGCGGGCTTTCCCAAGCCACGCACCGAAGGCGAAGACAACGGCGAGTGGATCATCGTGGACTGCGGCCCTGTCGTCGCCCACATCATGCAGCCGATGATTCGCCAGTACTACCGCCTCGAAGAGATGTGGGGCGATACGCCGGTGCGCGTGAAGCTGGGCGCTGCCAAGCCCAAGGCCGCCAAGCCTGCCAAGGCCCAGGCCGAAGCCGCTGCGGACACCGAAGCCAGCAAGAAAAAGCCCGCTGCACGCAAGACTGCCTCCGCTGACAGCGCGGCCGCTGCACCGGTAAAGAAGGTTGCCGCCAAGAAGCCGGCGGTCAAGAAGATCTCGGGCACCGTGGCCAAAAAGCCTGCAGCCAAGAAGACCAGTGCTGCTGCCACCGTCAAGACCGTCGTGGTCAACAAACCCAAGGCCAGCAAGCCCGCAGCCAAGTCGGCCGCCGCCAAGCCTGCAGCCAAGAATCCCGCAGCCAAGCGCGTAACCAGCAAGGTCAAGTAAACCCCCTCAACCTGCGGGTTGCAAAGAGCTGTACTGCCCCGCAGGACAGCTCTTTTTCATTGGAGAGTTCGCATGAAGATTTTCATCGTTGCGGTGGGCCAGCATGTACCCGATTGGGCGCAGACCGCCTATGACGACTATGCCAAGCGTTTCCCACCCGAGCTGAAGGTGGAGCTCAAGGCCGTCAAGACGGAGCCGCGTGGCTCCAAGACTGTCGAGACGCTGTATGCCGCCGAGCGCAAGCGCATCGAGGCGGCCATCCCACGTGGCACGCGCATCGTGGTGCTCGATGAGCGCGGCACGAACCTGACCACGAAGGCGCTGGCCCAGCGGGTCAAGGGCTGGCAGCTCGAAGGCGACGATGTCGCGCTGATCATTGGTGGTCCCGATGGTCTGGACCCCGAGTTCAAAGCCGCGGCGCATGAGCGCATTCGCCTCTCGGACATGACCTTGCCCCATGCGATGGTGCGGGTGCTGCTGATCGAGCAGCTCTACCGTGCCTGGTCGGTCAATGCCGGCCACCCCTACCACCGCGAGTAAGCCGGTGGCACCAGCCGCAAGGTGGGGTGAGGGCAGCTCAATATCCCCGCTTGCCAGTGGGCTGCCGGATGCGTTATGCTGCAAAAATAATAGCTGCTTGCGCTGGATTGATGGGCGCAGGCGCTTTTTTCAAATCTAGGCCTCGCTTCCCACCATGCACCCCTTTGTCTACCTGGCATCGCAGTCTCCACGCCGCAGTCAACTGCTTGAACAGATCGGTATCGCCCACCGCTTGCTGGTTGCCCAGGACGACGACCCCGAACCCCAGGACCCTGAAGCGCTGGAGCAGGTGCTGCCGCGCGAATCGGCCACCGACTATGTTCAGCGCGTGACCGGCCTGAAGCTGGATGCTGCCATCGCCCGCCTGCAGCGGCGCGGGCTGGAGCAGGCGCCGATTCTCTGCTCTGACACCACGGTGTCGCTGGGCCGGCATATTCTGGGCAAGCCCGAGTCGCAAGAACAGGCCCGCGAGATGCTGCAGGCGCTCAGCGGCAAGACGCACCGCGTCTTGACGGCGGTGGCGCTGCAAAGCGGGCGCAAGCGCCTGACCAGCCTGTCGGTCTCCAGCGTGGAGTTTGCGGCAATGGACAGCGCGCAGATCGATGCCTATGTCGCCAGTGGCGAGCCCATGGGCAAGGCGGGCGCCTATGGGGTGCAGGGGCGGGCGGCAGCGTATATTGCCAGGATCAGCGGCAGCTATTCAGGCATCATGGGGCTGCCGGTGTTCGAGACGGCCAATGTGCTGCGGGCTGCAGGGTTTGCCATCTGAGAATGACTTCTATGCAAAATGATATTTTGATCAACTGGGCCCCGCAGGAGACGCGGGTGGCGGTCATCGAGGGCGGCGCCGTGCAGGAGCTGCACCATGAGCGCACCCTGGAGCGCGGCCTGGTCGGCAATGTCTACCTCGGCAAGATATCGCGTGTGCTGCCCGGTATGCAGTCTGCGTTCATCGACATTGGCCTGGAACGCGCCGCGTTCCTGCATGTGGCCGATGTCTGGCAGCGCCAGGAAGGCGGTCTGGCGCCGATGTTCGCGCGCAAGGGCGAACCCCAGGTGCCGATTGAAAAGCAGATTTTCGAGGGCCAGTCGATCATGGTGCAGGTCATCAAGGACCCCATCGGCACCAAGGGCGCGCGGCTGTCCACGCAGATCAGCATTGCCGGGCGCCTGCTGGTGTACCTGCCGCAGGACGACCATATCGGCGTGTCGCAAAAGATTCCCCAGAACGAGCGCGATGCCTTGCGCGCACGCCTGCAGGCGCTGGTGGGCACCGCGCAAACGGGTGGCGGCGGTGGCTTTATCCTGCGCACCAATGGCGAGGACTCCAGCGACGAGGAGCTGGCCGAGGACATCAGCTACCTGCGCAAGGTCTGGAAGCGCATCAAGGAAAGCGCCGCCAAGCAGGCTGCCAAAACCTTGCTGCACCAGGACCTGAGCCTGATGCAGCGCGTGCTGCGCGATATGGTGACGGAGAACACCCAGTCGATCCGCATCGATTCGCGCGAGCAGTTCGTGCTGCTGCAGCAGTTTGGCCAGGAGTTCATGCCTGCCGCGCTGCCCAAGCTTCAGCTGTACAAGGGCGAGCGCCCGATTTTCGATCTGTACTCGGTCGATGAGGAAATTGCGCGTGCGCTGGGCCGGCGTGTCGATCTCAAGTCGGGCGGCTACCTGATCGTCGACCAGACCGAGGCCTTGACGACCGTCGATGTGAACACCGGCGGCTATGTCGGTGCGCGCAATTTTGACGACACCATCTTCAAGACCAACCTGGAAGCGGCCCATGCGATTGCCCGCCAGCTGCGGCTGCGCAACCTGGGCGGCATCATCATCGTGGACTTTATCGACATGGTGCATGAGGACCACCAGGCGCAGGTGCTGCATGAGCTGCGCAAGCAGCTGCAGCGCGACCGCGTCAAGACCATGTGCGGCGAGTTCTCCCAACTGGGCCTGGTGGAGATGACGCGCAAGCGCACCCGCGAATCGCTGGCCCATATGCTCTGCACCTCCTGTCCCGTCTGCCATGGCGTGGGCGAGGTCAAGACCGTGCGGACCGTCTGCTATGACATCCTGCGCGAGATCCTGCGCGAGGCGCGCCAGTTCAACCCCAAGGAGTTCCGCGTGCTCGCCGCCCCGCCGGTAATCGAGATGCTGCTGGACGAGGAAAGCCAGCATTTGGCCGGGCTGTCCGATTTCATTGGCAAGCCGATCTCGCTGCAGGCGGAGGGGCGGGACGGCTCGGACCAGTACGATATCGTGCTGCTGTAGCACTGGGCCACTGACGGCAGACAGCAGACAGCAGACAGCCAACAAAAAGCCCGGCGAGATGGGTTCCCGCCGGGCTTTTTGCCAGGGAAGAGGGCGCTTTACAGCTTGCGCAGACGTTCCAGCGCCGCGAGCAAGGTCTCATCCTTTTTGGCATAGCAAAAGCGCACCACCTGCTGGTCAAAGCCGTTGCCATAAAACGCAGACAGCGGAATGGCTGCTACGCCCAGGTCCTTGACCAGCTGCTGGCAGAACTCTGCTTCGCTGGCATCGGTCACGGCGGAGATGTCCACGCACTGGAAATAGGTGCCGGAGCTGGGCAGCAGCTTCAGGCGCGAGCCTTCGAGGCCGGCGCGGAACAGATCGCGCTTCTTCTGGTAGAAAGCGGGCAGGTTCAGGTAGGGCGCCGGGTCCTTCAGGTACTCGGCCAGGCCGACCTGCATCGGGGTGTTGACGGTGAAGACATTGAACTGGTGCACCTTGCGGAATTCCGCCGTCAGCGGCGCCGGTGCAGCAACGGTGGCGACCTTCCAGCCGGTGACATGGAAGGTCTTGCCAAAGCTGCTCACCACATAGGCGCGCGCGGCCAGGCCGGGGTAGCGCGATGCGCTCTCATGGCGTTCGCCGTCGAACACCATGTGCTCATAGACCTCATCGGCCAGCAGCAGGATGTTGGTGGGCGCCAGCAGGTCCTGCAGCTGCTGCATCTCCTGCGCGGTCCAGGTGGTGCCGCTGGGGTTGTGCGGCGTGTTGATCAGCAGCAGCCGCGTCTTGGAGGTGATCGCTGCGGCAATCTTGCCAAAGTCTGGGCGGAAGGTCTTGGGCGTCAGCGGCACGCGCACCGGCACGCCGCCCGCCAGCTCGATATTGGGCACATAGCTGTCGTAGCAGGGGTCCAGCACGATGACCTCGTCACCGGGGCTCACGCAGCTGAGGATGACGGTGAGGATCGCCTGCGTGGCACCAGCGGTGACGGTGATCTCGCTGTTGGCGTCGTAGCGCTTGCCGTAGAGCGCTTCGATCTTCTGGGCCACCACCTCGCGCAAGGCCGGTACACCGGTCATCGGCGGGTACTGGTTGTGGCCGGCCTGCATGGCGCGGCTGACACTGTCGATCAACGCCGGGTCGCAGCCAAAGTCCGGAAAGCCCTGGCCCAGGTTGACGGCCTTGTGCTCGGCCGCGAGCGCCGACATGACGGTGAAGATGGTGGTGCCCACATGGGGCAGACGGCTGGGGAACGACGGGGTGGGGGCGGAGGCGGACATGGTGATCAAGGTTGGAAAACAACCGCAGCCGGCGAGCCGGACTGCGACCTATCGATCAGTAAGCGGTTTGGGTTGGGAGACGGGTGCGGGTCAGAGCTCATAGTCAGCCACATGGCCGACCATGGCACGGGCGATCAGATCACGGCTGAGCCGGTCGCTGAGCAGCTCGGCAAATTTGTAGACAAAATTGCGCATGTATGCGCCGCGCTTGAAGGCCACGCGCGCCACGCTTTCGCCAAACAGATGACCGACGGGCCGCACGGCCAGGTCCTTAAGCGGATCATCGCGCATGGCCATCTCGGCCACGATGCCGATGCCCAGGCCCAGCCGCACATAGGTCTTGATCACGTCCGAGTCAATCGCTTCCAGGACAATCTTGGGGGTGAGCTGGCGGGCAGCCATCGCCGCGTCGATCTTGCCCCGGCCGGTAAACGATGGGTGGTAGGTGATCAACGGCTCTGCGGCAATGTCCTCCAGATTGATGCGCTCCTTCTGAGCCAGAGGGTGTTGGTGCGGCATGACCAGCACGTGCTGCCATTCATAGCAGGGCAGGGTCACCAGTTCGGGGTAGTCGGCCAGCGACTCGGTGGCCATGCCCAGATCGGCCTGCTCGTCGATCACCATGCGTGCCACTTCGGCCGGTGTGGCCTGGTGCAGGCTGACTGTCACCTTGGGATAGTGCTCGCGCAGCCGTGCCACCGGCGTGGGCAGCACATAACGCGCCTGGGTGTGGGTGGTGGCGATGGAGAGGGTGCCGCTGTCCTGCGCGCTGTACTGGTCGCCGATGCGTTTGAGGTTGCCGACCTCGCGCATGATGATCTCGATGCTGCGCAGCACCTGCTGCCCAGGCTCGGTGATGCGCTTGAGCCGCTTGCCATGGCGCGCGAAGATGTCGATGCCCAGCTCCTCCTCAAGCTCGATGATGGCCTTGGAGACGCCGGGTTGCGAGGTGTGCAGTGCCTTCGCCGCCTCGGTCAGATTGAGGTTGCGGCGTGCGGCCTCTTGCACAAAGCGGAACTGATGCAGGTTCATACAATGATGCGGAATATGAATTTGCATCATTATGCTTGATTGGAATATAAAAATCAGCCTCTCTGCAGAAATCCAGCCTCTGGGGCGGATTTTTCAGACATGCACCCGCTGGAGCCTGCCGCAACCGGGTACCGGCGGCATAGGGGCCGCCGGAGATTTAGCGCGGCTACGCGCCTTCCAGGTAGCCGCCCGCCATGGCCGCCAGCAGCCCGATGACGCGCGCATCCTCGCCCATCGCCGGGGCAATGCGCAGCTGCACCTGGGGATGGAGCGGGGCGAGTTCCTCGACCAGCGCGGGAATGTCTTCGCTGGCATGTTTGCCGACGCCAAACAGCAAGGGCCAGATGGTGATTTGCGTCAATTGGGGATGCGACTGCAGCAGCTGGGCAACGGCGTGGCCGAGCGGTGGGTCGCACCAGTCAAGATAGGCGCAAGCCACCGCAGCGGCGGGTTGCGCTTGCTGCACTTGGGCGAGCAGGTGTTCCGCATTGCGGCGCCAGACCGGGTCCTTGGAGCCGTGGGACAACAGAATCAATCCGATGGAAGAGGTGGTGGAAGACATGTGCGTAGGACGTTAGCGGCTGAAACATAAGCCGCCGTGGGTAAAGCTAGGAACCTTTAGGCATTATCGCTTTCCCATA
This sequence comes from Comamonas sp. SY3, assembly GCF_041730275.1. NCBI lineage: Bacteria > Pseudomonadati > Pseudomonadota > Betaproteobacteria > Burkholderiales > Comamonadaceae > Comamonas > Comamonas sp. SY3. Next base: position 195,700 of record NZ_JBGTYN010000002.1, on the reverse strand, counting down.
CCCGGGCCCGATGGGCCACCGAAATGGATACGAATGTAGCAAAATGTACAGCTTGCGCAGCCAGGGTCTGAAACCTGGCAATCCCGCGCGGCGCTTTACACTGCCTACATATTTAGCTGTAAAAATAGTAGTTTGCTCTACCTTGAAGCCAAAACCGATGATGCCGGATGTTTCCAATTTTTCGCGCCAGTCCCTGGCAACGTTTCAATCCTTGGCAACCGTCGGAAAGCACTCCTCCCCCCGCGCGTTGGGTCGTCTGGTCCGCACAGCTGCTGTGGTCGGCGCCATCGGTCTGCTGGCTGCGTGTTCGGACAAGCCCGCACCCGCAGCCGCCGCGCCGCAGGCACCGGAGGTCGGCATCATCACGGTCCAGGCAGCATCGCAGCAGCTGACGGCGGAGCTGCCCGGGCGCACCAGTGCCTTCATGATTGCCGAGATTCGCCCCCAGGCCAACGGCATTGTGGAAAAGCGCCTGTTCACCGAAGGCGCCGCCGTCAAGGCCGGCCAGGCGCTGTACCAGCTCGATGACCGGCCTGCGCGGGCCTCCGTCAACAGTGCCGAGGCGGCGCTGGCCAAGGCCAAGGCCACCGCGCAGACGGCGCGCAGCAATGCAGCGCGCAACAGCGAGCTGGTCAAGATCGATGCCATCAGCCGCCAGGTCTTCGATGACAGCCAAGCGCTGGTGGCGCAGACCGCTTCCGACGTGGCCGTCGCCCAGGCAGCGCTGGACAATGCCCGGATCAATCTGCAGTACACCCGTATCAGTTCGCCGATCAGCGGCAGGGTCAGCACCTCGGCGGTCACGCCCGGTGCGCTGGTCACCGCCAACCAGGCGACGGCGCTCACCACCGTGGTGCAACTCGATCCCATGTATGTGGACTTCACCCAATCGAGCACCGAGATGCTGCAGCTGCAGCGCGACCTGAAGGCGGGCCGCTTTCAGCGCCTCGAAGGCGACCAGATTCCGGTGCGCATCCGGCTCGATGACGGCACCGAGTACAGCCACGAGGCCAAGCTCAAGTTCTCCGGGGTGATCGTCAGCCCCACGACAGGCACCGTCACCTTGCGTGCTCAGGTCCCCAACCCCGATGGCGTATTGATGCCCAATATGTATGTGCAGGCGCTGTTGCCTACCGCAGTGGCGCCAGATGCACTGCTGGTGCCCCAGCAGTCGGTGGTGCGCGACCTCACCGGCAAGCCGACCGTGCTGGTGGTCACGGCCGACGACAAGGTGCAAAAGCGCGCGCTGCAGCTTGACCGTGCTGTGGGCAGCCAGTGGCTGGTGGGCAGTGGCCTCAAGTCGGGGGAGCGCGTGGTGGTCGATGGCTTCCAGCGTGTCAAGGAGGGTGACAAGGTGCGCGTCACCGAGGTGGATCTGAAGGCGCAGGCCGAGCGCGTCCGCAGCCCTGGGCGCGTGCCCGGCCAGGCCGCAGCGCCGGCAGCAGCCCAGTAACACCCCCAGAACCCGAGGCTGCATCCATGGCTCAGTTTTTTATTCAGCGCCCCATTTTTGCGTGGGTGATCGCCATCATCATCATGCTGGGCGGGGCACTGTCCATCTCCAAGCTGCCGCTGGAGCAGTACCCCGAGATTGCGCCGCCGCGCGTCACCATCGGTACCCAGTACACCGGTGCGTCGGCCGAGACGGTCGAGAACTCCGTCACGCAGATCATCGAGCAGCAGCTCAAGGGCATCGACAACATGCTCTACATGAGCGCGACCAGCAATGCCTCTGGCCAGGCCCGCATCACCTTGACCTTTGCGCCCAGCACCAATGTCGATGTCGCCCAGGTGCAGGTGCAAAACAAGATACAGGGGGCGCTCAACCGCCTGCCCGAATCGGTCAAGAGCCGGGGCGTGTTCATCAACAAGGGCGGCCAGGATTTTCTGGTCACCTACAGCTTCTACTCCCAAGACCCCACGATGACCGAGGTCGACATTGGTGACTACATCAATGCCAGTCTGGTCGATGTGATCGGGCGCCTCGAAGGCGTGGGCGACATCAACGTCTTTGGTACCTCATATGCGATGCGCATCTGGATGGACCCGGCCAAGATGGAGAAATTCGGACTGATGCCGTCGGACTTGGCCAATGCGCTCAATGCGCAAAACGCCCAGGTCTCGGCCGGGCAGCTGGGCGCGCTGCCAGCGGTGAACAACCAGCAGCTCAATGCGACGATCACGGCGCGCACCAAGCTCAAGACGGTGGACCAGTTCGAGGACATCGTGCTCAAGGCCGCCACCGATGGCTCGGTGGTCACCATGAAGGATGTCGCCCGCGTGGAGCTGGGCGCCGAAAATCTGAACGTGCAGGCCAAGCTCAACGGCATGCGCGGCGCCGGCATGGGCATCATCCTGGCCGATGGCGCCAATGCGATGGCCGTGTCCGATGCCGTTGCGGCCAAGCTGGCCGAGATGAAGCCGTACTTCCCCAACCAGATCGATTACTTCGTCAGCTCGGACTCCACGCCCTTTGTGCGCGCCTCCATCCACGAGGTGGTCGCAGCGCTGGGTGAGGCCATGGTGCTGGTGGTGATCGTCATGTTCGTGTTTTTGCAGAACCTGCGCGCCACGTTGATCCCGGCCATTGCCGTGCCGGTGGTGCTGCTGGGCACCTTTGGCGTGTTGTCGATCGCCGGGTACTCCATCAATACCTTGACGATGTTCGCGATGGTGCTGGCGATCGGCCTGCTGGTGGACGATGCGATCGTCGTGGTGGAGAACGTCGAGCGGGTGATGCACGAGACGGGCATGTCCGCCAAGGAGGCAACCAAGGTCTCGATGCGGGAGATCACACCGGCGCTGGTCGGTATCGGCGTGACCTTGTCGGCGGTGTTTGTGCCAATGGCCTTCTTTGGCGGATCCACCGGGGTGATCTACCGCCAGTTCTCGATCACCATCGTCGCGGCAATGGCACTGTCGGTGTTCGTCGCATTGACGTTGACCCCGGCGCTGTGTGCCACCCTGCTGAAGGCGCCCGAGCATGCCGGCGGCCATGAGCGCACCATCCGCAAGGGCCTGTTTGGCATCAGCGACCGGTTCTTCCGCTGGTTCAACCGCAATTTCGACCGCACGGCCACCCGCTACCAGGGCATCGTCGCCCGCAGCCTGCGCCGCGCCAAGCGCATGATGCTGATCTTCATCGCCGTGCTGCTGGGCGTGTGGCTGCTGATGCACAAGCTGCCGACCTCGTTCCTGCCCGATGAAGACCAGGGCTTTCTGTATGTGAACGTCAACCTGCCGTCCGGCGCAGCCGATGCGCGCCTGCAGGACGTGCTGGACGAGGTGCGCGAATACCTGCTCAAGCAGCCCGACATCATCAGCTTCAACCAGGTCTCGGGCCTCAACGGTGACCAAAGTTCGGCGCGCGGCTTCATCCGCCTCAAGCCCTGGGATGAACGCCAGCTCGCGTCGCAGTCTTCCGCGGCCATTGCCAACAAGGCGACGAGAGACCTGTCGCGCATCCGGGATGCGCGGGTGCTGGTGATCCTGCCGCCAGCCGTGCGCGGTCTGGGTGCCAGCTCGGGCTTCAACTTCATGGTCAAGGACATGAACAGCATCGGCCACGACGGGCTGTTGGCAGCCAGCAACCAGGTACTGGCGGCCATGCGCGCCAACCCGAACCTGACGGCAGTACGCACGACCAATCTGGACGATGCGGCCGAATTGCGTGTGGATGTGGACGACCGCAAGGCCGCCGCGCTGGGTTTGTCGTATGCCGACATCAACAGCGTGCTGTCCAGCGCGATGGGTGGCACCTATGTCAATGACTTCCTGAACAATGGCCGCGTCAAGCGCGTCTACATCATGGGCGATGCGCCGCACCGCATGCTGCCGCAGGACATCGCCAAATGGACGGTGCGCAACAAGAACGGCGAAATGGTGCCCTTTGGTGCGTTCTCCGACACGCACTGGGCCTACGGCTCGCCCCAGCTGCTGCGCTACAACGGCAGCCCGGCCTACGAGTTCGAAGGCCGCGCAGCACCCGGCATCAGCTCCGGCGCAGCAATGCAGGAGGTCGAAGCCATCCTGGCCAAGCTGCCAGCCGGCCTTGGCTATGAATGGACCGGCGCGTCGCTGCAAGAGCGCCAGTCCGGCGCCCAGGCGCCCATGCTGTATGCGATCTCGATCCTGTTCGTGTTCCTGTGCCTGGCCGCGCTGTACGAGAGCTGGACCGTGCCGCTGTCGGTGATGCTGGCCGTGCCGCTGGGGGTGATTGGTGCGCTGGCCGCCACCTATACCCGGGGCCTGACCAATGACGTGTACTTCCAGGTGGGCTTGCTCACCACCGTGGGTTTGGCGGCCAAGAATGCCATCTTGATTGTCGAATTTGCGGTGCAGCTGCAAGAGCAGGGCAAGCGCCTGTTTGATGCCACGGTGGAGGCGGTGCGCCTGCGCTTGCGCCCGATCCTGATGACCTCGCTGGCCTTTGGCTTTGGCGTGATTCCGCTGGCCATTGGCACCGGCGCCGGTGCCGGCGGGCGTAACGCCATCGGCACGGCCGTGCTGGGCGGTATGGTGGCCTCGACCGTGCTCGGTATTTTCATGGTGCCGGTCTTTTTCCTGCTGATCCGCAGCTGGTTCCGCTCGCGCAGCCGCCACGACGAGGCGCCTGCGCAAGCCAGCGCCGCGCCGGAGACCGCGCCATGAGCTGTTTTGATACTTTTTCCATGACCCGTGCCTACCGTTTGCCGCTGTCCCTGTTGGCAGCCGGCCTGCTGTCCGCTTGCAACCTGGCGCCGCAGTACCAGCGTCCAGAGCCTGCGGTACCCGCCACGCTCGATGGCGTGGCCCAGACCTTGCCTGCCGATTTTGTTGTGGAGCCGGCTGCAGCCGATACCTTGCAGTTGCTGCCGTGGCAGCAGTGGGTGGAGAGCGCAGGGCTGCGTCAGCTCATCGAGCTGGCCTTGCAGAACAACCGCGACCTGCGCGTGGCCATCGCCAATATCGAGAAGGCGCGCGCGCAGTACGGCGTGCAGCGTGCCGACCAGCTGCCCAGCCTGAATGCCAACGCCCAGGCAAACCGCACCCGAACCGCGGACGATCTGCGCTCGGCCAGCGCGGCCTCGTCGGTGACCAACCAGGTCAGCGTGCAGCTGGGCCTGGCCAGCTATGAGCTCGATTTCTGGGGCCGGGTGCGCAACCTCAGCGAGGCGGCATTGCAGCAGTACCTGCTGGTGGAAGAAAACCGCCGCAGCGTGCAGCTGGGCCTGATCACCGATATCGCCAATGCCTGGGTGGCCCTGGCCAGCGACCAGCAGCGCCTGCAACTGGCGCGCGACACGTTGGCCACACGCGAGCAGGGCTACGGCCTGGTGCAGCGCATGCACCAGCTGGGCGCCACCAATGGTTTGGTGCTGGCCCAGAACCAGACGGCGGTGGAGACCGCCCGCAACGATGTGGCGGCCTACGAGTCGCAAGTGGCCCGTGATCGCAATGCACTGCAGTTGCTGGTGGGTGGCCCGTTGGCGGGCGATATGCTGCCGCCCGCGCCCACTGCGTCGCTCAGCACGAATGAGATCAAGAGCGCGGGCTCGGGCCAGTTGCTCGATGGTGCAACGCCCCAGGTCAAAACGCCAGGCGTGGCCACTGCCATGACCGTGGTGCCGACCGGCCTGTCGTCGCAGGTGCTGCTGGCCCGGCCCGATGTGGCGGCCGCCGAGCACAGCCTGCAGGCGCAGTACGCCAGCATTGGTGCAGCGCGCGCGGCCTTCTTCCCCACGATCAGCCTGACGGCCAATGCCGGCACCGCCAGCGATGCGCTGTCGGGCCTGTTCGATGGTGGTAACCGCGCCTGGAGCTTTGTGCCACAGATCCGTTTGCCGATTTTCGACGGCGGCCGCAACCAGGCCAACCTCGACATCGCGCAAGCCAACCGCGATGCCGCACTGGCCCAGTACGACAAGGCCATTCAGGTGACTTTCCGCGAGGTGAGCGATGCGCTGGCCGACCGCGCCACGATGCAGCGGCGGCTGAACGCGCAGGCAGCGCTGGTGCAGGCGGCCAGCCGCGTGCTGCAGCTGTCGCAGGCGCGTTTCAAGGCCGGCGCCGACGATTTTCTGACCGTGCTCGATGCGCAGCGCAGCCTGTACGCGGCCCAGCAAACCCAGATCACGTTGATGCAGGCCGAGCAGGTCAACCGCATCAGCCTGTACAAAGCGCTGGGCGGAGGCATCGACAGCGCGCAGTGATGGCGCATAAGCGCAATGCTGCGAGGGCAATGCGCGCTGCACTACGATGGCGCCATGACTGATACCTTGCCCACGCCTTCTGACCGCAAGGCCTCACCCGAGTTTGATGAATCCCAGGCGCAGGCGGTCGATGCGCTGATTGTGGGTGCCGGCCCGGTCGGCATGTTTGCAGCATTCCAGCTGGGTTTGCAGGGCGTGCAAGCCCAGTTGTGCGACAGCCTGCCGCAGATGGGCGGGCAGTGCATTGCGCTTTATGCCGACAAGCCCATCTACGATATCCCCGGCATTCCGCTGTGCACCGGCCGCGAGCTGGCTGCGCAGCTGCAGCGCCAGATCCAGCCCTTCGAGCCCGTCTTTCACGGCCACACGCAGGTCGCGCAACTGCTGCCCCATGGCGATGGCCGTTGGCGCGTGCAACTGCAGGCTATCGATGGCCCCCAGACCCGCTGGTTGCTGGCCCGCACCGTGGTCGTGACCGCCGGCGTGGGCGCCTTTGTGCCCAAACAGCTGCGCTTGCCTGGGCTGGAGACTTGGCTGGGCAGCCAGGTGTTCTACCACCCCACGTTGGATGATGCCTGGCTGGAGCCGATATTGGCCGGCCATGCTGCGCCACGCATTGTGATCAGCGGCGGCGATGAGGCGGCGGTGGAGGCGTTGCTGGCCGCGGCAGACCATGCACAACTGCAATCGGCGCAACTGGTGCTGATGCACCGGCGCGACCAGTTCAGTGCCCCGGATGCCATGCTGCAGCGCCTGGCACGGCTGCGGGCCAGCGGCAGGGTCGAGGTGGTCATTGGCATGCCGCAGGCCATCGAGGCCACCGAGCGTCTGCAGGCCATTGGCTACGTTGATGCCGACGGTGCTGACCAGCGCCTGGCCTGCGACCAGCTGTGGGTGTTCCAGGGCCTGTCGCCCAAGCTCGGGCCCTTGCTGGACTGGAGTCTGGCGCTGGAGAAAAAACAGTTGCAGGTGGCGACCGACAGTTTTCAGACCAGTGCCGTGGGTATCTATGCCGCAGGCGATATCGTCAGCTACCCGGGCAAGCGCAAGCTGATACTGACGGGTTTCTACGAAGCGACGATGGCAGCCATGGCGGCCGTTGAATACCTGCGCGGCGAGAAGCTGCTGCTGGAATACACGACCACCAGCAAGCGCCTGCATGCGCGCCTGGGCGTCTCGCACCCGGACTGATCTTGCAGCGTCTCGCGCAGCTGCTGAAGCGGGCTTAGGCTGCTGGCGTAGATGGGGGCTGAAGCCGGTGCTGCATCAGCAGCTCATCGTGCAGCTCGCCGTCGACCAGCAGAGCCGCCGGCTCGGTGCCATAGGCCCGGAAGCCGGCTTGCTCGTACAGGCGTATCGCGCTGGCGTTGGCGGCGTTGACGCTCAGGTGGATCTGCACCGCCCCGGGAACCTGGCGGGCAAAGGCGACAGCCTGTGCCAACAGGGCCTGCGCGATGCCCTGGCCGCGACAGGCTGGCTCCACATACACGCCCCACAAGGCCATACGGTGGCGGGTCTTGAGGCCATCCTGGCGGCGAATGCCCAGCATGCCCACCAGCTGGCTGCGGGCAAAGGCGCCAAGCACCCCCTGGTCAGCGCTGGGCGCCAGGCGCGCCTCGATCACAGCCAAAGAGCGGTCTTTTTCTTCTTCGTAGCTGGAGCCAAAGGCGCTCGGCGATGCGCGCAGGCCGGCCAGGCGCAGGCGCTGGAAAGCGGCGGCATCGGCCGGTGTCAGCCAACGGATCTCCCACGCAGCGGCGGCCATCGGGTTCAAGGCGCTAGGCGTTCGCGGATCCATCCGGTGCCGTCTGGCCCCGTTTGGCGGTAGCGCAGGCGGTCATGCAGCCGGCTCTTGCGGCCTTGCCAGAACTCCCAGGTATCGGGCACCAGGCGAAAGCCACCCCAGTGCGGTGGGCGCGGCGGCTTGAGCAGGAACTGCGCGCCATATTTGGCGGCATTGGTCACCAGCACGGCGCGGCTGTCGATGACCTGGCTTTGCGGACTGGCCCAGGCGCCAATGCGCGAGTCGAGCGGGCGGCTGTTGAAGTAGGCGTCGCTTTCCTCGTCCGAGACTTTTTCCACACGGCCCTCGATGCGCACCACACGCTCCAGCTCCACCCAGTGGAACATCAGCGCGGCAAAGGGATTGCCTGCAATCTCACGGCCCTTGCGGCTGTCGTAATTGGTGTACCAGACGATGCCGCGTGCGTCGTAGCCCTTGATCAGCACGATGCGGGTGCTGGGCCGGGCATCGGGGCCGACGGTAGCGACCGTCATCGCATTGGGTTCTGGCAGCTGCGACGCAACGGCTTCGTTCATCCAGCGGTCGAACTGGTCAATCGGCGCAGCGCAGGACGCCGATTCGTTCAGCTCGGCGCGTTCATAGCTTTTGCGCAAATCGGCAATGGAGTGGGAGAGTTCGCTCATGGCCCGATTGTGCATCGCTTTGGCGCAGTGCAGTGACAAAAAAGCCTGTGGGCCACCGGGCGCCACAGGCTAGGTTTGAACAGGCTCTTGGTGCAGGACAGCTTACTGGATCACACCGCAGCCAAGACGCGCACCGGAATTGCCGGTGGGCTGGGTGGTGTAGTCGTCCTTGTCCTTGTGGACCACCACAGCGCGGCCCTTGATGTCGCTGGGCTTGCCGGTGCCGATCGACAGGTCCTTGGTTTCCCAGACCAGGAACGCGGTGCCTGCGGCATCGGCCATCAGGCTGGGCAGATCACCGACATGGGATTCGGGGCCGGCCTTGCCATGCTGGTGGCCGTTCGGGTTGTAGTGGCCGCCGGCGCTCATCGCATCGGGCGACGAGCAGTTGCCGTTCTCATGCACATGGAAGCCGTGTTCGCTGCCGGGCTGCAGACCCTTGACCTGCGCCATCACGCGCACCGTGTCGCGGTTGACTTCGTAGACGCGGAAATAGCCGCTGATGTTGTTGCCTTCGGTCGGGTTGATGGTCGCTTCGGCAATCGGTGTGGCGCGGTCGGTGTGGGCGCAGGCGCTCAGCAGCGCGGCCACGGTGGCCGCAGCAGCGAACTTGGCGATGGATGGAATGCGTTGGATCATGGGAACTCTCCTGGTGCCTTGGATTAAGGGTTGGTCACAGCCACCGTTTTTAGCACGCACGCAGCGCTTCTCTTGTAGTCTGATTGCCAGCAATCGCGGCGGCGTGTTTACGGTGTGGGGGCTGTTGTGAGGCGCCGGGCCACCAGATCCCAGACCGCTTGCGCCGCAGCGGGCAGGCTGCGCTGGCGGCGCCGCACCAGCATGATTGCGCGTTGCACCTGGGGCAGCAGATCGCACACCTGGAGGCTGCTGAAGCCATGGGCCGGGATCGCCAGGCCCGGCATGATGCTGATGCCAATGCCGGCCTCGACCATGCGGAAGGCAGTGGTGACATGGCCTACCTCCTGCACGACAGGGCAATGCTCAGGCCCGCAACCGCTGGCCAGCAAGGCAGCGTCCATCAGCCGGCGGCTGCCCGATGCGTGATCGAGCAGCACCAAGGGCTCGCCGCGCAGCTGGTCCCAGCGCAGGCTGGTGGCCTTATGCGCCTTCGGCATCAGCGGGTGCGCGGGCGGCAACACGGCAACAAAGGGGTCCAGCTGCAGGCTGATGCAGTCGAGATCGCCCAGCTCCGGCGGCTCCACCACCACCCCGAAATGCACATCGCCGCTGCGCACCTGGGCCAGCACCTCTTGCTGCAGGCGGTCCACCAGCTGCAGCTGGATCTGCGGCAGCTCGCGGTTGCAGGCGGCGATGCAGGCGGGCATCAGCGCCGCAGACAGCGTGGGGCTGCTGGCAATGCGCACCTGGCCACGTGCGGCATGGCCCACATCGGCGACCTCGGCCAGGGTATCGGCCAGCTCCTGCAGCAGGGGCGCGGCCTTCTGGGCCAGCAGCTGGCCGGCATCGGTCAGCAGCACCTCGCGCGTGGTGCGGTCCAGCAGCCGCACATGGAGCTGGCCTTCGAGCTCCACCATCGCGCGGCTGACGGCCGATTGGGTCAGGCCCAGCGTCTGGCCGGTCTGGCTGAAGCTGCGGCACTGGGCGACGCAGAGGAATACCTGGAGCTGGCGGAGGCTGACGTGCATGGTGGGAAACGAAACGGAGATATATGACTTTAAATCATCAATCAATCTTATAAATTAATTTTACTTTCGCCTGCAAACGGCGTCCAATGGCGCACATGAAATTCCGTCCCGACAACTTCACGCTGATGCTGGTGGCCACGGTGCTGCTGGCCAGTTTTTTGCCCGCTACCGGCCAGGTGGCGAGCAGCTTTGAGACCTTGACGACAGCGGCCGTGGCGCTGCTGTTCTTTCTGCACGGCGCCAAGCTCTCACGCCAGGCGATTCTGGCGGGCATCATGCACTGGCGGCTGCACCTGTTCATTGTCGGCAGCACCTTTGTCGTGTTTCCGTTTCTGGGCTGGGCGCTCAAACCGTTGCTCACGCCCCTGGTCTCGCCCGAGCTGTATGTGGGGGTGATGTTCCTGTGCGTGTTGCCGTCCACGGTGCAGTCGTCGATCGCGTTCGTGTCGATGGCGCGTGGCAATATCCCGGCTGCCATATGCAGTGCATCGGCATCGACGCTGCTGGGCGTCTTTATCACCCCGCTGCTGGTCAGTGTGTTCGTGACCGCCCATGGCACGAGCGGTTCTTTCGTCGATGCGGTGGTCAAGATCCTGCTGCAACTGATGCTGCCCTTCGCGCTGGGCCATTTGCTGCAGCGCTGGGTGGGCCCGTTCATCAAGAAGCACGGCAAGCTCACCAAGGTGGTGGACCAGGGCTCCATCCTGCTGGTGGTGTACACGGCGTTCAGTGCCGCCGTGGTGCAGGGCATCTGGCGCCAGGTATCGCTGACCACCTTGGTCGGCCTGCTGGTGATCAGCGCCATCATCCTGGCCTTGGCGCTGTTCCTGACCACCTTCCTCTCGCGCCGCCTAGGCTTCAGCAAGGAAGATGAGATCACCGCCGTGTTCTGCGGCAGCAAGAAGAGCCTGGTCAGTGGCGTGCCCATGGCCAAGGTGCTGTTTGCCAGCAGCACGGTGGGCATGATGGTGCTGCCGCTGATGCTGTTCCACCAGATGCAGCTGATGGTGTGCGGCGTGCTGGCCGCCAAGTACGCCAGGCGGGCAGAACTCGACAGCGACCAGGCCCTGGGCGCTGCGGCTGCGGGCAAGTAAGCCTCAGCGTGTCGTCAACACCGGGCCGGCGGCATCCAGCCGCGGCTAGCGTTACTTCAGCGCCGGGCTGAAGCTGATGCTGTATTTCTCCAGCGCGGGTCCGACCTCCAGCTGCATCGTACGGCGCTTGACCGCAGGCTTGCCACCGGTCACCTGGGCCGTGATCACAATGCCTTTGCCATGGGCGCGGCAGCGCAGGTCCTGCAAGCCCAGGTCTGCGTTGTCGTCGTTGATCTCGGCAAATCCCTGGGTATGGGCAGCCACTCCGCGCCAGTGGGGCGTGTCTTCGGGTTGGTTCATCCACTGCACGAACAGATAGCTTTGGCCGTTTTGCTCGCCCTGTACCACGCGGTAGGGCTGTACGGCCTTGTTGCTGCCCTGGTTGCGGTTGCCGCACAGCTGCACGCTGGTGATGCTGTCGCTCACGGTGAAGCGGTTGGCACGGGTCTCCGCCGCCTGGGCGCTGAAGGAAGAGGCCAGGCCGGCGCTCAAGGCCGCCAGGCAGGCAAATTGGCACAAAGTGCGGTATCGCATGGATTCAATCGCTCAAAGGGTAGTGGGTGCGGCGGCGGGCCCGAATGGCGCCGCGCTGCGCGCCCAGGCCAAACATCATAGGCCTGCGCCCATGCACTGCTGGGCAGATGCCTGGGCCACAGCGGCAAATTTGCGCAAAACATCGCAAGCGATTGCAATCAGACCGGGCTTGGGTTGTCAGATTTTTTCAGTGCGGCAATCGCCTCGGCCAGTCGCACAATGCTGAGCGGGCCGCAGCCCTCGGCCTCGTTGCTGACAGTGACATAGGCGGGCTGCCCCTTGCCGCAGACGCCGGCCAAGGTGCTGGCCAGCAGCGCCAAGGTGGCGGGGTCGGGCTGCTGGATACGGTCAAACGGGGCCAGTTGCTTTTCGGCATCGGCGTAGCCATAAGGGCCAAAGACAGGGTTCACATTCCAGCGGCAGACCAGCGGGCCGGGCCACAGCGCGCGCAGCAGCGGCAGTTGCTCGGGCATGCGTGGCATCTTGGCGTGCAGGCCCAGACAGTAGGTGGCACCGGCCTGGCGCAGAATCTGGGCCAGCTGCGGGGCGATCTCGGGGCGCAGCCAATCGGCATCACGCACCTCAAAGGCCACAATGGGCCGGCGCTCTGCGGGCAGGCCCGCCAGCTCTGCCTGCACGGCCAGCGCCAGTTGCTCAAGTTCCGCCAGGGTGCGCTGCAGGTTCAGCAACCGGCCCAGCGGCAGCGGGCTGAGCTGGAACAGCAGCACGCCGAGCTTGTCCAGCAGGCCTTCACAGGCTGGGCGCACATAGCTGCTGAGCGCCAGTTCCACATTCAAGAACGCGGGGTTGGGCTCTTTGCCGCGGCCTTCTTCACCGCGCACCTGCGCATCGCAGACCAGCGCCGGCCCCTTGACGATAAAACGGAAATCCGCCGGCACCTGGGCGGCGTAGACGGCGTATTCGGATGCTGCCAGTGGCCGGTAAAAGCTGCGGTCAATGCTGACGGTACGCAGCAGCGGGTGCTCGGCATAAGCGTTCAGGCCGCGTTGCGCAAGAATGCGCTCGCTGTAGGCCTTGTCCCAGACCAGGCCCTGCCAACCGGGGTAGGACCAGGATGAGCCGCCCATGCGCAGCAGCGCCGGCATGGCGGGGGCCAGGTCCTCCCCCAGCAAGGGGTACGCGGCGCCTACCGCCTGCGCACGGCTGCGCGCTTTGGCGGCAGGAGCGGGTGGCGGAGGGGACGCTTCGGTGTCTTGCGCGCCGGCAGGCGGCGCAGCGGGGGCGGGCGCAGCGGCCGCCGGCGCGGGCTCGGCGCCAAACAAATCCAAATTCGAATCGGGCTCTGGGGACATCGCGGCCCAGTATGCCATCGACTGCGCCGCCCGATTCGCATTGTTTGACGATTGACCAAGTAGGACCCGAGCTCACCTGCCACGTAGCAGGCGCGTTCCGGACTGCTATAAAAATTACATTTTTCAAATCCGGCACCTGTTCAAATCCCCAGTGGCTGCCGGCAGCTATGGCACACTCGCTGTTTTGCCAGAGAAGCATTGGAGCGAGCGTAGAGCATGCAAAAGATCATTGCGCAGATTGCGGCTGAGCTGAAGGTGGCCGAGTCGCAGGTTACGTCGGCGGTGGAACTGCTGGACAGCGGGGCGACGGTGCCTTTCATTGCCCGCTACCGCAAGGAAGCCACCGGTGGTCTCGATGACACCCAGCTGCGGGATTTGGCCGAGCGCCTGACCTATCTGCGGGAGCTGCAGGAGCGCCGCGACACGGTGCTCAAGGCCATCGACGAGCAGGGCAAGCTGACCGATGCGCTGCGCCTGGCCATTGCCCGCGCGCCCACCAAGCAGGAACTGGAAGACATTTACCTGCCTTTCAAGCAAAAGCGCCGCACCAAGGGCCAGATCGCCAAGGAGTTTGGCATTGAGCCGCTGGCCGACAGGCTGTTTGCGGACCCGAGCCTGGACCCGCTGCAGGAGGCCCAGGCCTTTTGCAAGCCGGCCACGGTGCTTGACGATGGCAAACCCGGTCCGGATTTCTCGACCCCGATGGCGGTGCTCGATGGTGTGCGCGACATCCTGTCCGAGCGCTGGGCCGAAGACCCGGTGCTGGTGCAAAAACTGCGCGAATGGCTCTGGGCCGAAGGCCTGCTGCGCTCCAAGAAAGTGGAGTCCAAGAACGAGAACGACCCCGAGGTCGCCAAGTTCCGCGATTACTTTGACTATGACGAGCCGATTGGCCGCGTGCCATCACACCGCGCGCTGGCGGTGTTCCGGGGCCGGGCCCTGGAGGTGCTGGAAGCCAAGCTGGTGCAGCCCGAGCTGCAGCCTGGCGCGGCGCCCGAGCCTGGCCAGCCCAGCTTGGCCGAGGGCAAGATCGCGCTGCACCTGGGCTGGAGCCATGCCAAGCGGGCCAGCGATGACCTGATCCGCAAATGCGTGGCCTGGACCTGGCGGGTCAAGCTGAGCCTGTCGACCGAGCGTGACCTGTTCTCGCGCCTGCGCGAAGATGCCGAAAAGGTGGCGATCAAGGTGTTTGGCGACAATCTGCGCGACCTGTTGCTGGCTGCGCCTGCCGGTCAGCGTGCCGTGCTGGGTCTGGACCCGGGCATTCGTACCGGCGTCAAGGTCGCCGTGGTGGACCACACCGGCAAGCTGGTGGATACCACCACGGTCTACCCGCATGAGCCGCGCCGCGACTGGGATGGCTCACTGGCCGTGCTGGCCCGCCTGGTGGAAAAGCACCAGATCAACCTGATTGCGATCGGCAACGGCACCGCCAGCCGTGAGACCGACAAGCTGGCCGCCGACCTGATCCGCATTGCTGAGAAGGCGGGCAAGAAGATCGACAAGGTGGTGGTGAGCGAGGCGGGCGCATCGGTTTATTCCGCCAGCGAATTCGCGGCGCTCGAGATGCCCGATGTCGATGTCAGCCTGCGCGGCGCAGCGTCGATTGCCCGCCGCCTGCAAGACCCGCTCGCCGAGCTGGTCAAGATCGACCCCAAGAGCATTGGCGTGGGCCAGTACCAGCACGATGTGAACCAGAGCGAGCTGGCCCGCCAGCTCGACGCGGTGGTCGAAGACTGCGTGAACTCGGTGGGTGTGGACCTCAACACAGCCTCGGCGCCGCTGCTCAGCCGCGTCTCCGGCCTCTCGGGCACGGTGGCCAAGTCGGTCGTGCGCTGGCGGGATGCCAATGGCTCGTTCAGGAACCGCAAACAGCTGATGGATGTGGCCGGCCTAGGTGCCAAGACCTTTGAGCAGGCCGCCGGTTTCTTGCGCATCCGTGGTGGCGACAACCCGCTGGACATGACCGGCGTGCACCCGGAAACCTACCCGGTCGTCGAGCAGATCATTGCTACCACCGGCAAGCCGGTGGACCAGCTGATGGGCCGTGGCGATGTGCTCAAGGGCCTCAAAGCCGAGCGCTTTGTCAGCGAGAAGTTTGGCGCCCTGACGATCTCGGACATTCTGGGTGAGCTGGAAAAGCCCGGCCGCGATCCGCGCCCCGACTTTGTCGTGGCCCGCTTCAACGAAGGCGTGGAAGACATCAAGGACCTGCGCGAGGGCATGACTCTGGAAGGCACCGTCAGCAACGTCGCCCAGTTTGGCGCCTTTGTGGACCTGGGTGTACACCAGGACGGCCTGGTCCACGTCAGCCAGATGAGCTACAAGTTCATCGAAGATGCCCGCGAAGCGGTCAAGACCGGCCAGATCGTCAAGGTCAAGGTGCTGGAAGTGGATGTGGAGCGCAAGCGCATCAGCCTGACGATGAAGCTGGACGCCGCGCCTGCGCGCCGTGATGGCCCGCGCGACAACCGCTTTGAATCGGCGGGCCGAGGCCACCAGGGCGCTGGCGGCCGGGGGGGCTACACGCAGCCCGCCCGCACCAACCAGCCTGCCCAGCAAAACGCGATGGCGTCGGCCTTTGCCAAGCTCCAGGGCCTGAAGAAATAGCGCTGCCCGCCTGATCGGTTGCGCAGACCGCAAGTGCCATCCGGCCTTGCGGTTTTTTGTTGCGCAGCTTCGGCCCTTCAAAAATCGGTCAAAGATGACACCTGCCACCATGGAAATTGGATGTAATAGCTGCTTGCGCTTCCCACCCTTTCTTAGTCTTCACCCCACGCTATGCCCCCCGACCACGCCGCGCCCGACGATGAGCCTGTAGCCCAGCCCGTTCCCGGACCTCAGCGGCCCTCGCGTCGTGCGCTGGCCGAGACGGAGCCAAGTGGCAGGCGTGGCGCGGGGCGCCGGCGCAAGGGCGCATCCACACAAGAGACCCTGGCCCCGCTGTTGGCGATCGTGCCGGGCCTGCGGTTGATGGTGGGCATGGTCATTGCGGCGGTGGTGATTCTGGGCCTGTATGTAGGCCGGGATGTGCTGCTGCCGGTGGCCTTGGCCGCCTTGCTGGGCTTTTTGCTCGATCCTGCGGTCAGCCGGCTCAAGCGCTGGGGCCTGCCCGGGTGGTATCGGTGGCGCTGGTGATGGTGCTGGCTCTGGGCGCTTTGGGTGCAGGCGCGCTCTATGTGGGCAACCAGGTGACCAGCCTCAGCGCCGAGCTGCCGACCTACCAGAACACCATTCGCCAGAAGCTGCGCCACGTCAAACCGTATTTCAATGGCCCGGGGGTCTGGGACGGCGCGGTCAAGGTGCTCAATACGGTGGAAACCGAGATCGGGCAGGGCGATGCCCGCCGCCGCGTGCAGAAGGTGGAGGTGCAGGAGCCGGAGGTCAAGCCCATCCAAAAGGCGCTGGAGCTGCTGAGCAAGGTGGCCGAGCCGCTGGCCACCACCGGCATTGTGTTCCTGTTTGTCGTGCTGATACTGCTGGACCGCAGTGGCCTGCAGGACCGGCTGCTGCGGCTGATGGGGCCGAATACACATATGGCTTCCGACGCGCTCGATGACGCTGCGACGCGCATCGGCCAGTACCTGCGTATGCAGCTGTTCGTCAACCTCAGCTACGGGGTTCCGATGGCGCTCGGGCTGTGGTGGATCGGGGTGCCCGGCGCCATTCTCTGGGGCATTCTGGCGGCGGTGCTGCGCTTCGTGCCCTATATCGGGCCGATGGCATCGGCCGTTTTTCCGCTCACGCTGGCTTTTGCAGTGGACCCCGGCTGGAGCCTGCTGCTGTGGACCCTGGCCCTGATTCTGGTTCTGGAGTTGATCAGCAACAACGTGATCGAGCCCTGGCTTTATGGCGCAAGCACCGGTTTGTCGACCTTGTCCATCATTCTGGCGGCGACCTTCTGGACGGCGCTTTGGGGGCCGGTGGGGCTGATCCTGTCGACCCCGTTGACGGTGTGTCTGCTGGTGCTGGGCCGCTACATCCCGGGGATGGGTTTTCTCGAGATCTTGCTGGGCAGTCAGGCGGTGTTTGATCCTCCGGAAAAATTGCTGCAGCGCCTGTGGCGCGGCGATGTCGACCAGGCCATTGACGTTGCATCCGAAAACATCGATGAAGCGCTGCCACCCAAGCCCAGCCAGCAGGACCAGGCATTGGCCGTCACCCATTTCTACGACGAGGTGGCCGTGCCAGCCCTCCAGATTGCGGCCCAGCAGTACCGCAGCGCTGCCAGCCCACCGCAACGCCAGCGCCTGTCGGAGGCGGTGGCCATGCTACTCAGTGGCCTGCAGCGCCATTACCCGCCAGACGCATTGCCCGAGGCGGTCGAGGGTCAACCGCCCCCGGCCTCGGTTGTCTGTGTCGGCATGCAATGGGACATTGACCGGCATGCCGCCACGATGGCAGCCCATGCGCTGCGGCTGCACGGGGTAGACAGCAGCACCCGCGCGGTGTCCATCGACACCGTGCTCCGTCAGGGTGATCTGTCGCTGTATGACGGTGTGCGCCACCTCTGCATCTGCAGCTTCCATCCGAACCCACTGGGCAGGCTGGCCCAGATGTGCGAGAGCCTGCGCCAACGCTGCCCGCAAATGCAGATCACCGTGATGCTGCTGGGTGCGCAGGGCAGGGGGGGCGTGCGCAGCGACACCTTGAACAGCATGCGCGCGCACGATGCGGTCCAGCAGATCAGCGACTTGACGCGCTTGGTCTTGGGCGAAGGCGCCTCCGGGTTGGATGCCACCTGACGGAAGATCTGCAGACGCCTCTGGCTGGACAGCGAACGCCCCGCGTGGCGCCGGTGGCTGGCAGGTGCTTGGGCCTGTTCAGTCAAAGGGCTTGGCGCCCAATGTGGTGACCACGTGGTCGACAAAGCAGGTGATACGCGAGGCCAGCGCCGTGTTGCGGTAGTAGACCGCATGGATGGACTGGCGTACATCAAGCAGGTGGTCTTCGAACAAGGGCACCAGCTGACCGCTGTCGCGGTCCGCCCGCGTCATGAAATCCGACAGGCAGACCATGCCCAGACCGGCCAAGGCCATATGGCGCAGCGTTTCGCCGCTCGAAGAGGCAACCGCCGGCTGTATGCGCAGCAGTTCGCCGCCGGTGTCACGCAGTGGCCATTCATTGAGCGAATCGGGCTGGGTGAAGCCCAGCAACACATGCTGCGCCAACTGCTGAATATCGGTCGGCGTGCCGTGGCGTGCAAGGTAGGCGGGGCTGGCCAATACCCGGATGCGGCTGATCCCCACAGGACGCGCATGCATGCTTGAATCCTTGAGCGCGCCAATGCGAAAGGCAACATCGCTGCGCTTTTCGATCAGGTCCACAATGCCTTCGTGCGAGTGCAGCTCCAGCTCCACCTCGGGGTAGCGGGCGCGAAAGCTGTCCACCAGCGGCACCAGCACGTGCAGCATGAAGGGTGTGGCGGCATCCACCCGCAGCCGCCCGGCAGGCCGCACGCGCCGTGCGGCCATCAGCTCTTCGGCCTCGTCCACCGACACCAGGATCGCGCGCGCCCGCTGCAAGAAGGCGCTGCCTTCCTCGGTCAACTCCAGCCGGCGGGTGGTGCGGCGCAGCAGCGTGGTTTGCAGCTTTTCCTCCAGCCGGCCCAGGGTGCGGCTGGTGGCGGAGACGGTCTGGTCCAGCAGCTCGGAGGCGGCGGTGATCGAGCCGGTATCGACCACGGCCACAAAGGCCTGCAATTCGTCGAGCGTGGTCTTCATTGTTGCCCTGGCGTCAAAAGATTTTGGTGGCGATGGTACTTAATCTGCAAATATTAGCAGGGCACACTAGCAGCTATGAAGTCTTCCGCTGTATTGTTCGCATTGGCCATTGGCGCTTTCGCCATTGGCACCACCGAGTTTGCCCCGATGGGGCTGTTGCCTGTGATCGCCCAGGGGGTCGACGTCAGCATTCCCACTGCCGGCATGCTGGTATCGGCCTATGCCGTCGGTGTAATGCTGGGGGCACCTGTGATGACCTTGCTGTTCAGCCGCTTTGGGCGGCGTGCCGCGCTGGTCACCTTGATGCTGATTTTCACCGCCGGCAATCTGCTCTCTGCATTGGCCCCTGGCTACACGACCTTGCTGCTGTCGCGGTTGGTGACCAGCCTCAACCATGGGGCCTTCTTTGGCATTGGCGCCGTCGTCGCGGCCAGTGTGGTCCCCAAGGACAAGCAGGCCAGTGCCATTGCTGCGATGTTCATGGGGCTGACGGTGGCCAATATCGGCGGCGTGCCTGCTGCCACCTGGATCGGCCAGCAAGTCGGCTGGCGGCTGGCCTTTGCCGGCACGGCCGCGCTGGGCCTGATCACCATTGCTGCGCTGTGGATGGTACTGCCCAAGGGCGAGGCCGGCACACGCCCGGACGTGCGCCGTGAACTCAAGGTGCTGACCCGCCCCGAGGTGCTGCTGGCCATGGGTACGACGGTGCTCGGTGCCGGCTCCATGTTCACGCTCTACACCTATGTGGCGCCGGTACTGACCGAGATCACCCATGCCAGCCCCGGCTTCATCGCCTTTGCGCTGGTGCTGATCGGCGTGGGCTTCACCATCGGCAACAGCCTCGGTGGCCGCCTGGCCGATTGGTCGCTCGATGGCGCTACACGCATCATCCTGCTGGCCCTGGCCCTCATCATGGTGGTGCTGCCTTGGGCGCTTGGTACGCATCTGGGCGCCGGCATGGGTCTGGTCGTGTGGGGTGCTGCCGCCTTTGGCATGGTGCCCCCGGTGCAGATGCGGGTGATGCAGGCCGCCGCAGAGGCGCCCGGCCTGGCCTCGTCCGTCAATGTGGGCGCTTTCAATCTGGGCAATGCAGTGGGCGCCGCCTTAGGGGGCGCCGTCATCAGCCAGGGTCTGGGCTATGGCGCAGTGGCCTGGGCAGGCGCGGCGCTGGCTGCAGGCGGGCTCGGTCTGGTGCTGATCCAGGGCCGCATGCGCCGTGGGCAGGCCCGCCACCCAGCAGCAGCGGGTAACCTCTAATCCCCGGCGCTGGCCCCAGGCTCCCTGTGCAGACCACAAGCTGCACGGGGAGCTTTTGCTTTTTTAAAGTGGGTTCTGCCTGGCCCGGAATTGCCCAAGAAACGAAAGAGCAGGGCGGTGGGTATAGTTGATATTTCATCAAAAGAATATTGTTGATACAGGGCTTTATCTGCAAGGATGAAAAGCGCAAACTGTCCACCAATGCGATGAGAACCTGGTTGGGCTGCGAACCACTGCAGGGCCGCCGCACATTTCTGTCCGTATTTTTCTCAAGGAGTTTTTCATGTCTATTCCTCGCTTTGGTGTTGGTACTTTCCGTCTGCAAGGGCAGGTCGTGGTCGACTCGGTGCGCAATGCACTGGAGCTGGGCTACCGCGCGGTCGACACCGCGCAAATCTATGGCAATGAAGCCGAGGTGGGCCAGGCCATCGCCGAGAGCGGCGTGGAGCGCGAAGCGCTGTTTGTCACCACCAAGATCTGGACCGACAACTACAGCCAGGCCAAGCTGGTTCCCAGCCTCAAGGACAGCCTCAAAAAGCTGCGCAGCGACTATGTGGACCTGACCCTGATCCACTGGCCCGCACCCGGCAATGGCGTCGAACTGCAAGAGTTCATGACCGCGCTGGCGGACGCCAAGGCCCAGGGCCTCACGCGCCAGATCGGTATTTCCAACTTCAACATCGATCTGACCCGCCAGGCCATCGCAGCCGTTGGAGCAGGGGAGATCGCCACCAACCAGATCGAACTCAGCCCCTACCTGCAAAGCCCCAAGCTGACGGCCTTTCTCCAGGAGCAGGGCATTGCCGTGACCTCGTACATGACCCTGGCCTACGGCAAGGTGCTGAAGGACCCGGTGCTGGCAGAGATCGCCAGCAAGCACCAGGCCACCGTCGCCCAGGTCGCCCTGGCATGGGCGCTGCAACTGGGCTACGCCGTCATCCCGTCTTCCACCAAGCGCGAGAACCTGGCCAGCAACCTGCTGGCCCAGCAACTGATGCTGGATGCCGATGACATGGCCCGCATTGCCCAGCTGGAGCGCAATGGCCGTGAGGTCAATCCCGAGGGACTGGCTCCTACCTGGGATTGAGCGCCTGACAGCGTTAGTTAGCGAAGGCCTGCCGTTCTGCAGGCCTTTTTCATGCCAAGGAGCAGGGTGAGCCGTTAGGATGCGCGTAGAGAATACGTAAGGAAATGTATGCGCTTTCTGATGGCGCTGGGCCTGCTGCTTGCAGGCCCAGCCGGTGCCCAAGAGGTATACCGCTGCGGCAATAGCTATAGTTCCGAGCCCTGCAAAAATGCCAAAACCATTGATGTAACACCCGCAGTCAGCAACCCGGATGGACCGCTGACACGGCTGATCTACCTCTGTAAACGACCTGACAAAACCGAGCTGTGGTGGATAGACAGGCCATGTTCGCAAGAGCAATGGGACTTGGTCGAGAGCGTTAGAGTGCCCAGCAATGTGGATTGGAAGACCCAAATGGCCATCGCCCAACGAAAACGGGCGGACGATGCGCAGCAAGCCAGCCAGGCTCGTCATCACTACCATTCGGCCGAGCCTGGCAGCGGCCGTTCCAGCGAGGCGCGTTGCGAGGAATTCAAGCAAAGGGTGGAATATCTGGATTCCGCCGCCAGAGCCGGCGGTACCGCACGCAAGATGGAATGGATCCGTGAAGAACGGCAACGCGCGCGGGACGAGCAATTCCGGGCCGGATGCTGAGGTTCCTGTTACAGCGCTTGCATGCGTTGGCGGGTTGCAGACCAGCGCGCAGCTACACTGCGCGGCAGGAGGAATGGCGATGGAATGGGCAAGATTGCAGATGGAGATAGACCGACAGCTCGCCTGGATGCTTTTCTGGTCGCTGATCGCTACGCTTATCTCGGCGTGGGTCGGTTATGAGCTGTTGAAGGCAGCGATCAAGAACGGCATCAATGCCTCAAACCTGGGCGACCGCCGCAGGTCGATGCAAGCGGCGCAGCCACCGGTGGCGCCGGCAGGCTACCGTTGGGTGCTGGTCAAGGATGACAAGCCGGGCGCTGACATGCGGCCGGAGCGCTGAGAGACAGAGGTTGCGCGTGTCCAAGCAAGGAGGCACGGGTTGTAGCCAGATGGTTCCTCACCAGTACTTAGCTAATTGATACGATGTATATTACTGTTAACTCCGAGATACAGAATTAACATATAAACAACATATCAAAGCACAAAAAGCCCACCGAAAAGGTGGGCTTTTTATTGGCCACTGACATTGCCATCAGCTTTAGGATGCGCGCATCAAACGTAAGGGAATGTATGCGCACCATCATCGCGCTTTGCGCATTTGCAGCAGGGTCGGTAACAGCTCAACCAAAAACCACATATGAAGCAGCAACCGAAGCAGGCGAACGAAACATGGTGCTGCTATACCAGTGCGTACCGAAAGATGGACGACCTTACTGGAGAGACAGGCCATGCGCGGAAGCGCCTGACGATCTCATTCACGTAAATAAGGCATGGGCACCAAAAAACGCGACCTTGTGCGAGCAGCTTGAATACATTTACCGTCAAAGGAGAAATGCTCCCATTCTTATCCCCATCAACTAAAGACAGGCACGAGATAGAACAGGCGTCCACATGGGGTTTGTCACCCCATACCCCGACCCCACCACAACGACAGAAGGTCTCCGTTCCAGGGGCCCCTGTTTGTATTCAAAGTGAAGCAGCGAAGGCTGCGAACGAAGCACGCTTAGCTGCAGCCCGTTTTGCGCCGGCCTGGTCAGAGGTAACTGCAGCCAGGTCGCTGTCACTACGAACCAGCCTAGTGTGCGCGCCAACCATTGATGAAAAATCGAAGGATGCTAAGGAATATTTCGTGGATAACTCTACTTTACCCATCTGTTACGGCTTACTGTTCTTAATTAAATCTTGCAATGCCCTCACGAAATCTCCTTGGGTAGCCCGTTCAATCTTAGCCTTCTCAAGCGCTGCGGTGCTTTGATCCTTCGTTAAAATGTAATTGCGTTCAGTAGAGGCGAGTGATTGAACCATCATGGCTATCATAGATGGATCGCCATATTTAATAGATGTTTGCAAGGCAATATGCTTAGACTCAGCATTTGTCAACTCGTTCTGAAAATATTTTATTTCCGCCAAACTTGCCTTATAGAGCGAGAGGAAAAAGAATGCAAATAATTCTATAAGAATTACCAATGTAAGGCGGGGGAGAAAATGGGATGCCATGACCCACGGATCTTTAACTGCAGAAGTTACCTCTTGAAAAACACCCCATCCAAGAATTACCAATCCAATTACAGTAGTAATGGCGCCCAAGGTCAAATTAACATTACCTCTAAAACCAAGTGCCTCTATCTCCTTTGTTAATCTCATTCTTATTTCTTCAAATTCAAAAAATAACTCTCGCTCTTTTTCAATACGGGCTTGCGATATAGAAACATTAGCCTCGATTTCAGCCAGAACATCCTTAGCAGTTTCTGACGTCAACTGATTCTTAAGATTTGCAATAAGAGCATCTTTATCCTGATCCCCCAGTTGCGCTGCAAGACTAGAGCTATATTTTAACTCTTCATTTGCATAATTAAGCTGATTGATCGCCTTATCAAGCTGCAGTTTGACGCGATCTGCTTCAGATTTGACGTCTTCATCAAGATTATTTGAAGCTGATCTACGATGAAGTATTAATCTGGCCTCCTCCATTAATTCAAATTGATCAGGATTTTTAAATCCCGTCTGTAGATATACCATAATCACTGCGGCTCCAGAAAAGCCGAGCGATATGATCGCAAGAATTTGAATTGTGGGTATAAAGCCGGATGCTATATCAGGCGAGCGATAAAATTGAGGAAATAAAAATAATATGACCGACAGCGCTATTGGAACTACTGCCAATGCAAAGCGTTTGCGATTTCGCTGTTGTAAATCACGTACTACTTGATCAATTTCAAATTGAAAATCTGCATCGTCTTCTTCCATTTCAATCGTCATTCATTTCCCCAATAAATATTATTTAAACCACTTCAAAATATCCAAGTAACTTTTATAGAATTTTTAATTAATCATCTATAAAAATCATACGCTGCTAAAGATGACAATATGTTACTCGATGTAGATGTGGAAGTTAGCAGAAAAAATTTGCACGCTTGCTCGTGAAAACAGCAGATGGCCTTAGAGCCGCTTGTGTGCTTCAGGTGCGGGGTGTGGGGAACGCGCCCCATGCGATGGGGCACAAGATAGAACCAGAGTCCACATGGGGTTTGTCACCCCATACCCCGACCCCACCACTGCGACACAAGGTCTCCGTTCCTGGGGCCCCTGTTTGTCCGCAAAAAGAAGCGGCAGGGCTTAGCGACGAGTAGTAGGAAAAATCGACTTCACCTCAGAGTTGCGGGCCTGCATGCGTTCTTCCCAGCCCATGGCTTCGCGCGTAGCACCGCCGACTGATGAAGGTTCATCGTTGCGATCAGAGCGCCGGCCTGATGCAGTGTCGATCACGACAGGCTTGTTGATCGAGCCGCCAAGATAGGGCGCATCGCAGGTGACGGGCCGGATCACATCCTTGTACGTGACGAAGGCCATACAGGTGCCGGTGACCTTAACTGTGTAGCCAGCGCCCTCAAGATCGACGCTAGTGAGGTCAAACAGCCTGCGGCTTTCAGCAGATACCACGAATGTCCAAATCTCCGTTCCTGCCTTGCCTATCTGGCCGGTCATATGCAGCATTTTTCCAAACAATGGGTCCATGGTCACCGGCTTGGGTTCTGCGGCCTGTGGCGGTGGCGTAGAGGCCCCTTGCGCTGGCCTGGAAGGGGCAGAGGAGGGCGGCACGATGAATGCGTTTGAGCCCTTTTGCGCCTCAAATGCAGACTTGCGCATCATTCCTGCTTTACCTGGCGTTGAAGTGCCAAACACCGTTCGCCCTTCCTGCGGCCAGAAGGCCCAGACGGCAACAACCAGGCAGATCAGGAGCCATATCCACTTGAAACGCGTGAAGTAAACGATGAAGGGCTTAACGTCCTGCACGCCAGCTTCTGCACTGCCGCCGCTTTGCGTATTGCTGCGGTACAGGCCGAAATACTGCGGCTCATACTTGCGCTCATTGCGCTGAATTTCCGCGCCGCGATAGCCCGCGTGCACCTTGCGAATGTAGTGATCCGCCTTGCCCAAAATATCGGCCTTGCGCACCTTGATCAGCGTGGCGATGAGCTGCGCGATGGGCTGATTGATATCGCGAAAGCTTTGCGTCATCAGCAGAACATCGGCATTGAAATGCCGGTGCAGTTTGAACCACTGCACAACGCTATCAGGGGTGCCCGTTTTTGGGAATGACACGTGGCATTCGTCAATGACGTAGAGCGGGCCTTGTCCCTTTGGGCCGCGCCAGGTGCTGTAGAAATCCCAGACAGTGCCAAAGGTGAACACGCTAACAGGCGGGTCTACAGGTTCTTTGTCGGTCCACAGTTGAAAAGCAGGGCGCTCTGCGATATCAGTTGCATCCCAATCGCCAAGCTGTTTTGCAGGCCGGGTGCGAAGCTCAATGAGATCGCGATAGCCAGGATCGAGGGCCGCAAACATGTCGATGTTGAGCGGCAGGTTTGTGATAACCAGGCGGCCCTGCTTAAGCGCCTCTAGGACGTGAAACACCACCCCCTCATAGCTCTTGCCAGAGCCCGGAATGCCCTCCAATCCGTTGATCATGAGCCAAGCCTTGTGAAGGGGATCAGCTGCAGCACCAGGCGTATGCCGATGGCCGCAATGATGATCTGCGAGGCAGTGCCCAGCCCGGCCATTTGCATGACGTTGAGAATTTCAGCTGGCACTTCTCCGACGCTGTTTGAGTAGCTGTCGAGGCCAGAGAGGTCTACCGCACTGACTGCCGACACGACAAGGCCGAGGATGCCATCGAGAGCCCAGCAGACGACGTCAGTCAGCAGGTCCCAAAGCTTTTGGAACTGCTCGCCAGCCAGGTCACCGAACCACTTCCAGATAGCCTGCAGTGTTTTGAGAATTGCTGCCATGGATCAACCTCCGAAGACAAGACGCCTTGCGACCGCGAGGGCACAAAGGATGGTGAATGCCTTAAGAGCGATCCAGACGCGAGGATCGAAATTAAGGTCGTACGAGCCCAGGTTTAGCTTGCCGCCCAGGTTCAAATCGATGATGTAAGAGGGCGCAGAGCCGCCATCACCGTAGTTCGGAAAGAGCTTGCCAGCGAGGCCACCGATAGATGAGTTTTTAAGGCCGTCGGCGTGCTTTTCCCAGACACCCTTGATACCGCTCTCATACTTTTTGTCATAGAGCTTTGGAGCACCAATTTCGGTGTATTTGTCATCAAGATCACCGCTGTCACCACCACCGCCGCCACCTTTGCCGCCTTGACCCTTTGTAGCACCGGACTGGTCTTCTTTGCGACCACACACTGAGCTCTCTGGATTCTTAGCGCAATAGGTCTGCCTATTTACATTATTAACAGTATTTGTGGTGGTTTTGATAATATCGCCATTTGAATCCTTTACGGTATTGGTTTCAGTAACCGTGCATTGATCGCCCTTACAATTAATATTGTTCTTGGTTTCCGTTACGGTTCCGTCTGGGCCTTTGGTGAGGCCAAAATCAACACCTTGTGTTTCCCCTGTCCAAGCTTCAATGCAAACATCTTTGCCATTTACCTCGCCTTTATATCCATCCTTGCATTCCTTGTCATTGGGCTTTACAGCGGGCTCATCATCGGGAAGTGGATTGTCTGTGAGATCGCAAGAAAGCTCGCCTTTAAGACGAGGGTCTTTTAAATCTTTTTCCGTAAATGCCCAGCTAAAGCCATTTGTCCACTCTATTCCATCAGCATCTTTAAAACCAAGATCACCTGTAAACATGTGCTTGCAACCTTTGCCGGAGCCATTTGGTCCCGATGGAGTACCAAAGCAAGCAATAGCGCCATCAGCAAATTTGCCATAAGGACCTCGCGCACGCCCAGACCGATCAGTAGTTAAAGTGGAATTCCAGATCATGCCATTAGTGGAGCAATCAGACTCGATTTGCGGTACGCATTGGTATACGCCATCAACAATTCGCTCTGCATGGTCGGTATTGCAAATGCACTTAGAGCCTGATTTAACAGAATCAGGAGGGCAAACTAAGCCCGGTGTTTTATACACGTTAGCTGCAAACTCAGCACCTCCTATGATGCGGCAATCCGCGCGATCGGCGGTAATATTGTGAGCTTGAAACTTCCAGCCAAATCCAATATATACCGGCTTCTTATCAAGAGCCTTGCAGGCTTCATCTGGCGATGAAAATACTCCGCCATATTCCTCATTATTTTGCCAGCCCTGTTTTGCATCAAATTCGGCGAATGCCGAAAAGCTGATTAGACAAAGAATAGCAATCAACAACTGGAGCAAATGCCTGATAGGATTTTGACTTTTCATCTTTAACCCTTTGCAAGCATGAAAAAGCAAGCCGCCCCCATTGCGCCAATCAACGCAAACAGGGCATGGATTGACACAATGAGGGCGATCAAAAGCATGGTGCTGCTTTAGATCTTGGCGACGATGCGCTTGACGATGGCAGGGCCCTTGATGACCAAGGAAATGCCCACGATGATCAGGCCCAGTGCCAGCACCTTGGCAGAGATACCAGCGAGGTCGATTTCATCGAACAGATCGTCCACGCCAGCAGCATGCGAGCTGACAGCCATCATGGCGGTACCAGCGGCCACACCCAGGCGGGCGTATTGGTGAGCAGCCAGGGCGGCCAGGTTTTGCAGTTTGGTCTTCATGACGTTTTTCCTTCAAAAAAAGAGAGTTGAAAAGGTGCGAGATTGCACCGGAGAGCCGCAAAGGCTCTGCGCTGAAATCTCAGATGCCGCGGATAACGCGAACGAGCCAGCCCACGACTAGGCCCATCACCGCAATCGAGAACACCATGCCGAAACCTAAGGTGAAAGCCATCCCGACAGTTCCCGGCGTGATGCCGATTGCGCCGAAATCCTCTACACCGATCTCAGTTACAAGCACCTGGCTTTGATCAGGGCAGGGCAGCTGGTCGGCGAGGCATACGAAGTAGTTCGCCATCAGTCGCCCCCGGCGATATCGTCAGAGCCGCATTCAGGGCATTCCAGGGCCTCTGGCGTCTCTTCAGCGCTCTCGTCAGCTTCGAAGTCAGCGCCGCAGTTATCGCAGTGCAATTCAGCCATGCAACCTCCAATAAAAATAGACACCTGCAATTACAAGAAGCGGCAGCGGCTCAAGGTCAATAGAGCGATGCGCATATGGCCGCCTAAACACGTCGTAGACCCAGACGTACAGACCAAAAAAGAAGCTAAACAGAAGAAAGCAGCAGCCCAGAGCAACGATCGGGTCAAGCACCTGAAGAAAGAGACCTGTATAGGTTTGGTAAGGCATCAGTAGTCCCCTGCAGTGCCCAAAAGGTCGAGGTCAACGATGGTCGGTTCTTCGTCCAAATCAGCGTGATCCACGACCAGCTGCAGCGCCATTTCTTCATCGGTGATGACTCCACCACCAGCTTCGCGAAGAGAGCGAACCCACTCCACGCCACCGTCGCCGGTAGGGCACAAGAAGCGGCCAGTCGTGCGGCTTTGGACGATGAACCGAGCCATGCTTAGGCCGCCTTTTTGCCTGCTGGCTTGATGCCCAGCAGCACCAGCTTGGAGTCGTTGCCAGCGCCTGCAGTGATGTCAAAATCGCAGTCGCACAATACGCCGCCTTGAGGCCACGAATCCTTGAATTGACGCCACTTTTCGAACTCGGCCGAGGTGCCCAACTTGAATGGGCGAGTCACTTGGCCGATGCTTTCGCCGCTACTGGTCTGGCCCAGGTCAACGGCGAGTTGAAACGTGGTGCTATCGAAGGGACGGCCTTCAAATTCACCCTTGCTGGTCTTGATGCCGGTGCACACGGCTTGCATCTGAACTTTCATACTCTAAAACTCCGAAATGGGCCTTAACACAGGGCAACTGCTGGACGGCCCGAAGCTCCAGCGCCTGTTACGTGGGAATACGCCTGCTGGACCGTCGTCACGACGTCCTGCTGGGTGAAGTGCTGCAGACGGCCTGGCAGTCGCTTGTCGTTCAGCAGCTCAAACATCTGTTCGAAGCCAAGGTGCTGATAGAGCAGGGAGGCAGTAGGGCCAGCAACGCGACGGAACCAAGTTATGGCCCGGGCCACTTCGGCTTTGACGGTTTCGACAGCAGCGGGCTGCATGACCGGAACACCTTCGGGAACGGCGTGCTGCGTCTCAAAATATTCGTTGTAGATGGCGTTGTGCCAGTCGCTTGCGCCCTTGAAGAAGTCATCAGGACGGCGCAGCATGTCGGAGGGCAGCACACGCAACTTGTTGCCGTACCGAAGCTCAATGCGAACCCATGGGGAGGGCGCTTCCTTGCCGTAGAGCTGGTGACCTTTTTCGTAGATATTGGTCTGCTTACCGGCTTCCTTGCTGCCGATATAGACACTGCGGCCGAAGCTGTTTGCCCAGTCGCCGTTATTGGCGTAGGCCGGCTGGTGGCCTCGCACGTTCATCAGGCCATCAAGGTAGTCTTTCAGCACGCGATCCATGCCACCGGCGATGCCTTGGAACAGGTCTAGCGCCAGGTCGCAACGAGTAATCTTGGCTTCGGTCGAGTCAATGAGACTGGCGAAGCGATCGCGGTAGCCAGGTGCAGCGAAGGTGCAGCCTGCGCCGGTGATATTGGCGTGGATCGTTTCGCTTTGCTTTTGCTGCCGTGGTGACTCGCTGGACGAGAGGAAACCGACCCAGGCGACTTCTTTGCTATTGCGGGTGATCGACCAGCGGAAACGGTAGAAGTCAAAGCCTTTTTTAAGCTCTGGCTCAATCACAAAATCAGGGCCGAGCGCGTCGCACACGTCTTCTGCCAGGGCCTTGGCCTGGGCAGATGCTGCGAAGTCTGGGTCTGGCATCTCTTGCAAGATGCGCATCAGGCGACGCCGACGGACTTCGAATTCCAGATCGTTGGACCAGCATTCGACCATCGACCCTTTGGGCGGGAACAGGTCATCAAGGCGAACCGCTGGAGCGTTGCGACGGATGACGGTAAATCGCAGCCAATCGACATGGACGACGTTACCGGTGCTTGCCCGTTCAGCTTCCAGGCGGAGCTTGATGGCGTTGCCATCCAGGACCAGCGATGACTTTGGCACTGCGCTCATTTTTAGTATCTCCCCGTGATTACCATCGGGGAGGGTTTGCGAACCGACGCCCTTGCAAAGCCAGCGCGGAGCGGCTTTTTCCCCGCAAGCGGGGCCCCTTTGGCCGCGCCGCGCACGGCTTTTTGACAGGCTGCATTTGCTGCAGCCAGCATGAGAGGTTCAATCAGAGATAGCCAAGTCTGGCGGTTGTAAAAGGCTTGCGCGGGCCATGTATGGTCCGCTGCGCTTTGATGCCCTCCAACTGCCTTGATCGCCATGCTTGCCCCCTGTGGTATAAGTCCGTTACTTACCAAAATTGATTGCACCAAAAAAGGTGCATCAAAGTTGGTGCAACTCTAAACCAAATTTGGTGTAGCCCTATGTACGATCATCCGTTAGTGGTAACCCTTATTGACATGGGTTCAAAACGACTTGGATCAGTCAGCAAGATTGCTAGCGAGCTTGAAATTCCGACTCAGCATGTGTTCGGATGGAAGTCCGGAAAAAGAAAAGCCCAGCCGCACGACATTGCTGCGCTGGCCGAGCTTGCTGGTCTTGATGCTCTTAAGTTTCTAGCAAAGGCACAGCTAGATGAGCTTGAGGGATCGAAGAAAGGAGCGATCTTGTCGAGGTCGCTGGGAAAATTAGCGCTAGCGATTGGCGGGGCAACCGCTGGCGTTTCAGCCCACGCAAGCCCGGTTTTTGAATTGATACGATGTATATTATGTTAAGTCACATTTCTACCTGGCTTGTACCTCTCGCCGAGCAGAGAACCTCAAACCTGCCCTGCCACTTGGCAAGGCAGTCACTTTGTTGCCAAATCGAGGGTTAACCACGGCTTATCCAGCCTCTCGATGATTCGTTTTACTAAGACAATTTCCTGTCATTTGATCCAAGGAATAGTTATATGAAAAACGAAAAATCGCTGGGTGCCGTGCCGGCGCGCTACAGCATGGCCGCGCTGGCCGCCATCGTCGCGCTGACGATGACCGCTTGCGGTGGCTCCAGCCATAACGACCAGGACGATCTGGTGAGCACGGCCTGCGAGGCTGGCACATCGGATGGTTCGGTGGTCGTGGGCTCCGGTCTGCCTGGCGATCCTTCGTTCCCCGAACTGGCTTCGGGCTACCGTACCGGCAAGAAAGTGGTCGAAGGCCACAAGTACATGGTGGTGACGGCCAACCCTCTGGCATCCAAGGCCGGTTGTGAAGTGCTGAAGTCTGGCGGCTCTGCGGTGGATGCTGCGGTGGCCGTGCAGATGGTGCTAGGTCTGGTGGAACCCCAGTCCAGCGGTATTGGCGGTGGCGCCTTCATGCTGTACTACGATGCAGCCACCAAAAAGGTGACGGCTTATGACGGCCGCGAAACCGCACCTGCGGCCGCGACGCCCGATTACCTGCGCTATATCGACAGTGGCACCCAGACCACGCCGCTGCCCAGCGCCCGTGCCAGCGGCCGCTCCATCGGCACGCCCGGCGCTGTGCGCATGCTCGACCTGGCCCACAAGGACCATGGTGCCAAGCCCTGGAAGGACCTGATCCAGCCCGGTATCGACCTGGCCACCAATGGCTTCAAGATCAGCGGCCGCATGTCCGATGCGCTGGCCGGCGCCAAGACCGCGCTGCAGGCGGATGCCGATGCGCTGGCCATTTATTTCAACGCCGACGGCTCGACCAAGGGCCTGGGTGAAACCTTCAAGAACCCTGCCTATGCCGCAACGTTGACGAAGATGGCGACTGGCGGTGCCGATGCTTTCTACACCGGATCGGTGGCGCAAGGCATTGTCGACAAGATCGCCGTGACCCAAAACGTGACGACTGGCGCACCCATCACCCCCGGCGTGACCACGATGGCCGACCTGGCGGGTTACCAGGCCAAAAAGCGTGATGCAGTCTGCACCACCTACCGCGCCAAGTACGTGATCTGCGGCATGCCACCGCCCTCGTCCGGTGGTATTGCCGTGGCGCAGGCCATGGGCGTGCTGGAGAACTTTGACCTGGCCCCCCACAAGCCCACTGCGCTGGATCTGGAAGGCGGCAAGCCGACTGCCATGGGCGTGCACCTGGTGAGCGAAGCCGAGCGCATGGCCTATGCCGACCGCGACATGTATGTGGCCGACACCGACTTCACCCCCCTGCCCGGCCCGCTGTACAGCACCTTGCTGGACAAGAGCTACCTGAAGTCGCGCGCCGCGCTGATCTCGCCCACGCAGAGCATGGGCACTGCCAGCGCCGGCCAGTTTGGCAACACCCGTCTGGGCGTGGGCAAGGTGACCGAAGCCGGCACCACGCACATGACCATCGTCGATGGCAAGGGCAATGTGGTGAGCATGACCACGACGGTGGAAGCGGGCATGGGCTCCTACCACATGACCCAGGGCTTTATCCTGAACAACCAGCTGACCGATTTCTCCGCGGCTCCGGTGTCGGCCGATGGTCTGCCGATCGCCAACAAGGTAGAAGCGGGCAAGCGCCCTCGCAGCTCGATGGCGCCTACGCTGGTGTTTGACGCCACGGCTGACGGCCAACCCGGCGCGTTCAAGATGGCCACGGGCTCGCCCGGCGGTGCCACGATCATCCAGTTCGTGACCAAAACCCTGGTCGGCGCGCTGGACTGGGGCCTGGATGCGCAGCAAGCCACCAACCTGGTGAACTTTGGCGCCTCCAACAGCCGCACCACCAACCTCGGTGGTGAGCACCCCAACATCAATGCCACCAACAGCGGTGACAACGATCCGCTGGTGCTGGCACTGCGCGCCATGGGCCACACTGTGTCGGTCAATGCGCAATCCAGCGGTGTGGGCACCGTTATCCGTACCGCCAATGCGGCTGGCGAAACACGCCTGAGCGGTGGCGCCGATCCACGCCGTGAAGGTGTGGTGCTGGGCGATACCTACAAGGCCAAGTAAACCTCGGCTCTCACCACCGTCAAAAAGCCGTTGCGGGTCGATGCCTGCAGCGGCTTTTTAGTGCGCAGAGCCCTGCTCGTTCTATTGCGCTACGGCATCAAGAAGCTGCCTGGACGGGCAGCTCCTGGCGCTGCAGGTGCTGGTTGATCTGCCCGATCACCGGCAGCAGGTCGGCCACGCTGTCGATAACATAATGGGCGCCGGCGCTGCGCAGCTGTTCGCTGGCGGTGCTGCGTTTCTCGGCTTGCTCGTCCGCGCTCAGCGCCTGCCATTCGGGCAAGGACAGGCCATTGGCGTTGCCGCTGACTGCCACACCGACCGTCCAGCAACCGGCGTTCAGGCCTTCGGCAATGCCGACGCCGGTGTCGTCTACCTTGACCACGGTCGAGGCTGGCCAGATGCCCAGGTCGGCAAAGCAGCGGTACATCATCAAGGGGCTGGGGCGGCCTGCAGCCAGATCGCCGGCGCAGACGATGTTGTCCGGCGCATAGCCGGCGCGGGCGGCGATGGGTTCGAGCACATCCATGATCGGGCGGTTGTAGCCCGTGGTGCTGCCAATCTTGATGCCATCGAGCCGCAGCCGGTTGACCACTTCGAGCGCACCGGGGATGAAGCCGGCAAAGTCACCCACTACGCGGGCGTTCATCGGCGTGAACACCTCGTAGAGATGGTCGATATCACTGTTGGCGACCGGCTTGCCATGGCGTTTTTCCCACTGCGCTGCCACCTCGGGCAGTTGGCAGAGCGCTGCAATATGGTCCCATTTGGCCGACCCCATCGGGCCCCGGGCCTGGGCAATGCTGATCTCGATCCCGAAATCCCTGAACAGCTGCACAAAGGCGCCCATCGGGGCGCGTGAGCCAAAGTCGACAATCGTGCCGGCCCAGTCAAAAACAACGGCTTGTACGCGTTGGGGGTTGTGAAAGTTCGTCATGGTGTCCTCCGCCCCATGGCACGGCCGTTGGTCAGGTGCATGGGGGTATGTCTATATAGAAGATGGATCTTTCAGGAATGCGTGCCTGCCTTTACCAATGGGCAAAGGTGTCATGGGCCACGCCAAAACCGGTGCTGGCCCCCGTGCCGCTGGTGACGATCGCCACGCGGGTGGCAGCGTCCGGCGCCTCGATAAAGCAGTCCGTCTGCGGGGCCGATGGGTAGATGCCGACCCAGCGCTCGGTCACGCGGTAATCGCCGATGTTCAAGGCCTCGCGCATGTGGCGCAGCATCAGCGCATCGACATCGTCCTGCGCAAAGGGCTTGACGGAGGCGCCATAGTGGTGCGAATCGCCCACCACCAGGCTGCCGTCGGCGCTCTGCACGACGATCAGGTGGATGCCCTGGGCAAGGCTCTCGCCCTCTTCCTGCTGCAGTTGCTCCAGCAACGCGCGCGCCTCGGGCAATTTGCTGTAGCCGTGGTAGCGCACCAGGCTCAGGTCCCCCATCACCGATGCGTTCAGGCGCAAATTGGCAGCTGGCTGTACGCGCAGCATCTGCAGCTGGCACAGCTGCACCTGGTGCTTGGCAAACAGCGCGCTGTAAAGGCCATGGATATCGGCATTGGTGCAGACCACCACACGCTCGGCATGCAGCTGCCCCTTGGCCGTGACCACCTTGGGCGTGGCTACTTCCAACACCGCCTCGCCAAACCGGAAAGTCACCTGCATCTGCTCGGCCAGCCATTGGGTCAGCTGGGCAATCGCGTCGCGTGATTCCACCCGCAGGTCAATGGGGCTGTGCAACACGGCCTTGGCCTGCTCCAGCCGCAGCTCCGGCGCATGGCGGGCGGCCTCTTCGGCTGTCCACAGCGCGCAGTTCACGCTCTGGGCCATCTCGGTCTGCATAAAGGCCTGCAGCACATCCAGTGCCTTGTCGCGCGTGGCCACCAGGTTCAGGCCCTGGTGCTGCACTGTAATTCCGGCCTTCGGTGCAAGCTCGGCCCAGACGTCACGCGCATGGCGGGCGCGTCGCCAGGTGTCCCCTGCCCCCTGGCCGGTCACCGTCACAAAGCCGAAATTGCGGATCGAGGCGCTCACGCAGGCGGCATCCCGGTCCACCACGCAGACCTTGAGGCCCCGGCGTGCCGCTTCATAGGCATGGGCCAGGCCAACAATGCCAGCGCCTACCACGATCACATCAAAACTTGTGCTTCCTACCGTCATTCCTGTCTTTCCTGGTTCTCAAATCATCTTGTCCATCATCGCGATCAACGCTGCCGCCATGCCTGCGTGCGCTTGTTCAACCACCAGCCGAGTGCCTGGTAGAGCACGGTCACCACGCAGCTGATCGCGGCGATCATCACGGCCATCGCAGCGGCGGCGGCCATGTCGCCGGCTTCATCCAGGTTCAGGATGGCAACGGCGCCCAGGCGGGTCTCCGGCGAGTAGAGGAAGACGACGGCCGAGATCGTGGTCATCGCGGCCACGAAGAAGTAGCGCGACACCTCCAGCAGGGCCGGCAGGCACATCGGCACGGTCACCTTCCACAGGGTGCGGTAGAAAGGCACCTTGAGCGATGCGCTGACCGATTCAAACTCGCCGTCAATGGACTTGAGCGCCGTCACCAGGGTCATATGGCCGGTGGTGTAGTAGTGCATCACCGTGCACAGCACCATCAGCGGCATGGTCTGGTACAGAAAGTTCAGCGGGTTGCCCGGGGCGTTGAAAAAGAAGATGTAGCCCAGGCCCAGCACCAGGCCGGGCACGGCCATCGGCAGCATGGCCAGCATGCGCAGCACGGGGCGCAGCGCGGGCATGCCCTTGGTTTTTTCCAGCAGGTAGGCGCCCATGAAGACCACGATGGGTCCCGCCACGGCAGCGCTGGCGGCCATGGTCAGGCTGTTGAACACGGCGGTGTCCACACCGGCATCGACCAGGCCGCTGGTGTAGTGGCTCAAGGTCAGGCCCAACTGGTAGGGCCAGAATTGGACCAGCGAGGCAAAGATGGCCATGCCGAACATGGCCAGCATCAATGCAGCCAGCGCCCAGCACAGCAGGCTGCAGAAGCGGTCGGTCGCGGCATGGCGGCTCGGCTGCAGCACTACGGCGCGCGCGGTCAACACAGCGGTCTGCTTTTTCTGCACATGGCGGTCGATCGCATAGGTGATGACGGCAGGCAGCAACAGCAGCAAGGCCACGACGGCGCCACGCTGGAAATCCTGCTGGCCGATCACCAGCTTGAACACATCGGTGGCGAGCATGTTGAAGTTGCCGCCGATCACCTTCGGGATGCCGAAATCGGTGATCACCAAGGTAAACACCACCAATGCCGCAGAGACCACGCCATAGCGCGCTGCCGGCAAGGTGACGGTCAGGAACTGGCGCGTGCGGCTGGCCCCGAGCGCAGTGGCGGCCTCATACAGGCGCTGGTCACCCAGCGCAAGTGCGGTGATCAGAATCATCAGCGCATGCGGAAAGGTCGCAAAGCACTGGGCCAGCACAATGCCGGGCGCGCCGTAGATGGTGTCAAAACCCAGGCCATTGAGGACGGACTTGAGCACACCCTGGTTGCCAAACCAGTAGATCAGCGAGATGGCCGACAGCAGCGAGGGTGCCAGCAATGGCAGCAGGCTGATGCTGCGCAGCAAGCCCTTGGCGCGGATGCCCGAGCGGGTGATGGCATAGGCAAAGCCAAAGGCCAGCGGGATGACCACGGCAGTGACCACCAGCGAAACCCAGAGGCTGTTCCAGAGACTGCCCAGCAGCGCGGGCGACTGGAAATAGCGGACAAAGCGCATGAAGGCCGAGCCCTCTTCGCCCGAGGTGGGCGCAAAGGCCTGGCCCAGCAAGGCAGCCAGTGGCGCCAGCAGCCCCATCAACAGCAGCGCCGTGATGGCAACCAGCGCCAGTTGCGCGATTCGGTCAGTGGGCGCTGCGCGCAGGCCGGTGTGGCGAGAAAGCGCTGCGGGCGCTGAAACGGATGAGGTCATAGTGGTGTCGTAAGTCCCCAGGGCCTGGGGCATGGCCGCAAGCGGCCCCGGCCCCGGCGCTTGCCGGGGCCGGGGAAGCGCTCAGGCGGCCTGGGCAAAAATCTTCAACTGCTGCGCATGGATGGAGAACTGCAACCAGCGGCCCGGCTGGATATCGAGCTGCAGGCATTGCGCAGGGCTCAGCTGCAGCTGCACATGGCGCTCGGGCAGGCGCTGCACATCCACGTGGACAATGCAGACCGCACCGAGAAACTCCAGCTGCTCCACCACGCCCGTCAGCACCGGCGAGCCATTGGGCGCGGGCGCGCTGGCAACAGGAGGCATGGCGGTACAGTCATGCACGCTGCAGTCTTCGGGCCGCAGATAGACATGCAGGCTTTGGCCTGGGGCCAGGCGCGGCGCCTGCGGGCAGTACAGCTTGTGGCCCGCCAGCGTGATGCCGCCATTGCCGGCGGCCAGCGCCTGCAGCTTGTTGGCCTTGCCGATGAATTCCGCCACAAACGGGGTGGCGGGGCGTTGGTAGATATCGCGGGGCGTGCCCACCTGCTCGACCACACCATGGTTCATCACCACCACGCGGTCGGCCATGGCCATCGCCTCTTCCTGGTCGTGCGTGACCATGATAGTGGTGACATACAGGCGCTGCTGCAGCGCACGGATCTCGTTGCGCAGGTGCACGCGCACGGTCGCATCCAGGGCCGACAGCGGCTCATCGAGCAGCAGCAGCCCGGGCGACATGGCCAGCGCACGGGCCAGAGCCACGCGCTGCTGTTGGCCACCCGACAACTGGGCCGGGTACTTGCCGCCACTGACCGACAGACCGACGGTATCCAGCAGGCTTTGCACCTTCTGGGCCACCAGGGCCTTGGGTTGGCGCTGGCTGACCAGGCCATAGGCGACGTTGTCGGCCACCGTCAGATTGGGAAACAGCGCATACGACTGAAAGACGATCCCATAGTCCCGCTGCGCGGCGGGCAAGGCCGAGATGTTCTTGCCGTCCTGCCAGATCTCACCGCTGGTCTGGGCCTCCAGCCCGGCAATCGCGCGCAGCAAGGTGGTCTTGCCGCAGCCCGAAGGCCCCAGAAAACACACCAGCTCGCCACGCCGAATCTGCAGGTGGATCGACCGCAACGCGGTAAAGCTGCCGTAGGACTTGTGCAGATGGCGGATCTCCAAAAAGGGCGCGCCGCCCTCTTCGTCGCCCTTGCGCAAGCCCGGCTCGGCGGACTCGAATGCATACGAGGTATCGCGCACGGCTGCGGGCTGCGCAGCCTGGCCCTGCGCTGCTGGCAAACGCGCTGTCTCCCTGTCACTCACTTCTTGGCCTCGCTCTTGGCGTCGTAACGCTTGGTCCACTCGGCCAGCACGCGCTCACGGCTGTCGGCCATCTTGGAGAAGTCCAGGGGAATCAGGCGCGACTCATAGTCGGCAGGGATATTGGCCAGCTTGGGGGCCACACCGGGCATGGCGGTGACGGCGAAGTTCTTGCCGTACAGCTCCATGGCTTCCTTGCTCACGGCCCAGTCCACCAGCTTCTGTGCGGCGTCGGCGTGCTTGGTGCCCTTGTAGATGCTGATGCCTTCCAGGTCCCAGCCCAGGCCTTCCTTGGGGAACACCAGTTCGATCGGTGCGCCCTTGGCCTTGTTGGCGTGCGCGCGGTACTCGAACGAGATGCCGGCAACATACTCGCCTTGGGCAGCCATGTTGCAGGGCTTGGAGCCCGAGTGGGTGTATTGCGCAATGTTCTCGTGCAGCGCATCCATGTACTTCCAGCCGCCGCCGTTGCCGTTGTCGTCGCCAAACAGCTGCAGCCAGGCGGCTACGTCAAAGTAGCCGGTACCGCTGGATGCAGGGTTGGGCATCACCACCTGGCCCTTGAACTCGGGCTTGGTCAGGTCTTGCCAGCTGGTGGGCATGGGGATGTTGCGCTTCTTCGCTTCCACCGTGTTGAAGCAGATGGTGGCGCCGAACACATCCATACCGACCCAGTGGGGTGGGTTCTTGCTGTCGCGGTACTTGGCGGTGATCGCCTCCAGGCCCTTGGGCGCGTAGGCCTGGAGCATGTCGTTCTTGTCGAAGATGGCCAGGCTCGATGCGGCCACACCCATGATCACGTCGGCCTTAGGGTTGGCTTTTTCTGCCAGCAGCTTGGCGGTGATGACGCCGGTGGAATCACGCACCCATTTCAGCGCGATATCGGGGTGGTTCTTGTTGAAGGCCGTCTCGTAGGCCTTGAGCTGGTCCATCTCTAGCGCCGTGTAGACCGTCAGTTCCGTTTTCTGGGCATGCACCAGGCCTGCGGCCACCATGGCGGCGGCTGCAGCCACCAGCTTCTTCCAATGCGTCATTGCTTACTCTCTCGCCGGGTTAATGGGATCGGGAGAGTATCTGAATCCTTTATGACAACGGCATGGCAGCCAGACGAAGCTTGGATGACACATGCCAGCCTCTCTGGGTCACCGATTCCGGCTGTATCGCAGGCGCTACAGCGAACGGGTTTCGTGCAACGGCAGACCTTCATCACTTGGCGCTGCGGCATCGCAGGTTCGATGCCCGGTTCACTGAAGCAGGATTGACCGCGCCCTTATGCTGTCGGCATGTCATCAGCCACCTGGATCGCCTATATCGACGGCAGCGCCCTGCCCAACCCCGGGCGCATGCGCATCGGCGGCATCGCCTATGCGCCCGATGGGACCAGCCATTCCTTTAGCCAGGCGCTGGGCCATAGCGGCTGCAACAACGAGGCCGAGGCCGTAGCGGCAATCCATGCCCTCACCTGGCTGCAAGGCATGGGCGCCCGCGAAGTGGTGCTGCATACTGACAGCAGCATTTTGGCCGCGCAAATGGCAGAACCCGCCGCCAAACCGATTGCCCGCCTGGCGGCACTGTATGAACAGGCCCGCGCGCTGCGTGCCAGCTTTGCGCAACTGGAAGTGCGCTGGGTGCCGCGCCACAAAAATACCATTGCCGATGCCCTGGCGCGGGGTGATGCGGTGCCGGGCGCAGATGCGGTGGACGCATCGCCGCTAGCCAGCACGGCTTGATCAAGCCTGCGGCTGCCCGCGCAGCGCTGACCCGCTAGTTCTTGCCCCGCAGGCGCGAACCGGGCAGCTTGCGCAAAGGCCGCGCCACAGGTTGCGCGCTGCGCATTGGGCGGCGGCTGCTGCCTGCCGCAAGCTCGGCAGCGGCGCCAGTATCCCCTCCCCTGCCCGCGCTTTGCGCCCATTCCAGCTTGAACTGGGCCAATTCGCTCTCATGCCGCTGGGCCTGTAGCGCCAGTGCCTGCGCATGCGCCGCTTCTGCGGTCTGCAGGCGGTGCTGCCATTGCTGCGCCTCGGTTTGTGCCTGCTGCAGTTGTAGGGCTTGCTGCTCGCGTTGTTGCTGCAGCGCTTGCTTGTCCTGCTGCCACTGCGCTTCCATCTTGGCGAGCTTTTCCTGCTCGGCGCGTTGGGCGGCCATGGCCTGCTTGGTGTCCTGGCGTGCACGGTCCAGGTCCTGCAGCGCCCGGTGCTGCTGCAGCTGGGCGCTGTGCTGCAGCTCGCGCAGTTGCTCGGCATGGGCCATGTCCGCCTCATCACGGGCCTTGCGGTTGGCAAACAGCTCCTGCTCCAGCGCCTGCAGGCGCTGCTGCTGGGTGGCGGCGAACTGGTCTTTTTGCCGGCCGGCCTGCTCCAGGTCGGCCAGGCGCCCGCTTTGCATCTTGATCTGCGCATGGGCCACCGCCAGCGCCTGCTCGGTGGTGGCACGCTGCTGGGCCATCAGGGCGCGCTCTTGTTCCAGCGCTTGCTGGGCGTCTTCCAAGGCTTGTTGCTGCGCCTGCAGATCCTCGCGCACGGGCTCCAGCAGCGCATCGGCCGCTTGGGTCGCTTGCGCTTGCACCTGCTCCCACACTTGCTGCAGCGCCTGCACCAGTGCGGGCGGCAAGCCGTTGGCAGTGGCGCCATCTGGGTTGCCGGCCAGTGCGTTGCCCCCGCCTCCAGCGCCCAGGCGCGGGCCCAAGGTGGCAAACCAGGCTTCCAGCATGGGGCTCACGGTATTGGGCGAGCCCCGGCCAATCTTCTGACGCACCCGCTCAATCGTGGGCCTCTTGCCCTCCAGCAACAGCGCATCGGCCGCTTGCCAGACATCTTCTTTTTGCACGCTGCGCGTGGCACGGGAAATTTCCATCTTTGAGCCCTTTTTCCGATTACTATCGATAAGAGATTGTTATCGCAAGTAATCTGCTTGTTGTGTGTAATATATCATACATAGCATGTAATATTTAATCAATATGAAGTCTTACATTCCACTTTCGGCCCCTCTGGATCCGGATTTGCTGCCTGCCGCGTCTCCCGGCACCGCCCCGTTGCAACCGGAGCTGTTGTCGGCGTCGGCCGAGGATGCGCTGCGTGCACTGCGGCTCGAGGCCGCGTCTGAAAACACCACCAGCAGCTACCAAAGCGCGCTGCGCTACTGGGCCGCCTGGTACTGGTTGCGCTATGGCCAGGCCATCGCCCTGCCCTTGTCGGCCAATGTGGTGCTGCAGTTTGTGGCGGACCATGGCGAGCACCTGACCGCGCAAGGCGCGCAGTCCGGCCTGCCGCCTGCGCTGGATGCGCAGCTGGTGCAGCAAGGCTTCAAGGGAAGGCTGGGTTCATTGGCGCATTCGACCGTGGTGCACCGGATTGCCGTGCTCTCCAAGGCGCACAGCCACCAGGCCCTGCCCAATCCCTGCCACAGCACAGAGGTGCGCGAGGCGCTGTCGCACCTGCGCAAGGCCTATGCGCGCCGGGGCATGCTGGAGCAAAAAAAGGCGGCCCTCACCCGCCCCCTGCTGGAGCAGCTGTTGGCCACCTGCGATGACAGCTTGAAAGGCCGGCGCGACCGCGCCTTGCTGCTCTTTGCCTGGGCCAGCGGTGGGCGCCGGAGATCCGAGGTGGCAGATGCGCGCATGGAGTGGCTGCAACCCATGGGCCCGGGCCAGTACCTCTACGACCTGCGCCTGTCCAAAACCAACCAGAGCGGCTCAGCCCGGCCAGAGAACTTCAAGCCCGTGGTGGGTGTGGCCGGTGCGGCACTGTCCCAGTGGCTGGAGGTCTCGGGCATCCGCGAGGGTGCGATATTTCGGCGTGTGTTCAAGAATGGCCAGGTAGGCGATGCCGCTTTGAGCGCGCTGTCGGTCAACAACATCGTCAAGGAGCGCTGTGCGCTGGCGGGGATGGAGGGGGATTTTTCTGCGCACTCGCTGCGCTCGGGCTTCGTGACCGAAGCCGGCCGGCAGAACATGGCCTTGGCCGACACAATGGCGATGACCGGCCACCAGAGTGCGGCGACGGTGCTGGGTTATTTCCGCGCCGAGGCACCGCTGGCGAACAAGGCTGCGCGCCTGCTGGACGAACCGCAAAGCGACTGAGTCAGCTGCCCGGTGCTGACCCAGATCAGTCCAGCGCCGTAGGCAGCAGCAATACCAGCAGCATCAGCCCACCCATCAGTACCAGCTGGTGCAGCATGTAGTAAGACAGGCTGTGGCGGCCCAGCCAGGCGAGGCTGCGACACAGCGCGTTTTGCGCAGGCCGGGCCAAATACCCAGGCAGCCAGGCGCCTGACTTGGCGATTTGGTGGCGGCCGATCTGAAAGCCCAGCAGCATGATGCCCAACCAAGGCAGGAGCGGCACAAAATCCTCAGTGGCAGGCTTGCGCGTTACCAGACCCAAGGGGCTGAAGGCCTTGGCGTTGAGGAGTTCTACCAACGACGCGGGCAAGCCGCTCGCAAAATATGGGTAGACGCCTGGCGCAATCAGGCAGAGCACCGTGATGGAAAACAGCAGGCGGTTACTCCAGCCCTGCATCAGCCGCAACAGCAGCAGCATCACCGCCATGCCATGCAGCACGCCAAAGTAGATGTAGCTGTTGGGAAACACCAGGTAGGAGCCCGCGCTGACCAGCAGCGCGCATCCTGCAACCTGCAGCCAGCGCCGGCAGAACCGCGCAGCACTGGTTTGCTTGCTGTGGGCAGCCGCTTGCGCCAAACCAGCGCACAACAGGAACAGGCTGACGATGGCGGTGCGCTGCCAGGTCCAGACAGGGTTGCGGTAGAAATCCTGGCGCCACAGCTGCAGGTAGC
Source organism: Comamonas sp. SY3 (assembly GCF_041730275.1). NCBI lineage: Bacteria > Pseudomonadati > Pseudomonadota > Betaproteobacteria > Burkholderiales > Comamonadaceae > Comamonas > Comamonas sp. SY3. The sequence continues at coordinate 152,400 of NZ_JBGTYN010000002.1, read as the reverse complement.
TCAGATCAAAGCAGAAGTGGAAGGCCGTCATCCAGACCATCGCCAGCCCCCGCAATGCATCCAGGCGGTCCCAGCGATCGCGCGGCGCGCGGGGCTCTGACTGGGCGTAGGTGACAGGGTGAAACTGGGTGGGCATAGATCAAACACGGAGGCTGCGCTATCGTGCCACATCTGTACCGTGGCCGCTGCCCAGCGTTGTTGCCAAGCAGCAATCCTGGGGCCTGTCTTCACGGCGCCGGATATGAAAAAGCCTGTCGCACTCACATGCGACAGGCTTTTAAATAATGGTCGGAGCGGTGGGATTCGAACTCACGACCCTCTGCTCCCAAAGCAGATGCGCTACCAGGCTGCGCTACGCTCCGACTAAGCATCTATTGTAACCCGGTTTTGGACTGCGTTTGGAAAAATCGGAACAGGTCCATTGATTCCGCAGCACACATCAGGATCCGAGTCGTGCGATTTGCACCACAGGGTTCAGGCGCGGCTGTCAACCGCGCCTGATTGAGCCTGCGGTGCCTTCACTTAACCTGCTGCTTTGACCTCTGCATGGGCCGCCACCGGCGCGCTCTCCCAACTGCCGCCCAGTGCACGAATCAGCGCAATGGTGGCGGTGTACTGGGCGGTGCGTACCTGCAGCGCCTGGCGGCGGTTGCGCAGTTCGTTGCGGCGGGCGTCCAGCAGCTCCAGCTGGCTGACCAGGCCGTTGCGGTAGCGCACATCGGAGAGGTGGGTGGCCCGCTCGGCCGACTGCACGGCCTGGCCCAGCACGGTGGCCTGGCCTTGCAGCAGGCGCAGGCTGCTCAGCTGGTCTTCCACTTCGCGGAAGGCGCCCAGCACCTGGCCGCGCTGGGCGGCCACTGCCGCTTCCAGCCGGGCCTTGGCGCCCTCTTCCTGCGCTTCGCGCTGGCCGCCGTCAAACAGTGGCAGCGACAGCAGCGCACCCAGGCCCCAGGAGCGGGCCGACCATTTGAACAGGTCGCCCAGGTCGGGCGAGGCAAAGCCGCCATTGCCGGTCAAGGTAATGGCCGGGAACCAGGCCGCCTGCGCGACGCCCACGCGGGCCTGGGCGGCCAGCACGCTGGCTTGCGCGGCAGACACATCGGGCCGGCGGGCCAGCACGGTGCCTGGCACGCCAGCCGGGATCACCGGCAGGCGCACTTCACCCTGCGCAGCAGGCAGCACAAAGCCGGTGGCCACCTCACCCACCAGCACCGCCAGCGCATTGCTCAGTGTGGCTTGCTGGCGTTCCAAGGCGAGGGCCTCGGATTCGGTGGCGGAGACCTCGCTTTGCATGCGCACCACGTCCAGCTCGGCGGCATCGCCGGCGTCAAAGCGCCGCTGGATCAGGCGCAAGGTGTCGCGGTAGGCGGACAGGCTTTGCTGCACCAACTGCTGCTCGGTTTGCAGCGCGCGCAGTTGCAGATAGGTCTGCGCCACATCGGACTGCACCATCAGACGCGTGCTTTGCAGCAAGGCGGCACGCGCCTCGGCATCCAGTTGCGCGGCCTGGCTGGCCTGCGACAGGCGGCCAAACAGATCGACCTCGTAGGACAGGTTGAGCCCGGCTGTCACCAAGGTCGCGGGCTGGACCCCGTTGCTGGTGTTGGCACCGGCCTGGCGCGCCGCGCCGCCGCCTACGCCTACTTGCGGCATGCGCTGGGCATCGGCCGAGCGCAGCAGCGCCCGTGCCTCTGCCAGGCGGGCGGCCGCCGTCTGCACATCGGTATTGGCATCGGCCGCGCGCTCAACCAGGCGGGTCAGCTCGGCATCGCCAAAAGCGAGCCACCAGGCGCCACGGGGCTGGGCCTCGGCCGGGGCGGCCGTGGTCCAGGAGGCTTGGTCCTGCGGCGTGCTGAAGGCGGCGGGCACCGGCACGCCAGCGTTTTGCACCGCCGGTGGCAGCGCCGTAGCGCAACCGGCCAGCAGCAGGGCCGCAGCCAGCGGCGTGAGCAGTGCCAAGCGCAGCGGTGCCAGCGAGCGGCGCAGGCCCCGGCCCAGGGGCGCCTGGCCGGGTTTGGCGTTGAAAGACATCGTCATTTCTTGCATGTTGTTCTTCTCTTATTCGTCATGCCCGCGTGCTGCGGCCAGGAGGGGTTGGGCAGAGCCTGCGCCATGCACAGGTGCGGGCACCGGCGCCGTGATCGGGGCCACATGGGCACCGTGCTGCTTGAGCGGGCGGTTGCCTGCCAGCTTGCGCAGCAGCACATAGAACACGGGTGTCAGAAACAGACCGAAGGCGGTGACACCAATCATCCCGGCGAACACGGCAATCCCCATGGCGCTGCGCATTTCGGCACCAGCACCCTTGGACAGCACCAGCGGCAGCACACCCATGATGAAGGCCATCGAGGTCATCAGGATCGGGCGCAGGCGCAGGCGGCTGGCCTCGATCGCGGCCTGGATCGGCGTGCGTCCGGCAAATTCCAGCTCACGGGCAAACTCCACGATCAAGATGGCGTTCTTCGCCGATAGCCCCACCAGCACCACCAAGCCGATCTGGGTGAAGACATTGTTGTCGCCATGCGAGAGCCAGACCCCGGTCATCGCAGCCAGCAGGCCCATCGGCACAATCAGCACAATGGCCAACGGCAGGGTCAGGCTTTCATACTGCGCAGCCAGCACCAGGAACACCAGCAAAATCGCCAGCGGGAAGACCAGCGCCGCCGAGTTGCCCGCCAGGATTTCCTGGTAGGTCAGTTCCGTCCATTCAAAGCCAATGCCCTGGGGCAAGGTCTCGCGGGCAATGCGCTCCACCGCTTCGCGCGCCTGGCCCGACGAGAAACCAGGGGCTGGGCCGCCATTGACATCGGCCGACAGGAAGCCGTTGTAGCGCATCGCACGCTCTGGGCCAAAGCTGGGTTCGAGCTTCATCAGCGCGGACAGTGGCACCATCTCGCCGGTGGTCGATCGCACCTTCAAGGCGCCCACATCTTCGGCGCGGGCGCGGAAGCCCGCATCCGCTTGCACCCGCACGCTGTAGGTGCGGCCAAACTTGTTGAAGTCATTGGCATACAGGCTGCCCAGATAGATCTGCAGGGTCTCGAAAATATCGGTCACCGGCACACCCAGCTGGCGCGCCTTAGTGCGGTCGATATCGGCGTAGAGCTGCGGCACATTGACCTGCCAGCTCGAGAAGATGCCAGCCAGCTCCGGCGTCTGGTAAGCCTTGGCCATGAAGGCCTTGACCGCGCCATCCATCGCTTCGTAGCCGAGCGAGCCCCGGTCTTCGATCTGCAGCTTGAAGCCGCCCGTGGTGCCCAGACCCGACACCGGTGGTGGCGGGAACATGGCGATAAAGGCGTCCTGGATCTGGCCAAAGGCCTGGTTCAGTTGGCCCGCCACAGCGCCACCGCTCTGGTCGGCGCGGGTGCGCTCGGCAAAGGGCTTGAGCGAGACGAACACGATGCCGGAGTTCGAGCTGTTGGTGAAGCCATTGATCGACAGGCCGGGGAAGGCGATGGCATCCTGCACATTGGGGTTCTTCTTGACGATATCGCCCATGCGCTTGATCACGTCCTCGGTGCGGTCCAGGGTCGCGCCATCGGGCAGCTGGGCAAAGCCCACCAGGTACTGCTTGTCCTGCGCCGGCACAAAACCGCCGGGCACCATATGGAACAGGCCCCAGGTGGCGCCGACCAGCGCCAGGTACACGACGAACATGCCGGCCTTGTGGCCAATCACGCGGCGCACGCCGCCACTGTAGGCTTCCGAGCCACGGTGGAACACGGCATTGAAGCGGCGGAAGAAACCGCCCAGCACGCGGTCCATGCCACGGGTCAGCGCATCCTTGGGTTCGTCATGGCCCTTGAGCAGCAATGCGGCCAGTGCGGGCGACAGGGTCAGCGAGTTGATGGCCGAGATCACCGTGGAGATCGCAATCGTCACCGCGAACTGCTTGTAGAACTGGCCGGTCAGACCACTGATGAACGCCAGCGGCACAAACACCGCGACCAGCACCAGTGCAATCGCAATGATGGGGCCCGAGACTTCACGCATGGCCTGGTAGGTGGCCTCGCGCGGGCTCAGTCCGGCTTCGATGTTCCGCTCCACGTTCTCGACCACGACGATTGCATCATCGACGACGATACCGATGGCCAGCACCAGCCCGAACAGGCTGAGCGCATTGATGGAGAAGCCCAGCAGATGCAGCACCGCAAAGGTACCCACCACCGACACCGGCACCGCCAGCAGCGGAATGATCGACGCGCGCCAGGTCTGCAGGAACAGAATCACGACGATCACGACCAGCGCGATGGCTTCAAGCAAGGTGTGGATCACCGAGTCGATCGACGCCCGCACAAACTGGGTCGGGTCATAGGCAATGCGGAACTCCACGCCTTCTGGCATGTTCTTTTGCAGCTCGGCCATGGTGTTGCGCACGTTTTCCGAGATCTCCAGCGCGTTGGAGCCCGGGGCCTGGAACACGCCCATACCCACCGCAGCTTCGTTGTTCAGCAGCGAGCGCAGCGAATAATCAGCTGCGCCCAGCTCCAGGCGGGCAATGTCGCGCAGACGCGTCACGGCACCGTCCGAGCCGGTCTTGACGATGATGTCGCCAAACTCCTCGGTGCTGGACAAACGGCCTTGGGCATTGATCGACAACTGGGTATCCACGCCAGGCAGACCCGGCGATGCACCCACCACGCCGGCAGCGGCTTGCACGTTCTGGCCACGGATGGCGGCCACCACATCGCTGGCCGACAGGCCGCGCTGGGCGACCTTTTGCGGGTCCAGCCAGGCGCGCATCGAGTAATCGCCACCGCCAAAGATCTGCACCTGGCCTACGCCCTGGATGCGCGCGAGGCGGTCCTTGACGTTGAGCACGGCATAGTTGCGCAGGTAGTCGATGTCATAGCGCCCATTGGGCGAGACCATGTGAACGACCATGGTGATGTCCGGCGAACTCTTGACCGTGGTCACGCCCAGGCGCCGCACTTCTTCGGGCAGGCGCGGCTCGGCCTGCGAGACGCGGTTCTGCACCAGCTGCTGCGCCTTGTCCGGGTCCGTGCCCAGCTTGAAGGTCACGGTCAGGGTCATCACGCCATCGGTGGTGGCCTGGCTGCCCATATAGAGCATGCCTTCGACACCGTTGATGGACTCTTCGAGGGGCGTGGCCACGGTTTCGGCGATCACCTTGGGGTTGGCGCCGGGGTACTGGGCACGCACCACCACTGAGGGCGGCACCACCTCGGGGTACTCCGAGATGGGCAGGGCCCGCATGGCGATCAGCCCTGCCAAAAAGATCAGCAGCGACAGCACACCCGCAAATATCGGGCGGTCGATGAAAAATCGGGATAAATTCATACGCTTGGCTTTTTTGTTATCGGTTTAGGCGGCGGGCTTGGAGCCATCGTTGGCAGCCTGCTGCGCATCGCCCTTGAGCTCGGATTTGCTGGACATCGGCACCTCCTGCGGTGCCACCACGGCACCGGGGCGCACCCGCTGCAGGTCATTGACCACAATGCGCTCGCCGGCCTTCAGGCCCGAGCTCACCAGGCGCAGCCCTTCAAACGGCGCGCCCAACTGCACTTCGCGGTACTCGGCCTTGTTGCCCTCGCCCACCACCAGCACAAACTTCTTGCTCTGGTCCGTGCCCACGGCACGTTCGTTGATCAGCAGCGCCTGCTGGCTATGGGGCTGGCCCATGCGCACGCGGGCAAACTGGCCGGCCATCAGCGCGCCATCGGCGTTGTCAAACACCGCACGCACCCGCACGGTGCCGCTGCGCGCATCCACCTGGTTGTCAATCAGCTGCAGGTGGCCCTTGTAAGGCGTGGCGCCACTGGTGCCCACTCCCATCTGCACGGGAATGCTCTCGATCAACGCACGCGCGCTCTTGCCCTGGCGCAGGCCTTGCAGCGCATTGGTCACGATCTGCTCGTCGGCATCAAAACTGGCATACATGGGGTTGACGGAGACCAAGGTCGTCAGCACTGGCGCGCCGGCACCGGCGCTCACCAGGTTGCCCACGGTCACATCGATGCGGCCCATCTTGCCGGCCACGGGCGCGCGCACCTGGGTGTAGCCGAGGTTGAGCTTGGCCGTCTGCAGCGCGGCCTGCGCTGCGCGCAGGTTGGCGTCTGCTTCGCGGCGGGCGTTGGTGCGCTCGTCCAGTTCCTTTTGCGCAATGGCGCGCTCTTCCCACAGACGGGCGGCGCGCTCGGCTTCGCTTTGCGAATAGCCCATGCGTGCCTTGGCGGCCACCACCTGGGCTTCGGCACGGTCCACTTCAGCGGCATAAGGTGCGGGATCGACCGTGAAAAGCAGATCACCGGCCTTGACCAGCGCACCCTCCTTGAAGTGCACCGCCTGCAGCGCGCCGGCGACACGCGGGCGCACGTCGACGCGCTGCACGGCTTCGAGCCGGCCGGAGAATTCATCCCACAGCTGCACGTCCTGCTGCAGCACCTGGGCGACGGAGACAGGCATCGCGGGCGGTGCCGTGGCCTCTGCCGGCGCACTCGCGTGCGAGCTTTGCAGGCCCATTGCCGTGCCGCCTGCAGCCACCACGGCAGCTGCCAGACCGATGGCCGTCCACCAGCGGCGTTGAGGGGAAGTCGAAGTTTTGTTGTTGCTCATGGCCAAGTCCTGATGTGTGCGTGAATAGTTTTTGAGGTTTCTTGCGGCAACGGCATGCCCCTGCGGCTATAAAAGCCGACAGAAAATCCTTGCCACAGTGGAGCCTCTGCAAAACTCCACACGGCAATGCGTTGCGAGAAAGCGTTTCTAAGGGTGGTGAAGGCGCAGCTGCCCGCCGCCGCTCCCCGGGCTTTACCGGAGGGAGGCGCCGCTCAAGCCTTGCGCTTCGTTCAGGGGATCAGGCTTGCGCCCGACATCGGGATGTCTCGAAGAAAAGTGCCAGTTGTTCCAGCACGGCCCCGGCACAGGGACAGGGCTCGGGAGCACGGGGCTCAAGCAATGCATCGGGCCACTGTTGCGCGACCTTGAATACATGCTGCTGCACCAGATGACCCGCTGCCTGCAGGCGGCTGGCATAGGCCAGTGCCTCGTCGTGCATCGGATCCTTATCGCCCACCATGATGAGCGTAGCGGGTAGTCCAGCCAGGCGCTGCGCCATCGCTGGCACAGCGTAGGGATGGATGCCGCCATAGGCGCAGCCCAGGAACTTGCTCCAGCCCTCGGCCCATTTGCATTCCGTTGCATCGCCATTGGCAGCGCGAAGCGACGCCGTGCCGGCACAGGGATTGAGCATGGGTGAGAGCAGGATCTGCCCCGCCAGCGGTGGATGGCGTTGATCACGCGCCATCAGACACACGCCGGCGGCCAGGTTGGCACCCGCCTCCTCGCCAGCCACATACATCGGCGCACCTTTGCCGGCAAGGCGTGTGCGATGTTTGTAGCTCCACTGAAGCATTTCATAACCGATCTCCAATGGACGCGGAAATGGATGCTCAGGCGAGAGCGGGTATGCCACCGACACCACACGGGCCCCTGCTGTTGCCAGCAGACCCGCAACGGTGCAGCCACTGTCCAGATCGCCTTCGACAAAAGCGCCGCCATGAAAATGCAGCACCAAGGGCGAAGGCTCGCCGGACTTGCCTTTGCTACCGTACAGGCGCACGGCCACCGACTCGCCCGACGCCGTCGGAGCGACGGTGTCGATGAAGTCGGGAGCCAATACGCTGTTTTTTACGGTGGTGTCAGACATAAGTGAGCCTGTTGATGAGTAGGCATGGGTAAATGTAGTTGCGATGCTGCAACTGATCAATCGGCAAATTATGGCCGCACTATTTCCAAATCAGGAACAATAGCGCCATCTTTCGCGTGTGAGAATCCACCTACTTTTAGCGCGCGCGTGCGCACCAGTGCAAGGAGAGGCAGATGGATCAGATACAGGCAATGCGGGTGTTTGCGCGGGTCGTGGAGTCGGGCACCTTCACGCTCGCGGCCACCTCGCTGCAGCTGCCCAAGGCCAGTGTGACCAAGCATGTGCAGGCGCTGGAAGACCGGCTGCGGGTCAAACTGCTCAACCGCACGACCCGCCGCGTGACGGTGACCACCGATGGCGCCGCCTACTATGACCGCGCCGTGCGGCTGTTGAGCGACTTCGATGAACTCGAAGCCAGCATGAGCCAGGTGCGTGCGACCCCGCGCGGGCGTCTGCGTGTGGATGTAGGCACCTCGATCGCCCGGCTTCTGGTGATTCCACAGCTGGCGACCTTTCAGGCGCGCTACCCGGACATCCAGATCGACCTGGGCGTGACCGACCGCACCGTGGACCTGATTGCGGATAATGTCGATTGCGTGGTGCGCGGCGGCGAGCTGCGCGACCAGTCACTGGTCGCGCGCCGTGTCGGGAACGTGGAATTTTTGACGGTGGCCTCGCCCGCCTATTTGCAGCGCCAGGGCACGCCGCAGCATCCGCGCGACCTGGAAAACGGCCACAACAGTGTGATTTACTTCTCGCCGGTCACCCAGCGCCGCTATCCGCTGGAGTTTCAGCACAACAGCGAGAGCATCGAGATTGCCAACCCCTCGACGTTAGCCGTCAACGAAGCCAATGCCTACACGACCTGCCTGCTCAGCGGCCAGGGTGTGGGCCAGATCACCAGCTACCAGGCGCGCGAGTATCTCCAAAGCGGTCAGCTGGTGCAGATCCTGCCGGAATGGACCCAGCCTTTGCTGCCGGTTTATGTGGTGTACCCGCCCAACTCCCATCTGAGTGCCAAGGTGCGGGCCTTTGTCGATTGGGTGGTGGAGATTTTTGCGGCCGATCCGCTGCTGCAATGCAAATAGCGCACTGCGCTCATTCGTCCGCATCGCTGCAGGGCGGAGGTGCCTGGAGCGTATGCACCCGGTGGGCTGCACAGGCCTCGCTGCCTTCGATGTGGCTCTTGAGCACCGGCACCAGGCTGTCTTCATCCAGATGGCCGTACCAGACGCCTTCGGGGTAGACGATCATCAGCGGCCCCTGGTTGCAGGGGTACTGGCAGCTGGTCTGCAGCAGCTGCAGCTGCTGTTTGAGGGGCGCGCCTGCCTGCACCGCTTGGCTGAGCCGGGGCCATAGCGCGGCGGCACCCTTGGCCACGCAGCGCGGCCCCATGCACCACAGCACATGGCGCTGGTGGGCGGGCACCGTGCTCCAGGCCACCGGGTCGTTTTGCCAGCCCTCTTCGCCCTCCTCGGCCACCACATCGGGCCGCGACGTTGCCAGCGCCAGGTGGTTCAGCAATGCGGGCACGAGGCCCTGCCACTGCAGCAGCGGCTGCGCAAATACCAGCCGGGGCCGGGCATGGCCGGGCTGGCTGGCCAGCCAGCGCCTGGCCACCTTATGCAGCCAGCGACGCAGTGCCGGCTCGTCGGGCACCATCGTGGGCTGGATGACGATCGTCTGCTGCGCCCCACCTGCAGGCGCAAGCGTGGCGCGCAGGCTGTCCAGCGCCTCGGGCAAGGCCGGCTGGTTGCGGTCCACAAAGGCCAGCTGCATAGCCAGGTCGGGGTCTGCCTGCTGGCAGGCCTGCAGCAAGGCCTGCAATTCGTTCTTGGCTGCCGACCCCAGTCCACCCCGGCCCAGCAGCAACAACGCATCAGGTTTTTTAGCCATCGGGTCTGTCCATCCAGTAACTCACACGGGCCTTGTCCAGGCGCGGATGGCGGTCCACCAGCGCCTCGACCTGGAACACGCGCGCAATGGTTTGCGAGGTCAGCACCTGCTCGGGCCTGCCCTCGGCCTCGATCACGCCGGCTTGCATCACGTAGATGCGGTCACAGAACTGCGCAGCCAGGTTCAGGTCATGCACCACGATCAGCACGGTGCAGCCCGAGGCGCGCACCAGGCTGAGCAGCTCCAGCTGGAACTGGATGTCCAGGTGGTTGGTAGGCTCGTCCAGAAACAGCAGCTGCGGCTGCTGGGCCAGCGCACGGGCGAGCAGCACCCTTTGGCGCTCACCGCCGGAGAGCGATGACAGCGGATGGTCGGCCAGGCGGCTGGCCCGCACCTGCGCCAGACAGGCGTTGACGATGGCCTTGTCCTCGGCACTGTCGCGCGCCCAGCGCGACTGGTGCGGAAAGCGGCCCATCATTACCAACTCCTGCACCGTGCAGTCAAAGCCCAGGCCCGTATCCTGGCCCAGCACTGCCGCCTGCTGCGCAAACTGCCGCGTGCTCATCTGCCAGATGTCGCGGCCCTGCAGCTGTATCTGGCCACCGGCATCGGGCTGCAGCACACGGTAGAGCATGCGCATCAAGGTCGATTTGCCGCAGCCATTGGGCCCCACCAGACCGACACATTCGCCGCGCGCCACCTGCAGGCTGGCGTGGCGCACTATCGGTGTGGCCTGGCTGCCATGGCCGGCGCTCCACGACAGTTGCTTGGCGCTCAGCATCATGCGCTGCCTCCCGGGATCGCCGTGGTGCGGCGCCACAGCATCCAGATAAAGAAGGGCCCGCCAATGAGCGACGTGATGACGCCCACCGGCAGCTCGCTGGGCGAAAACCAGGTGCGGGCGGCCAGATCGACCAATACCAAAAAGCTTGCACCCATCAAGGCGCTGACGGGCAGCACGCGGCGGTGGTCACTGCCCACCAGCATGCGGGTGATGTGGGGAATGACCAGGCCGACAAAGCCGATGGCACCGCTGACTGCCACCATGGTGCCCGTCAGCAAGGACACCACCACGAACAATTGCAGGCGCAGGCTGGCAGTGTTCAATCCCAGCGTGGCAGCGCCCTCGTCGCCAACCAACAAGGCATTGAGCTGTCTCGCACACAGCAGCAGCCACAGCAGGCCCAGGCCCAGCACTGCGGCAGGCAGCCCTAGGGCGCTCCACTGGGTCGCTGCCAGGCTGCCCAAGGTCCAGGTCAGCAACGCATTGGCCAGTTCGCGCTGGCCGGCGGTCAAGGTGATCAGGCTGGTCACACCCATCAGCATGTAGCCAATGGCCACACCGCTCAGGATCAGCCGGGTGGCATGCAGGCGCCCTTGCTGCTGGGCCAGCGCATAGACCAGCGCAGTGGCCAGCAACGCGCCAACAAAGGCGCCTGCGGTCATGGCATAGATACCTGCCATCGCCAAACTGCCATAGGCCAGCACCGACACCGCCCCCACCGACGCGCCGGAGGACACACCGAGCATGTACGGATCGGCCAGCGGGTTGCGCACCATCGCCTGCATCACCACGCCGACCACGGCCAGGCCGGCGCCCACCAGCGCCGCCAGCAGCACCCGGGGCATGCGCACCATCCAGACAATCTGGTAGTGCTGCTGGCTGATGCTGCCCTGCCCTGCATCGGGCTGCCAGCCGCCGCCCAGCAGCTGCTGGCTGACGACCGACCACACGGTGGAGGCATGCAGCGATGCCGAGCCCCAGGTGATGGCGGCCAGGCCACTGACCAGCAGCAAGACCAGCAGCAGCAACAGGCACAGCGCCAAGGACCAGGGCTTGCGCCGCTGGCGTTCATGCTGGCCGTCACAGCCCGGCGCATGGCTCACTGCTTGGACTCCGCCACAGGCAGCCATGGCACGGGGTCCACCGTGATGCGGCGATCCGGGTGCAAGGCAGCAGCCAGGCGCTGCGCCACGTTCACGTTGCGCGGCCCTGGCGTGGCCTCGGCATAGCTGATGACGAAAAAGCGCTGCTCGCGAATGGCCGACACCCCCGCCAGCTCCGGCTTGGAACGCAGAAAATCGATCTTGCCCTGTGCGCTGGGCTGGCCGTAGTCGATGATGATGATCCACTCCGGGTCGCGGGTGATCACATCCTCCCAATTGCCTCGGGGCCAGTTGCTGGGGATGTCCGCAAAGATGTTGCTGCCCCCTGCGGCATCCAGCATGGCCTGGGGCATGCCGAAGCCGCCGACCGTCGTCGGTATCTTCTCGCCGCTGTCAAACACAAAGACACGCGGTTGCTGCGTGTTGCCTCGCATCTGCGTGGCCAGCTGGTTGATCGAGGCCTGCAGCTTGGCAATTTGCGGCTGCGCCTGGGTTTCGATATCGAAGATGCGCGCCACATTGCGCAGGTCCGCCAAGGTGTCGGCCAGCGCCACACGCTCACGCTTGTGGATGCGGACGCAGGACTCGGACAGCACATAGGATGCGATGCCGTGCTTTGCCAGCAGCTCGGGCGTGACCCCGCCGGGGCGGAACCCATAGCTCCAGCCGCCAAATACAAAGTCGGCGCGTGCCTCCAGCATGGTCTCCAGGTTCATGTCCTGCGACGAGAGCTTGGGCACCCGGGCGAACTGGTCCACCAGCTCGGGGCTGATCTCCTTGCGCGACGGTATTCCCGTGTAACCGACCAGCTGGGGCCCCAGGCCCAGAAACAGGAACATCTCGGTGATGTTCACATCGTGCGTGATGGCGCGCTGCGGTACCCGGTCATAGCGCTGGGGCTGGCCGCAGACATCGATCACCAGCGGCGCAGCCCGCAAGCCTGCGGGCGCGGCAGCCGCCGCACTGGCGATGGGGACCGCTGCTGCCTGGGTGGGACGGCTGGGCGGCTGCGGGCCGGCTGGCTGGTCACAGCCGGCCAGCACCAGGGCGGCCGCTGCCGCCAGCGCGCGCAGAATGTGCCGGGAGGTGCTTGCTGTCATGCCTGGGCCTTGCTCAGAAACGCAGATGGGCCATCAGCTCAAAGCTGCGGCCATTGCCCATCAGCCATTGCGAGCCGTAGGACGATGCAGCATAGCGCTTGTTGGTCAGGTTGCGGCCAACGAGGTTCAAGCTGGTGCTGCGGTTCAGGTTCCAGCCCAGTACGGCATCAGCCACGGTGTAGGCGGGCAGCTGCGCGGTATTGGCATTGCTGGTGTAGCGGCTGGCAACATGGCGCAGACCCAGCGATGCCCGCCAATCGCCCGTCTGGTAGTGCGCCCAGGCATTGGCCGTGTAGCGCGGCACATTGGCGGGCTGGTTGCCGGCGCGGTCAATGGCGGTGGCGCCTTCGCGCAGCTCGTCAAACTGGGCATCCACATAGGCCAGGTTGCCCTCAAAGCGCCAGGACGTAGTCGCCCGCCAACTGCCCGCCAGCTCGATGCCCTTGGACGACTGCTTGCCGCCCTGGATGGACAGCGCTGGGCGGTCCGGGTCGCGCGTGATGATGTCCTTCTTGCGGATGTCGAAGACCGCCAGGGTCCACTCGCCCTGGTCATTGGGCAGTTGCTGCTTGATGCCCACCTCCACCTGGCGGCCCTTGCTCAGGGTGAAGCCGGTTTGCGACTGGCTCAGCGACAGCAGACTGGTAACCGGGTCATGGCCGGTGCTGACCTGGGCATAGACGCTGGTGTTCTGGTCCAGCTTGTGGGTCAGGCCCAGGCGCCAGGAGGTGCCGCCCAAGGTCTTGTCAAAACGGGCCGGGCTGAGCAGGTCCATGCGGTCAAAGTCATACAGGTCGCGGCGCACGCCGGCCATCAGCAGCCACTGCGCGCCCAGCTTCCAGGCGTCTTCGAGATAGAAGGCGTTCTGGCGGATGCGCGAGGTCATGCGCGCCTTGTAGGGGTCCGGGCTGTTCCAGTAGCCACTGGTGCCACCGGTCAGCGGCACATCGGACTCGCCGGTATATGGGGAGTTGTTGAGGGCGGTGAACTTGGCCTGCGACACGTCCCAGCCCATCGCAATCTCGTGCTGGCCGGGCTTGAATACGGCACCCAGGCGGTTGCCGCTTTGCTCCAGATCGTGGCCGATCTCCAGGTAATCGTAGCGGTAGACCGTGCGGGTGCCGGCATCGTAGTCGTAGCCTTCGATGTTCTTCCAGTGGCGGTCGGCCTTCATGTGGTAGGTCTCGTTGCGCAGCACCATCGCGTCGCTCACGTTCCACTCGGCCTTGAGCTTGTAGCGCTGGTCCTTGTAGTGGATGTCGCTGTCGAGAACGTTGAAATTGCGGTCGCGCAGTGCCGCCACCGGCTTGCCATCAACGACGGGGGTACCAAAGTAGCGCTCGGGCCGCTGGTCGCTGACATCGGCCGTCAGATCCAGGCGCAGATCGCTGCTGGCCTGCCAGCGGATGGCGCTCATCAGCTTCTTGCTGTCGCTGTTGCCCAGCTGGCGCTCGCCGTCCGTGCGATCACCGTAGACATCCAGGCGGTAGCTCAGGCTGTCGCTCAGTGCGCCGGTGGTGCCCAGGCCTGCACGGGCCGTGCCGTTGGAACCAGCGCCCAGCAACACTTCAGACGAGCTGGCGCGGCTGGGCTCCTTGCGCACCGCATTCACGGTGGCGCCCATCGTGCCGCTGCCATACATCAGCGATGCCGGCCCGCGCAGCACATCAAAGCGCTCATAGCCCCAGCTGGAATTGGGATAGGCCACGGTGCCTGCGGCCACGCCCAAGGCCAGACCGTCTTCGGCCACGCCCACCGAGTTGACGCCATTAAAGCCACGGCTGGAAAACGACAGTCCGCCGTTGCCAGGGGTGCCGGTCGTGCTCAGGTCCACGCTGCGGCCCACGGCGTCCACCACCTCGTAGTCGGCGCGCTCCTGGATCTGCACAGCCGATACCGAGCTGACGCTGGCCGGCAGGTCCTGCAGCGGAATGGCCAGCTTGCTGGCCGAGGTGGAAGGCAGCTGGAGCGCATGGGGCTCGCTGCGCTTGTCGGTCACCACCACTTCGGACAGCGATGCCTCCTGCGCATGGGCCACCGCCATGCCCAGGGCAGGCAAACACAAAACACAGGAGTGACCCACCAGGCGCAACGAGGAAGAGAGCCGACCGGCTGCCAGGAGCCGGTTTTTCGGATAAGGAACTGCAGTCATTTCAACAAAAGGCGAAAACTGCCTGATGTGAGGGCCGCACTGCACGCGGTCATCCCAGGGACGGGGCCGCATGCCGAACCGCCGTCCACACCCCGCAGACAGTTGAGAGAGCGCCGTCAGGACAGAGAGGTCCGGAACACGCTACGACTACGAACAGGCCGGTCTCCGGGCTTACAGGCGGTACGGCGCAGGCGCCGACCCGGTAACCGGTCTTCCCAGGGCGGGCGTGTCTCATGGCCTCGCAGGCATGGACACACTCTCGACCCCAGTGACTGGGCCCGCGTGGGAGCGGGCCGCATCGGCTACTTTTCCTGTCTACCGTTGCGGGGGCAGCCAAGGCTTGGGGGAGCTTCCTCCCGACCTTGTTCCCGTTTCACTTGTGCATGACAAGCACCTGTAGATAGGCTTTTTTCAAAGCGCAGCCAGTGTACCAGCCGCGAGCCATTGGTGCGCCGTTCGACGGCAGGCTGTGTCAGCCCGGCGATACAGCGCTGGCTGGGGGGCGTGATCGGCTCGGCGGCAGGCGCGACGCGTAGCCGATGAAGTCGGTGCTGCTCAACTGGCCCAGCAGCCATTGCCGAAAGCTGGTCTGGATCGGCCGCTCCCCCCCGCCCCGGCGCGTATAGAGGTGGAATTTGGGCGTTCTATCCATCGGCAGTTGGCGCAGCAGCTCCGGGCCAAAGGGCGCGAGCAGCTTGCCGCTGTGGATGTAGCTGAGCGCATCCACATAGGACAGCAGCCCCACCCCCTGCCCGCTGAGGACGGCCTGCAGCATCGCATCGTGTGTGTGCAGCAGCATCGGGCTGGCATGCTTGTCGCCCGGATCCAGGCCCAGCATGGCATAGATGTCCTGCCACAAGGTGTTGTGGCTGAGCGGCGAGATGAGCCGGTGGTGCGGCAGGTCCTGCGCGGTTTCCACCGGGTGCTCGGCCAGCAGCTGGGGTGCGGCAACGATGACCTTGAGGTCTTCGAGCAGCGGTGTTTCATCGAGGTGGTCCACACCGCCATAGCCCCAGACGATTGCAGCATCCAGATCACTGCTGTCAAACGAAGGCAGCTCCACGCCAATGGAGATGCGCAGATCCAATGCGGGGTAATCCTTGGTGAACGACGGCAGCGAGCGGATCAGGTACTGGGTCGCAAAGTAGGGGCTGACCTGGATATGGAACTGTGCGTCGTTGTGGTGGGCGCGCACCGCCTCCATCCCCTGGCTCAGCGCATCCAGCCCCTGCTCCACATAGTGGTACAGCGTCTGCGCCTCCTCACTGGCGAGCAGGCCACGGGTGCCGCGCTCGAACAGCTGCACGTCCAGGGCACTCTCCAGCTGCTTGAGCTGCTGGCTGGCGGCCTGCGGGGTCAGGCACAGTTCGTCGGCCGCCTTGCGGATGGAGCCATGGCGGAAGACGGACTCGAACACGCGCAGCGGCTGCAGGGGCGGTAGCTTGTATTTCATGGAGGGGCGCCGGGCACGGAGGACGACTGCCCGGGCTGCCGATGATTATAGGTGGCGGCCCGGCTCCCATCGGACCGGCTCAACACCGTTCCAGCCTGCTGCGCCCTGCCCGTTACGCTGATAAAAAAACGCATCCGGAAGGGATGCGTTCGGGCTGGCGCAGCGCGCAGCGCGCAGCAGCGCATCGGCTTACTGCACCGGATCACCATGCATCGGCAGACCGGTACGATCCCGGCTGCTGACCAGGGCGATGAGGCCGATGATGGCCGCGCCGATCAGGTAGTAGGCAGGCACGACAGGGTTGCCGGTGCGGGCGATCAGCCAGGAGTTGATCATCGGCGCGGTGCCGGCAAACATGGCCACGGCCACGTTGTAGCTCAGCGCCATGCCCTTGAAGCGCACGCTGGTGTGGAACATTGACGGGATGATCGAGTAGATGCTGCCCAGCAGCATGGCCAGGCAGAAGTTCAGCACCATCAAGGACGAGACCTTGGCGGCGGTGCTGCCTTCGAGCAGCAGGTGGAAACAGGGCACGGCCAGCACCGCGATGGCCAGGCTGGCGGCGGTCATCATGGTCTTGCGGCTGAGCTTGTCGGCCAGCATGCCCATCAGGGGGATCATCACCACCAGAAAGAGCTGTGGGCCCAGGGACAGCTTGAGGCCGGTGGCCACATCCACATGCAGCGCGCTGACAAAGTAGGTCGGGATGTAGGTGACGACGGTGAACAAGGTGACATTGGTCACGATGATGATGCCGGCCGACTGGAACAGCTCCTTCTTGTGGGTGGCGAACAGCACTTTCCAGCTCGCCTGTGCCAGCGCATCGTGCTGCTGCTTCATCGCGACAAAGGTCGGGGTCTCTTCGAGGTACTTGCGGATGTAGAGGCCAATGGCGCCCAGCGGCAGTGCAATCAGAAAGGGAATGCGCCAGGCCCAGTCCAGAATCTGGTCGGCACTGAAGAACACGGTCAGGATCGCGGACACCGAGGCACCAAAGAAGAAGCCGGCCATGCACCCAACCTCCACCCAGCTGGTGAGCAAGGTGCGGTTGCGGTCCCGGCAGTATTCGGCCACAAAGATGGCGGCGCCACTGGCCTCGCCCCCGGCGGACAGGCCCTGCATCAGGCGCAGCACGATCAGCAGCAACGGTGCGGCGATGCCGATGCTGGCATAGCCGGGCAGCACGCCGATCAGGAACGTGGAGATGGCCATCATGATGATGGTGATGGTCAGCACGCGCTTTCGGCCGTACTTGTCGCCCAGCGAGCCAAAGAAGATGCCGCCGATGGGCCGGGCAAAAAACGCAATCGCAAAGGCCGCCCAGGACGCGGTGACCTGCATCGTGGGTGAGCTGCTGGCAAAGAAAACCTTGCCCAGCACTGCGGCCAGGTAGCCGTAGACGGAAAACTCGAACCATTCGACAAAGCTGCCGACCACCGAGGCCAGCACGACGCGGTTGAGCTCCTTGGACTGCACCGTGCGTGGCGCGGCCGTCGACGAGGGGGACGGCCAGTCGGTAAGGCTGGCACTGGGGGCGGCAAATCCATTTGCCGTGGGATTTTGTGTGCGCATCGGGAGTCCTTGGTGTCCTGCTGTGGGAGAAAAAGAAAAGCGGGCCAGCGCGCTGGAAGGGCCAGCGGCAGCGCCGCTGGCCAGCTTCAGGCGATCAGGCCGGGGTCCGTGGTGCCGCATGGGCGTAATCGGCCTGGGCTTGCTCGGCGCTGATGTAGCCATAGGCCACATCGCGCTGCACCAGCGCTGCCGGGCGCTGGGCCGCATCGCCGTTGCCGCCGCCACCGGGCAGGTCCAGAATCAGGCGGCGCCCGGCCGGGATCTGCTGCTTGCCCTTGCCGCGCAAGGCGGTGCCGTCATCGAGCGCGACCTGGCCCAGCGCGCCGCTTTGGCCGCCGTTGTGGCCCCGGGCCGCAAAATGCACGCGGTCAAACATGGCGTTCAGGTCGAACTCGAAGCCTTCGGCCGAGCCCACCTCGATGCGCTGGCCCAGACCACCCCGCCAGCGGCCGGCACCGCCCGAGTTCGGGCGCAGCTCCTTGCGCCAGATGATGATGGGGCCGATGCTCTCGGTCACCTCGACCGACATGGCCTGCACGCCGCTGGGGAAGGCGGTGGCGCTCAGGCCATCGCTGGACGGGCGCGCACCGGTGCCACCGGTATTGAACATCAGGATCTCGTGCTGCTGGTTGCGGGTGGCCGGCGTGATGCCCTTGAAGCGCATCTGCAGGTTCCACAGCGAGCTGGCCCCTTCGGCCGGGATCTCGCCCTGGCAAATGGGCTGCAGCGCGCCCAGCACCACATCGGGGATCAGGTGGCCGATCACATGGCGCACGGACACCGGGCGCGGGCGGTGGGCGTTGAGGATGCAGTCCTCGGGCGCGCTGATCTCGAAGGGCTCCAGCGAGCCCCAGTTGTTGGGGATCTCCGGCGCAATCGCGCACTTGAGTGCATAGGAGGCATAGGCCTTGGTGTAGGTCAGCGGCACATTGATGCCGTAGCGGCTGGGGTCCGAGGTGCCGGCGAAGTCGGCGCGCAGCTTGTCGGCCGCAATCTCCACGGCCACCACCAGCTCGATGGGCTTTTCATAGCCATCGACGGTCATCGCATAGCGTTGGGTACCATCGGGCAACGCGGCGATGCGCTCGCGGGTGGCGCGCTGGCTGTTGTCAAAGATGAAGCGGGCCAGGTCTTCCAGGTCGCGCAGTTCAAACTCGGCCAGCATGCCCTTGAGGCGGCGCATGCCGGTGGCATTGCAGACAGCCAGCGAGTGGAAGTCGCCAATCACCTGGTCGCGCTCACGCACGTTGTTGCGCAGGATCTCGATCAGGTCCTCGTTGAGCGCGCCGGCGCGGAAGAACTTCATCGGCGGAATGCACAGGCCCTCTTCGTAGACATCGCTGCCGTCTGGGCCAAAGCCGCGCCCGCCGATGTCCACCACGTGGGCGGTGGCGGCAAAGTAGCCGATGTGTTCGCTGTGGCCGTCAGGGCCATAAAAGACCGGCGTGACGACGGTGATGTCGTGCAGGTGGCCGGTACCCAGCCAGGGGTCGTTGGTGACCAGCACATCGCCATCCTGGAGCGTGCTGCGCTCAAAGCGCTTCGCAAAATGTGCGACCGACTCGGCCATCGAGTTCACATGCCCAGGGGTGCCGGTCACGGCCTGGGCCATCATGCGGCCCTGCCTGTCGAACACGCCGGCCGACAAGTCGCCCGCCTCCCGCACGCTGGTGCAAAAGGCGGTGCGAATCAACGTGACTGCCTGCTCTTCCACCACCGAGATGAGGCGGTTCCACATGATTTGGTAATGAACGTCTGTATTGTTTGCCATGATCACACTCCGCTGTCGATGCGTTCCACCAGCATGCAGTCGTCTGACTGCAGCACAACCTTGAAGCCGGGGCTGACATAGGTCGAGGTTTCCTTTTCCACGATCACCACCGGGCCGGGCACAGCCTGGCCCCGGGGCAGGCCCAGGCGCTCATAGATGTCGCAGGCATAGAACTGGCCTTGCTTGCCGTCGAACACCTCGCGGCGGTCCAGCACCGTGCCGGCCCCCTTTTGCGGCGTGCCGCCCTGCTGCAACGCAGCCTGGGCCGGGGGCAAGGTCTTGGAACGCAAGGACAGTGCCCAGCTCACCACCTCGATGTCAAGGCCGTCGATCGCGTGGCCGAACAAAGCCACATAGTTCTGCACAAAGGCCGCGTTGAGCGCGGGCACGCTGTCCGGCCCAAAGTGCTGCACGGGCACCGAGACCGGAATCTCCCAGCCCTGGCCGCAGTAGCGCATGAAGGCGCGCAGCTCCTTGACGGTCTCGCCGCCATAGCCGGTGTCTTGCAAAAACGCGCTCACCTCCACCTCCATCTCGCGCAGCATCTGGTTGACGGCTTCCCCATCGAACTGGCTCATGCGCATCACCGAGCTGCGCAGCGACTCATAGGCAAAGGGCGCACGCAAGAAGCCGATGGCCGAGCCCACGCCAGCGCCGGTCGGGATCAGCAGGCGCTGGATGCCGAGCTTCTCGCAAAGCCGCACGGCATGCAGTGGCGCCGCGCCGCCGTAGGCGATCATCGTGTAGGCCTCCAGGTCCTGGCCGGACTCCACCGCATGCATGCGCGCGGCATTGGCCATGTTCTCGTCCACCACCTCAGCCACCGCGTAGGCGGCGCGTACCGCATCCAGGCCCTGGGCCTGGCCCACATGGGCGTCCATGGCTTGTTCGGCAGCGGGCATATCCAGCCGCATGCTGCCGCCGGCAAAGCGGGCCGGGTCGAGCTTGTGCAGCAGCAGATCGGCATCGGTTACCGTGGGGCGTGCGCCGCCCCGGCTGTAGCTGGCCGGTCCGGGCTCGGAGCCGGCGCTCTCGGGCCCCACGCGCACCTGGCGCATATCGTCCACATGCGCGATGGAGCCGCCGCCCGCACCGATCTCGATCATCTCGATGACCGGGATCGAGATCGGCATGCCGCTGCCCTTTTTGAAGCGGTAGCTGCGCGCGACTTCAAACACCCGCGCCGTCTTGGGCACATGCTGGTCGATGAGGCAGATCTTGGCGGTGGTGCCACCCATGTCGAAGGAGACGACCTTGTCCTGGCCATACTTGGCCGCAAAATCGCTGGCGTAGATGGCGCCGCCGGCCGGACCGGACTCCAGCAGGCGCACCGGGAATTCGGCAGCATTGGCCAGTGACATCAAGCCGCCACCCGAATGGATCAGGTAGAGTGGGCAGTGCATGCCTTCTGCCACCAGCGCCTGGGCCAGGCGCTGCAGATAGGAGGACATCAGCGGCTTCACATAGGCATTGGCGCAGACGGTGTTGAAGCGCTCGAACTCGCGGATCTGGGGCGAGACCTCGCTGGAGATGGACACCGACAGCTGGGGCAAAGCCTGGGCAATCAGCGCGCGCACCCGTTTTTCATGGACCGGGTTCTTGTAGCTGTGCATCAGGCCCACGGCCACGCTTTCGTACTCGCCCCGGCGCAGCTGCGCAATCACATCCTGCACCTGTGCCTCATCGAGCGGCTGCAGCTCCTGGCCCTTGGCATCAAGCCGGCCCCGCACGGTAAAGCGGTGGTTGCGGGCAATCAGCGGTGCGGGCAGCTGGATGGCCAGGTCGTACTGCTCAAAACGGCCCTCGTTGCGCATCTCGATCACATCGCGAAAACCTTCGCTGGTGATGAAGGCGGTCCTGGCACCGCGCCGCTCGATCAGCGAATTGGTGGCCAAGGTGGTGCCGTGGATCACCGTGCCGATCTGCGATGGCGCGATCCCCGCCTGGGCCGCCGCCTGCTTGAGGCCTGTGACGATGGCGCGCTCGGGCTTCTCATAGTCAGTCAGGACCTTCTCACTGAACAGGACGCCATCGACCTCCAGTGCGATGTCTGTGAAAGTGCCGCCGATATCTGCCCCGGCGCGTATGACTTGGCTTGTTGCCATCTGGTATCTCCGAATCATGCAAGCTGTGTGGATCAGAAGCTCTGATCTGGCAGCGATGATCAAGCGATCGCGCAGTCGGCGCAAACAAGAAATTCGAGGGCGGGCACAAGCCAGGCTTCGCGGGTAAAAACCATTACGCGCTAACCCGGTGGCCCTGCACAGCCACAGTGCATGCATGCCTGGTTTTTGACCGTCCCTGCACCAGGCCTGCGCGCTGCTGCACCAAGCGGTGGCGGCCTGTACCCATCAAGGGGCGCAGGGGCAGTCAAGCGGCCATCCAGCCCCTTAAACCCTGCTTGTGTAAAGTTCGCCAGAGCAGCAGGGGAACGTGCTGGCGGCAGGCATTGCTGAGACAAAAAGCTGTCATTGCTGTGCATCGCAGGCAGCAAAAAAAAGGCCCCAAGCTCAGCATGGGGCCTGCGCACAGAACGGCAGAGACCTACAGATCCAAGGCCAGCTGGCTCTTGTCGTCGGCGCTGGTTTCCAGTTGCCGGAGACTGCACTCCACCTTGATGGGGGTCTTGACCACGCAGCAGCAGGGAACCACTTCATGGGGCCCGACAAAGGCCAGCGGCTCCTGGGTGTAGACGACTTCGCCCTCGACCAAGGTGAGGCGGCAGCTGCCGCAATAGCCACCACGGCACTGGTATTCCACGTCGTGGCCAGTGCGCTCCAGCGCTTCAAGCAGGGTCTCCCCTGGCAGCACGCGTATGAGGGTGTCCGTGGTGCTGACCGTAGTCACAACTCGATTCCGCTCAGGTCATCCAGCGAGACTTCGGCGTTGATCTGGCCCACCAGGTAGGAGCTCAGCTCCACCTCTTGCGGGGCCACCTGCACGGTGTCGGACGACAGCCAGGTGTTGATCCAGGGGATCGGGTTGCTCTTGGCGTTTTCGAACGCGGGTTTGAGGCCGATCGCCGACATGCGGATATTGGTGATGTACTCCACGTACTGGCTCAGAATGTCCTTGTTCAGGCCGATCATCGAGCCGTCGCGGAACAGGTACTCAGCCCACTGCTTTTCCTGCAAGGCTGCGGTCTTGAACATCTCAAAGCATTCCTGCTCGGTCTCTTTGGCGATCTTGGCAAAGTCCGGATCGTCCTGGCCCGAACGCATGATGTTGAGCAAGTGCTGGGTGCCGGTCAGGTGCAGCGCTTCATCGCGGGCGATCAGGCGGATGATCTTGGCATTGCCCTCCATCAGCTTGCGCTCGGCAAACGCGAAGGAGCAGGCAAAGCTCACATAAAAGCGGATGGCCTCCAGAATGTTCACATTCATCAGGCACAGGTACATCTTCTTCTTGAGCTGGTACACATCGATCTCGTGCACCACGCCATTGATCGTGTGGCTGCCCGGGCCCAACTGGGCGTGCAGCATCGCATCACGGATCAGGTCGTCGTAGTACGACGAGATGTCGCCCGCGCGCAGCTTGATGCTCTCGTTGCGCATGATGTCGTCAAAGATCACCGATGGATCGTTGACGATGTTGCGCAGGATGTGCGTGTAGGAGCGCGAGTGGATGGTCTCGGAAAACGCCCAGGTCTCGATCCAGGTCTCCAGCTCCGGCAGCGACACCAGCGGCAGGAAGGCCATGTTGGGGCTGCGCCCCTGGATCGAGTCCAACAGGGTCTGGTACTTCAGGTTGCTGATGAAGATGTGCTTTTCGTGGTCAGGCAGGTTCTGGTAGTCGATCCGGTCCTGCGTGATGTCCACTTCTTCAGGGCGCCAGAAAAACGAGAGCTGCTTTTCGATCAGCTTCTCGAAGATCGGGTACTTCTGCTGGTCGTAGCGGGCGACGTTGACCGGATTGCCAAAGAACATCGGTTCCTTGAGCTGGTCATTGTCGACCTTGGAGAAGGTGCTGTATGCCATCGCCTTCTCTCCGCTTAGATCTTGCAGGCGCCGCTGGCGCAGTCGTCTTCTGCAGCCGCGCCCTGCATGTCTTCGGCACCATCACGGGTGTTGTGGTAGTACAGGGTCTTGACACCCAACTTGTAGGCCTGTAGCAGGTCCTTGAGCAGTTGCTGCATCGGTACCTTGCCGTCGGCGAAGCGCTGCGGGTCGTAGTTGGTGTTGGCCGAGATGGACTGGTCGACAAACTTCTGCATCAGGCCCACGAGCTTCAGGTAGCCATCGTTGTTGGGCATTTGCCAGAGCAGTTCGTACTGGCCCTTCAAGCGATCGATCTCCGGCACCACCTGGCGCAGGATGCCGTCCTTGGACTGCTTGACCGAAACAAAGCCCCGTGGAGGCTCGATGCCATTGGTCGCGTTGGCGATCTGGCTGGAGGTCTCCGACGGCATCAGCGCGGTCAGGGTCGAGTTGCGCAGACCATGGGTCTTGATCTCGGTGCGCAGCGTTTCCCAGTCGAGGTGCAGGGGCTCGTCGGTCAGGCCGTCGATGTCCTTTTTGTAGGTATCGATCGGCAGGATGCCGGCGGCGTAGTTGGTTTCGGCAAAGGCGGTGCAAGGACCGAATTCACGCGACAGCTGCACCGATGCCTTGAGCAGGTAGTACTGGATGGCTTCAAACGTGCGGTGGGTCAGGCCATTGGCCGAACCGTCGGAGTAGCGCACACCATTCTTGGCCAGGTAGTAGGCGTAGTTGATCACGCCCACGCCCAGCGAGCGGCGCTTTTCGGTCGCAATGCGGGCAGCGGCCACCGGGTAGTCCTGGTAGTCCAGCAGGGCATCGAGTGCGCGCACGATCAGGTCGGCCAGCTCTTCGAGCTCGTCGGTCGATTCCAGCGCGCCCAGGTTGAAGGCCGACAGGGTGCACAGCGCGATTTCGCCGTTCTCGTCCTTGATGTCTTCGAGCGGGTGGGTCGGCAGCAGGATTTCCATGCACAGGTTCGACTGGCGCACGGGAGCGACGGCCGGGTTGAACGGGCTGTGCGTGTTGCAGTGGTCCACGTTCTGGATGTAGATACGGCCGGTGCTGGCACGCTCTTGCATCATCAGCGAGAACAGCTCCACTGCGGGCAAGGTGCGCTTGCGGATGGATTCGTCGCTCTCGTACTTGACGTACAGCTCTTCGAACTTGTTCTGGTCGGCAAAGAAGGCCTCGTACAGACCGGGCACATCATGGGGCGAGAACAGGCTGATGTTCTGGCCCTTGATCAGGCGCTGGTAGAGCATGCGGTTGATCTGGATACCGTAGTCCAGATGGCGGATGCGGTTTTCTTCGACGCCACGGTTGTTCTTCAGCACGAGCAGCGACTCGGCTTCCAGGTGCCACAGCGGGTAGAACAAGGTGGCTGCACCGCCGCGCACGCCGCCTTGCGAGCAGGACTTGACGGCCGACTGGAACATCTTGAAGAAAGGCAGGCAGCCGGTGTGCTGCGCCTCGCCGCCACGGATCTCGCTGCCCAGCGCGCGGATGCGGCCACCGTTGATGCCGATACCGGCGCGCTGCGACACGTACTTGACGATGGCGCTGGTGGTGGCATTGATGCTGTCGAGGCTGTCGTCGCACTCGATCAGCACGCAGGAGCTGAACTGGCGCAGCGGCGTGCGCACGCCCGACATGATGGGCGTGGGCAGCGAAATCTTGAAGCGCGAGACGGCATCATAGAAGCGCTTGATGTACTGCAGACGGCGGTCGGCCGGGTACTTGGCAAACAGGCTCATCGCAACCAGCACGTACAGGATCTGCGGGCTTTCGTAGATGCGCTTGGTCACCCGGTTCTGCACCAGGTACTTGCCTTCGAGCTGCTTGACTGCCGCGTAGGAGAAGTCCATATCGCGCCAGTGGTCGATGAAACCATTGATCTCGTCGTACTCTTCGCGGCTGTAATCGGCCAGCAGATGGGGATCGTACTTCTTGAGCTCGGTGAGCTTTTGCACATGCTCGTACAGATGCGGCGGCTCGAACTGGCCGAACGCAATCTTGCGCAGGTGGAAGATGGCCAGGCGCGCTGCGACGTACTGGTAGTCGGGCGCGTCTTCGGAGATCAGGTCGGCGGCGGACTTGATGATGGTTTCATGGATCGCATCGGTGCGGATGCCGTCATAGAACTGGATATGCGACTGCAGCTCGATCTGCGAGACCGACACATTGCTCAGGCCCTTGGCCGCCCAGTCAATCACTCGGTGGATTTTGTCCAGGTCGATGGGTTCAACGCGACCGTCACGCTTGGTGACTCTCATAGTGCTTGTCTGGTTCATTTGCGATGTTTCTAATGGGATAAAAAACGCAGGACCACGGGCGCAAGACGCAGCTATCCCGCGCCAAAACGCGCCCGGCATCGCAGGCGCGCAGTGGCTGGAGGAAGACCAGCATCGGATAACCAGTGGGGGAAGCGGTGGACACTACATATGGTGTCTATGGGATTGAGTGTACGCTACCTGTAGCGTTCCTGGCAGCAAAAAAGCAGGCCCAATTTCTGCTAGGCAAAGCCTGTTTCAGCGAAGAATGCAGCAAAATCAACGTGCATCGGCTCGGAAAATATATGTATCCAGCCGGATACATTCCCCGCCCTGCGCAAGGGCATCGCCAAGCCATGTTGACGGCGATCGCCATCTGGTGAATGGCTTGGGCGATGGCGCCCTGGACCCACTGGGATGGTGGGGCGCAACTGGCCTTTTTGGAACTGCCCAAACGAAAAACCTGCTGCACTTGCGTGCAACAGGTTTTCAATAGGAATGGTCGGAGCGGTGGGATTCGAACTCACGACCCTCTGCTCCCAAAGCAGATGCGCTACCAGGCTGCGCTACGCTCCGACTAAGCCGCTATTGTATATCGAGCCGCAGCCCCTTCTGGCGAAAAATGATTACTTTGACAACTTTTTAGCGGATCGGATGGTTGCCAGGCAGCCGCCCTGCCCGCTGCGCAGCATGGGCCTCGGCGCTGCACCCAGCGCCCCACCTTGGCCGGACTGTCAACCAGCGTTGCCAGCGCTTTAACAATACAAGCCGTATCGAATCGCGAATCAGCAAAACAAAAAACCTGCTGCATTTGCATGCAACAGGTTTTTAAATGGAATGGTCGGAGCGGCGGGATTCGAACTCGCGACCCTCTGCTCCCAAAGCAGATGCGCTACCAGGCTGCGCTACGCTCCGACTAAGCCGTTATTGTAACCAGGGTTTGGGCTGCTGCATTTCGTATTTGACGATTTTTTTACAGCGGCCCTGCATCCGGTCAACGTTGGGTAGGTGCCGGGCCGCGGCCTGGCAGGTGACGGAAAGTGATGCGGCCCTTGCTCAGATCGTAAGGCGACATCTCCAGCGACACCTTGTCACCGGCCAGAATGCGAATGTGGTGCTTGCGCATTTTGCCGCCCGTGTAGGCAATCAGCTCGTGGCCGTTGTCCAGCTTCACGCGAAAACGCGAATCCGGCAGCACTTCGGTCACGGAGCCTTGCATCTCAATCAGTTCTTCTTTAGCCATATAAGTCGACGAATCCTTGTCTAGTGGTGCATGAACGAAACCGGTTCGCCATGCTGTTCTCTGTGCCACCAACAAGCGGTGGCTCTCTCCATGGTTCGGGATGGTCTTGCCAGCTCTCACCTCCCAGGGGGCAAGCGCCGTGCCAGGCCACTCAGCGAAGCGGCCATCAGCGGGCCCGCCAACGGGCCCCAACAACCAGCATCCCGCACACGATGTACCGCGCAGCTGCCAGGCAGCCAACGCAGTCAAGCCACAAAAGCTTGCAAAGCTCTCTATTGTACTATGTTGCTGCTGTTTACGCTTGGGCTGTCTCGTATAAACGCCGCCTGGCATCAACACTGCCGCAGCGCTTGTGCTTCCATAAACAGAGCGGCGCATCGTTTAGCATCAGCAGCATGCGCGCTCAGGCCTGGGCCGCGCTACCAGCCTGCCCCGCCCTCCTTAGAACCTGTTCAAAGTCTCCTCGCGCCGCGACAGTGTCTTTGCGAGATGGGATACTAGGGGGGCGCCCAGCCGCGCAACACCGCAGCAATAGCTGTGCTATTGCGAGGATTTGCAACGACGCAGACCGCTCCCTACCCGGGCAGCGCAAAGCCACTGTCCCAACGGGTTGGAGTGAAATCGGGCGATTTCTGCGCGCTGGCCCTTGCTTGCACCCCGGTGCAAGCTGCGGACCAGCCCTTCGAACTCATTCCGATTGCACTCCAACGCGGCTGCGTAGAGACTTTGAACAGGTTCTTACATCCAAGCACCATGAACGCTGCATCGACCCGCTACTGGCTGATGAAAAACGAGCCCGATGAATTCTCCATCGACCGCGCGCTCAACGCGCCCCGGGCGACGATCGCCTGGGACGGCGTGCGCAACTACCAGGCGCGCAACTTCATGCGCGATGACATGCAGGTGGGCGATGGTGTGCTGTACTGGCATTCGAGCTGCGCCGAGCCCGGTATTTACGGCATTGCCCGCATCGCGGGCCATCTGCGGCCCGATGCCAGCCAGTTCGACCCGAAGTCCAAGTACTACGACCCCAAGTCCAAACCCGAGGCCCCGCGCTGGCTGATGCTGGATGTGCAGGCGCTGCGCAAGATCCAGCCCATCACGGTGGCTGCGCTGCGCCAATATCCAGCGTTAGAAGATATGCGGGTGCTGCAAAAAGGCAACCGCCTGTCGATCACGCCGGTGGATGCGCGGCATTGGGACTTCATCATGGGCCTGGTGAAGGCACAGGACTGACGATGGCTGTGGGCGGCAGGATGGCCGCCCTGCCCCCTTGGCCAGCAAGGCTTTGCTGCATAATACAAAACCCGTGAGCTGCCCATGCAATAAGCACCGGCAGCTATTTTTTTGATACCACTTCTGCGCCCAGGAGCCCCATGGCATTTGCTGACAACCTCCAATCCCTGCCTTCCATTGACCATATCGCCGAGCTGCAACTGATCGATGCCGATGGCCAGGTGGCTGCCACCATTCCGAATGCCCCCGGCAAGGCCGGTTCGGCCAAGGTCTACAACGCACTGGCCGCCAAGCATGGCGGCATCAATGTGGCAGCGGCTGAAGAAGGCCTGCAGATTTTTGCTGAACATACGGACGACGCCAAGGCCCGCCCCGGCGCGCATCCCAATATCGACCGACTGCTGGAAGTCATCGCCTCCGGCAAGGGCTATACCGTCAAAGTCGTCCCGGCCTGAGCACCCGAGGCCGTGTTCAGCGCCGGCGCGGTTGCTGGCGGGCAGGCATAGGCTGCTACAAAGCGCTGCAGCATCCGCTGCGGCACAGGCGTGTCGCGCAGCTGCTCCAGCATCGCCTGCGGGTCAAAACCCTCCGACTGCAGCACCTTCGCACGCAGCTGGATGCAGGCAGCAGCCACCTTCTGGCTGAACTCCGGATGGAACTGGGTGGACACTGCATGGGCCCCATAGCGCACCACCTGGTGCGGGTCATGGGCTGATCTTGCGAGCACCCGGGCGCCTGGCGGCAGCTCCAGCACCGTTTGCATATGGGTCAGATGGGCTTTGAAGCGCGGGCCTGAGCCGGCCAGCAATGCCTCTTCCTCGGCCCCGGCCAGCAGGTCGATATCGAGGCAGCCCATTTCGCGGCCCTTGGGGTGGTAATCGACTTTGCCACCCAGCGCATGGGCCATCAGCTGGTGCCCGTAGCAGACGCCAAACAGCGGAAACCCCAATGCCATCGCGTCGCGTATCCACTGGGCCGCCGCTTCGCTCCACGGCAGACGATCGGTGACCATCGCCCAGGAGCCGGTGATGATCGCGGCGCTGTGCGCGTCATGCGGCGGCAAGGGCTCACCGTCGAACACCCGCACCACCTTGAACGCGGGCCCAGCAGCGAGCACGGCGGAGAACCACAGCGGCAAATCGCCGGCCTGGGCACGGATATCGTCGGGCGGTGTGCCGACCTGGATGAGCAGCAGAGATTTTTCAGACACGGGTGAAGGCAAAAAAGGCTGACCATGCACTGTAATGCAGGCCAGCCCCGGATGGCTTTCAACCCGGTGTATTTCAATCAATACCGGAAGCGCAGGGTGGACTGCCGTACCACCTCGGGCAGTTGCTGGGCCTGGGCATAGGCTTCGCGCAGGCGGCTGGCGTCGTTGACCCCTTCGTTGACGGTCTTGCGCAGCTGCAGCAAGGCCTCCTTGCTGTTGTCCGGCACATAGGACTGGATGCGCTGCAAGGTCAGCAGGATGTGCTCCCGCAGCCCAAAGGATTCGCTGCTTGCCGGGTCCACATAGGCGCCTTCCAGGCCGAATCGGCAGGCCTGGAAGCGGTTGTAGGTGTAGACCAGGTAGTCGTCCTCACTGGGCTCGAACGGCTCCTCGGCCAGGAACCAGGCCCCCAGCGCCTGCACATAGGCGGCCAGTGCAACGGCGCGCTCGATGGACAGCGGCGTGTCAAACACCCGCACCTCGACGGTGCCAAACTCGGGCTTGGGGCGGATATCCCAGTAGAAATCCTTCATGCTGTGGATCACCCCAGTGGCGGTCATCTTCTCGTAGTAGCGCTCAAAGTCCTCCCAGTGCAGCGCAAACGGTGCCCGGCCAGACAGCGGAAACGCAAACACCGAGTTCAGCCGCGCCGAATCGAAAGCCGTGTCCTGCCCTTGCACAAAGGGGCTGGAGGCCGACAGCGCAATAAAGTGCGGGATATAGCGCGAGAGCCGGTGCAGCATCATCAATGCCGCGTCGGCACCGGGGCAGCCCACATGCACATGCTGGCCAAAGATCGTGAATTGCTTGGTCAGGTAGCCATACAGCGCAGTGATCTCTTTGAAACGCGGCTTGTTGTAGATGCGCTGCTGGTGCCACTGCTGGAACGGGTGGGTTCCCCCGCCGGCCAGCGCAATATTGAGCTTGTCGGCCGCCTTGACCAGCGCGTCGCGCGTGACCGTCAGCTGCTGGTAGGCATCCTGCGCATCGGTACAGATACCGGTCGATATCTCGATCATGCTGGTGGTCACCTCCGGCACGATCGAGCCCGGCACCTGCGCATTCTTCAGCAGGGCCAGCATATCGGGGGCGTAAGGCGTCAGGTCGTAGTGGTTGGTGTTGACCAGCTGCAGCTCCAGCTCCACCCCCAAGGTCAGTGCCTGGGATTGTTGGAAAGCTTCAAGCGTCATGGCGTTTCTCCTTGCTGGTGAGGGCAGACAGACCGATTCCGCGGTGGGCCTCGCCACTGCGCCAGAGGGCCAGCGAGGCCAGCAGCACACCGATCACCTCACACAGCACAATCATTGGCAGCGCAATCGACGATACGCTGATGGCGACATCCGGGTTGGTGGTGGCCCATTGCGCCACCTGGGCCGAGGCAATCAGCAGTGCCAGCCCCGAGCTGGGCGACTGCGCGCAGGCGACTGGCCACTGGCGCAGCCAGCCAATACCGGTGCCTGCGCCCAGCAAGATGACCCCGCCCATCTTCCCCAGCAGGCGCGCCAGGCTGGCTGCCGCCACCACGCTGATCAGCGCTGCGCTCGGCGCCATCTGGCCGGCCATGCTGGCCACCAGCACAAACATCAGCAGATTGAGCATGGTGTTGCCCGCCATGAAGGCCGTGGGCCAGATCATCGGCCTGGGGCTGAGATTGCGCAGCATCACGCCGGCGAGGACAAAGGCCAGCGCCGCCGAGCCGCCCAGGCGTTCAGACAGCAGGCTGGCTGCCACCAGCACGGCAAGCATGTACAGCGCGGTGGAGTCGCTGCGCGACGAGGTCCAGCGCAACACCGGCCACAAGGCGGCGGTGGTCAGCAGCGCCCACAACAGGGTCAGGCCCAGGTTCCACAACAGATGGCCCATGCCGGCTGCGGTCAGCATCAGGCCCGACTGGGCATCCGTGCCAGCCACCGGCGACCATGCCACGGTGATGACCAAGCCCAGCACCAGTGCGTACACGCAGCTGAGCGTTGCCATCAACACGCTGCGGTCGGTGACGGCCCCGCTGGAGCGCAGATCCGAGGAGATGCGCAAAAGAACGGATGGAGACGCCGCCATCGCGATCACGCCAACACCCAGTGACACCGCCCAGCCCATGCCGAGCAGTTGCAGAGTGCCCGTGACCAGCACGAGGGCTGCCAGCGATTCGACCAGGCTTTGCAGCAGCAAAAACGGCTGACGCACCAACCATTTGAGCGAGATTTGCGAGGCGGCAATCAGCATGCTGGTGCCTACGGCCGTATGCAGCAGCACCTGGGTATTGCCCTGCAGCGGCCAGGGCAGATCGCCAAACCCGAGCCAGCCGGCCAGCAGGCCGACGACCGTATAACCCAGCATGCGGGGAAAGCCGGTGAGCCGAAAAACCATATGGCCGGCCAGCGCGGCGGCCGCTACCAGCACGCACCAGCTCATCAACGGGCCAACACTGTGTTCAAGCCAGCCGCCAACTTGCGGCAAGGGCATTGAGGATGCTGCATGGGGTGGCATAACTGCACCTTCCTCCCAAAAAATGTGTCCAGCGTGCATGGCCGCATGGCACCGAGTTAGAGATGGCCCTGGCAGCGCGTCGCAGCGGCTGTTCCAGAGCAGGAGATGCATTGCCACCAGTGACACTGTCACGGTGTTGCATTAATGCATCAGATCGTTAACCAATCTCAACGACTCTACCGGATGATCTGCAGATTGCAGCGGCGGCCTGCGTCCAAAGGTTACAAAATGCCTGCAGTCCTACAATAAAAACGACATTGGCCAAACCTTGCGCCGCACCGCACCGGCGCTGAATGCGGCCCACGCATGGGGCCCACATTGCTATGCAGAACGTAGCAGGCTTCGGGTACAAAAAATGCCAACTTTGCGCGCGGCAGGGTCTGCGCCTGCAACAGGCATTGCGCTGACAGACACCCGCCTGCGGATATCCGAGTGTGCCGTGTTGCCACCGCGGCCTGCCCCCAACCAGTTGCAATCGTAACTTTATGATGGCAGGCCTGATGCGGCCCGCCACAAGCATCCGGCGCTTGCCCGCTACCACCTGTAGCCTGCATTCATCGCAGCGCTGTTGCACTGGCCGCTATCCCTGGCCCGGCACAGCGCCACCTCCGCCGCATCGCATCAGCCCCCACCCCGTTCTTCTCCCACGGGCGTTGCACCGGCTCTGGCCGAAAGCGCAGCGCCCAGGCTTTGCTTTGGTCTGGATACTTCCGTGCTTGCTTTGTTGACCCGTCTTTTTCCCGTCTGGGCAGCTGTGATGGCGCTGATCGCCTACAGCGCGCCCTCCGCCTTCCTGGGCTTCAAGCCCCATATTGCCCAGTTGCTGATGCTGATCATGTTTGCGATGGGCGTGACCCTGCGCATCAGCGACTTCAGCCGCGTACTGCAGCGCCCTGCGCCGATTGCGGCCGGGTTGTTCCTGCACTACCTCATCATGCCGCTGGCCGCCTGGCTGATTGCCAAAGCGCTGAACATGCCGCCCGAGCTGACGGCCGGCATGGTGCTGGTCGGCAGCGTCGCCAGCGGTACGTCGTCAAATGTGATGATTTTTCTGTCCAAGGGCGATGTGGCGCTGTCGGTGACGATCAGTGCACTGTCCACCCTGGTCGGCATTGTGGCCACGCCGCTGCTTGCGCGCCTCTATATCTCGGCGTCGATCGATGTGCCGGTCAGCGCGCTGCTGATGGAGATTGCACAAATCGTGCTGCTGCCGATTGGCCTGGGCCTGCTGCTGAACCATTTCTGGCATGCGCAGATCAAGCGCGTCGAGCGTCTGCTGCCGCTCGTGTCGATGGTGGCGATCCTGCTGGTGCTGTCCACCGTCGTGGCCTTGAGCCGCGACCGCATCGCCACCGTGGGTGGCGTCGTGGTGGCGGGCGTGATTGCGCACAACCTGATCGGTTACCTGGGTGGTTACTGGGGCGGTCGCCTGCTGGGCTTTGATAAATCGGTCTGCCGCACATTGGCGATCGAGGTGGGCATGCAGAACTCGGGCCTCGCGGCCAGCCTGGGCGCGAAGTTCTTCAGCCCGATGGCCGCGCTGCCAGGCGCCATTTTCTCGGTCTGGCACAACATCTCGGGATCGCTGCTCGCAGGCTACTGGTCGAGCCGGCCTACCGGCACGGCCAACGACCATGTGCGCCGCGAAGACGTGTCACTGCACTGAGCCTGAAAAACCGCTGTCCGCGTCAGGCGCGCCGGGCGCCTGGCTGCGCCGCCAGCATTTCTCCAGTGCGGCTGCGCGCGCCTGCCACCAGGCCGCTGATCAGCTGGGTCTCGGGCAGGTTCTTCCAGTACCGGCGCGGCATCTCGCGCAGCATGGCCTGTTCCTTGAGGCGCGCCGGGTTGAAGGTGGACTGGTAATAGGCCAGCCATAGCGCTTCACCCGCATCCGGGCCCGGCACCTGGGCCGCTGAGGCGCCAGGGCCCCATTGCAGGCATTCCTGGTCCCAGAGCACGCTGCAGTCCGGCGTCAGAATCGCCCAGCGCATATTGCTGAAGCGCTCCATGAAAAAGCCCGAGGCCGCTCGAACGATGTGGTGCTCGGGTTCGAACCAGGCCACATGCAGCGGGTGGCCGTTTTCGTCCTGTGCGGGCCGGAAGCGCACAAAGGCATGCATCTTGTGGATCTCTCGCCGCACTGCATGCGCCAGGCGTTCGATATCGCGCCAATCGGCATCGAGCGCATCGCCCGCAAGGCCAGGCATGCACTGAACCCGCCACAGCCAGCGGTAGCACAGCATGAAGCGCCCCGGATTGCGGTGGCAGCAGGCATTGCGCAGCACGGCCAGCTGGGGTTTGCGAATGTGCACCGGCTGGCCGGGTGCGATGGCCAAACGGTCCAGCGCATCGGGGCTGATGACGCGGGCTGGCGCATCGGGTGCATCATTGGCTGCCGCAGCATCCGCAAACAAATCACCATCCTCGGCCTGGGTAGCCAACTCATCCGACCAGCGCCAGTGCACCACCTCAGGCGCTGCGCCCAGGGCCAGCAACACCCGCGCGGCCTGGCGAAAGCCGGCAAAGTCATCCGGCGCTTCCAACATCACCGTCAAGCTGTCGTTCTCCGCTGGCATGCCTGGCCTCCTCAAAACAAGGCGATCTGCGCCGCAGCCGCCAGTTGCATGCCACTGTGCCGGCGCTGCACAGCCCCCTGCCCCATCTGGGCAAGCAGCTGTTGGCGCAAGCCGGGGCTGTCGAGCATGGCCAGCGGCGGGTGGTAATCATCGAGCTCGACAAAAGGCAGCACCTTGCTGGTGGCGACGCGCAGCTGCTGCAGATCGGCCAGCCGCAGCCGGCGCACCTTGCGGGCGGCCAACAGGCGCTCGACACTGCCGACACCTAAGCCCGGCACCCGCAGCAGCCAGGCCTTGGCCGCGCGGTTCAAGTCCACCGGAAAATGCTGGCGCTGCGACAGCGCCCAGGCGAGTTTGGGGTCCAGCTCCAGATCGAGCATGCCGCCGCTCGCCGGTGCAGTGATTTCTGCCGGGCTGAAGCCGTAGAAGCGCATCAGCCAATCGGCCTGGTAGAGACGGTGCTCGCGGATCAGCGGCGGCGCCTGCAGCGGCAGATCGGACGAGGCATCGGGGATGGGGCTGAAGGCCGAGTAATAGACCCGGCGCAGGCGCTGGCCGGTGTAGAGCGCGCTGCTGGTGAGCAGAATGGTCGCATCATTGGCGCTGTCAGCGCCGACAATCATCTGCGTGCTTTGGCCGGCCGGCGCATAGCTGGGCGCTGCCGCCCGGGCCGCCTGGCGCTGGCGGGGCAGCGATACCAGCTTACTGCCCTGCTGGTCTTGCTTCTGCTGCCGGGCCACTTCGATATGCTCCGCGACCTGGTGCATGGCCGAGGCAATGCCCATAGCATCCTTTTCCGGCGCCAATTGCTGCAGTCCCTGCTGCGTGGGCAGCTCGATATTGATGCTGAGCCGGTCCGCATAGCGGCCCGCCAGCGCCAACAATTCGGGGGACGCATCTGGAATCGTCTTGAGGTGGATGTAGCCGCGAAAATCGTGGTCCTCGCGCAGGCTGCGGGCCACCTCGACAAGTTGCTCCATCGTGTAGTCGGACGACTGGATGATGCCGCTGGACAGAAACAGGCCTTCTATGCAGTTGCGGCGGTAGAAGTCCAGAGTGAGCCCCACCACCTCGGCCGCGCTGAAGCGGGCGCGCTGCACATTGGAGCTTTTGCGGTTGATGCAGTAGCGGCAGTCGTAGATGCAGAAGTTCGTCAGCAGAATCTTCAGCAGCGAGACACAGCGGCCATCGGGCGTGTAGCTGTGGCAGATGCCCATGCCCTCGGTCGAGCCCATCCCCTTGCCGCCCAGGGAATTGCGGGGCTTGCTGCCGCTGGATGCGCAGCTGGCATCGTATTTGGCGGCGTCGGCCAGAATCTGGAGTTTGGCGAGGGTTTGCATAAATACTGTGTATATGTACAGTATTCTAGCAAAACCTCCCGGCGATGACCAGCGCTGCCTTCCATGCTGTCAGCGTAAGCAGACCCCTTCATAGAGGGGCGGCACCGATCAGATGAAGCGGTGTTTTACAAATACTGTATATAAATACAGTTTTCATCACCCTGCTGGCGTTGCCGCGCCCATCGGTCGCCTCGGCTCCGTCAAGCCTGGGGACCCAGCTTGGCCAGCACGGCCTTTTCCTTGACGGTCGACTCGGCGGCAAACTTTTTGTAGTCGGCGCTGTTCATGTAAATCGGCAGCATCTCAAAGCGCTGCAGCATCGCCTGGTAGCTTTCCATCTCCATCGCTTCCTTGAACGCCTTGTGCAAAGTGGCTTGCACATCGGCCGGCATGCCCTTGGGGCCCACCAGGCCAAACGGCGAGTATTGCGTGGTCGGCAGGCCGAGCTCGATCAAGGTGGGGGTATTGGGCAAGGTGGGCAGGCGCTTTTCGGTCCAGACGTTCAACGCGACCATGCGGCCCTGGTCTACATAGGGGATTACGGCACTGGTGTCGGCCGCGACCATCACCTCGCCTGCCATCGTCGCGCGCATCAGCTCCGCCGATCCTTTGTAGGGCACATGTACGACATCCAGTCCGAGCTGCTGCGCAATGATGGCCGAGGTGACATGCGGCGAAGTATAGGTACCGGTATTGCCCAAGGTCAGCTTGCCAGGATGGGCCTTGGCCCAGGCTACGACCTCCTGCCAATTCTTGAGCCCGGACTGGGTGCTGGCCACCATGCAGAACGCATAGCCGGTGACATTGATGATGTAGCTCAGATCCTCCACCGGGTTCCATTTGAGGCCCGTGGTGAAAGGCAGGCGCATCACGCTCATCGGCAGCTGAGCGATGGTATAGCCATCGGCCACCGTGTTCTGCAGCTGGGTCGCAGGCAGCGAACCCGCCGCTCCGGGGCGGTTCTCCACCACAATCGGCTGGCCCAGCACCTTGGCGGCGTTCTCGGCGAGCTGGCGCATCGTCAGGTCGGTCGGCCCGCCGGCGGGAAAGGCCACTACGAGCTTGATCGCCCGGTTGGGAAAGCGCTTGTTCGCGTGGGCCAGCGATGCGCCGGCCCCGATATAAGCTCCCATTGCCGTGGCGGCCCCGGCTTGCACCAGGCTTCTGCGCGTCAACACCATGTCTTTGTCTCCATTTCGGTCTATAGGCGACAAAGAGTGTAGAAAAGCGCATCCAGGCGCCGGGACGCCTGGGTGACATGGTCGGCGGAGCGTAAGGGTTCTGGCCGCGCAGCCTGGGGGTAGCCCTATTCCACGGTCGCGCCCGATTGCTTGACGGCCTTGCCCCATTCCACCATTTCGCTGGCGACAAAGCGGTCCATCTCCGGGCCGCTGGTCGGTGCGGGCTCGGAGCCCCGGTCGCGGATGAATTTCTGCATCTCGGCGCTGCTGAGAATGGCCACCGTTTCTTGGGTCAACTTGTCGACAATGGCTTTGGGGGTCCCCTTGGGGGCCATCAGCCCGAGCCAGCCCACGGCCTCGAAACCCTTGAACTCAGGCAAGCCGGATTCAGCAATCGTTGGTACCTGGGGCAGCTGGCTGGAACGGGTGGCTGAGGTCACGCCCAGCGGCACCGCCTTGCCCGCCTGGATGTTGGCCAACGCCGCAGTGACCGAATCCACCATCAGCGGCACCTGGTTGCCCAGAAAATCCGCCTGCGCCGGGCCGCTGCCTTTGTAGGGAATATGTTCGATCTGCAGCGCTGCGCGGGCCTTGACCATCTCCGCGCTCAAATGCTGGGTGCCGCCAATGCCGGCGCTCGCATAGCTCAGCTTGCCGGGCTCGGCGCGGGCCTTGCTCACCAAGTCGTTCATGCTTTTGATGCCGCTGGCCGGATTGGCCAGAAAGACCAGCGGCACCTTGGCGATCAAGCTGATGCCAACCAGGTCGGCCCGCGGATCGAAGTTCACCTTTTTGTACAAGGTCTGGTTCACCGCCATCGCGCTGCCCGCCACCAGCAAGGTGTAACCATCGGCGGCGCTGCGCGCAACCTGCTCGGAGCCGATATTGCTGCCCGCGCCGGCTTTGTTCTCCACCACCAACGGTTGGCCGAGCTTTTGGCCCAGCTTGTCGGCCAGCGCACGGGCAAAGATATCGGTGGCCTGGCCGGGTGGGAACGGCACGATCAGCTTGATGGGCTTGTCTGGATAGGCGGCAAGGGCCGGATTGGCCGCAACGGCCAAGCTAGCAGCCATTGCCAATGCGGCAGCAGAAGCGAACGCATGGGGGATCATGGGGTGGGTCTCCTGAAGAGCTGCAGCGGCGTTGGCAGAAAGCGCCGATGCGCTGCGCGAGCTTGTGTAGCCGGGATCTTCGCCCATCCAGTGGCGAATGGGCAGTCTGGGCTGTCTCCAAGACAACTGCTGGTGGTGGGTATCGTTGCTCGCTGGGGCGATCAGTTCTGATCGATGGCGCAGCCAAAAGCTATCATCAGCATTGTCATTTTTTACCACCGCATGCCATGTTTTTTGGAATCAGCTACCTCGTCCTCCCCTGCAGCGATCTGGAAAAAGCCACGCAGCTCTGGCGTGATGTGATCGGCTTCAGGGCCGCGCGCAGCGGCGAGGGCTATGTCGATATCGACACCGGCAGCGCCCTGCTGCGGCTGCTGCAGGTGCCCAAGGTGGAGTCGCAGACAAGCCTGCGCCTGCAGGTGGCCGATGTGCCCCAGGCCTACCAAAGCCTGTTGGCGGCAGGCAGCAGCTCACGCTATGCGCCGATGCGCACCCCTGAGCTCGAAGAGATGGCCTGCGTGAACGATGCCGATGGCCATGCGATCGTGCTGTGGCGCGCGTTGACAGAAGACGAATGGGGTTTTGTGCCCGAGCTGCCCAAGCAAGGCGAATGGGCCGCCGATGCGGAGGAGCTGCTGCAACGCCTGCTCAGCCATGTACCCGCATTCTTCCGCATGTTGGCCCGGCGCAAAACCACGCGCGTCATCGAGCAACTCGCCCAAGAAGCACACAGCCCTGTCACCCGTGAATGGGTCATCAAAGGCTATATCACCGCATCGGCCAAGGTCACACGTTTTCGCTTGATTGAGCCGCTGCGCGCTGAAAGCATCGACCCGGATGACTACCGGGCGGAGTTTGATGACGAATAAGCCCGGGTCCCTGTTGGCACGGCCTTGAACGCCTGACCAAGATGCAAAAAAAGACAGCCCGAAGGCTGTCTTTTGCAGAGTGGCTCAAGACCGGCTGGTCTTACTTGCGCGCAGGCGGCACATCGGTGCAGGTGCCGTGGGCCACTTCTGCGGCCATGCCGATGCTTTCGCCCAAGGTCGGGTGCGGGTGGATGGTCTTGCCGATGTCCAC
The DNA here is from genome assembly GCF_041730275.1 of Comamonas sp. SY3. NCBI lineage: Bacteria > Pseudomonadati > Pseudomonadota > Betaproteobacteria > Burkholderiales > Comamonadaceae > Comamonas > Comamonas sp. SY3. The sequence continues at coordinate 113,185 of NZ_JBGTYN010000002.1, read as the reverse complement.
GGTATCTGCACCCATCTCGATGGCCAGCGCGATCTCGCCGATCATGTCGCCGGCGTGCGTGCCGACCATGCCGCCGCCGAGGATCTTGCCGTGGCCATGGGCTTCGGGCGAGTCGTCGAACAGCAGCTTGGTGAAGCCTTCGTCGCGGCCATTGGCAATCGCGCGGCCCGAGGCGGCCCAGGGGAACAGACCCTTCTTGACCTTGATGCCTTGGGCCTTGGCCTGGTCTTCGGTGAGACCCACCCATGCCACTTCGGGATCGGTGTAGGCCACCGATGGGATCACGCGGGCATTGAAAGCGGCAGCAGCCAGTTCCTTGTTGCCTTGCAGCTCGCCGGCGATGACTTCAGCGGCCACATGGGCTTCATGCACGGCCTTGTGTGCCAGCATGGGCTGACCCACGATGTCGCCGATCGCGAAGATGTGGGGCACATTGGTGCGCATCTGGATGTCGACATTGATGAAGCCACGGTCGGTCACGGATACGCCTGCAGCCTCTGCGCCGATCTTCTTGCCATTGGGCGTGCGGCCCACGGCTTGCAGCACCAGGTCATACACCTGGGGTTCGGGCACGGTCACGCCCTCCTTGGCTGGCTCGAACGAGACCTTGATGCCTTCGGGCGTGGCTTCGGCAGCCACGGTCTTGGTGTTGACCATGATGTTGTCAAAGCGCGGCGCGTTCATCTTTTGCCAGACCTTGACCAGATCGCGGTCAGCGCCTTGCATCAGGCCATCCATCATCTCGACCACATCCAGGCGTGCGCCCAGGGTGCTGTAGACGGTGCCCATTTCCAGGCCGATGATGCCGCCGCCCAGGATCAGCATGCGCTTGGGCACCGCCTTCAAGTCCAGTGCGCCGGTGGAATCGACCACGCGTTCGTCCTTGGGCATGAAGGGCAGATGCACCGCCTGCGAGCCCGCAGCAATGATGGCCTTCTTGAACTGCACGACCTTCTTGGCGCCGGTCTTGTCCTGGCCGTCGCCCGAAGTTTCCTGCACTTCGATGTGGTTGGCACTGACGAAATTGCCGTAGCCGCGCACGATCGTGACCTTGCGCATCTTGGCCATCTGGCCCAGACCGCCGGTCAGCTTGCCGATGACCTTCTCTTTATGGGCACGCAGCTGGTCGATATTGACCTCCGGCGCGGCAAACTTGACGCCGGCGACTTCCAGGTGCTTGACCTCGTCCATCACGGCCGCCACATGCAGCAGTGCCTTCGATGGGATGCAACCCACGTTCAGGCAGACGCCGCCCAAGGTCTTGTAGCGCTCGATCAGCACCACTTTGAGACCCAGATCTGCCGCGCGGAATGCCGCAGAGTAGCCGCCAGGGCCGCCGCCGAGCACGACCACGTCGCAGTCTTCATCGACCTGGCCGCTGTAGTTGCTGGCCACCGGTGCGGGCGCTGCAGCTTGCGCTGCGGGAGCGGGCGCCGCTGCTGCAGGAGCCGGTGCGGGCGACGAGGCTGCCGGTGCAGGTGCTGGGGCAGCAGGCGCAGGGGCAGCGCCCTCAGCGGCTTCCAGCGACAGAATCACCGAGCCTTCGGCGACCTTGTCACCGATCTTGATCTTGAGTTCCTTGACGACGCCGGCATGGCTCGACGGGATTTCCATCGAGGCCTTGTCCGATTCGACGGTGATCAGCGATTGGTTCTTGGCGACGGTATCGCCAGGCTTCACCAGCAGCTCGATCACGCCCACTTCAGCGAAATCACCAATGTCGGGGACTTTGATATCTACGATTGCCATAGTGTGCGTCTCCGATTACAGGATGATGCGGCGGTAGTCCGCCAGCACCTGGCCCAGGTAGGCATTGAAGCGTGCGGCCGAGGCGCCGTCGATGACGCGGTGGTCGTACGACAGGCTCAGCGGCAGCATCAGGCGTGGCACAAACTGCTTGCCGTCCCAGACGGGCTTCATCGCCGACTTGGACAGGCCAAGGATCGCCACTTCAGGGGCGTTCACGATAGGCGTGAAGTGCGTGCCGCCAATGCCGCCCAGCGACGAGATGGAGATACAGCCGCCTTGCATGTCGGCCGCGCCCAGCTTGCCGTCGCGCGCCTTCTTGGCCAGCTCGCCCATTTCTGCGCTGATCTGGATGATGCCCTTCTTGTCGGCATCCTTGAGCACCGGCACCACCAGGCCATTGGGCGTATCCGCCGCAAAGCCGATGTTGAAGTACTGCTTGTAGACCAGGGTGTCGCCATCCAGGCTGGTGTTGAACTCAGGGAATTTCTTGAGTGCAGACACCAGCGCCTTGATCACGAAGGCCAGCATGGTGACCTTGACGCCGCTCTTCTCGTTTTCCTTGTTCGTCGAGACGCGGAAGGCTTCGAGCTCGGTGATGTCGGCTTCGTCATTGTTGGTGACGTGCGGGATCATCACCCAGTTGCGGTGCAGGTTGGCGCCCGAGATCTTCTTGATACGCGACAGATCCTTGCGCTCGACCGTGCCGAACTTGCTGAAATCGACCTTGGGCCATGGCAGCAGATCCAGACCTGCGCCAGAGCCACCACCGGCAGGCGCCTTGGCCGCTTGGGCCTTGGTCTGCACGGCACCAGCCATCACCTGCTTGGTGAAGGCCTGCACGTCGTCGGCGGTGATACGGCCCTTGTTGCCCGAGCCCTTGACCTCTTCCAGCGGCACGCCCAGCTCACGCGCAAACTTGCGCACCGATGGCGATGCATAAGGCAAGGCGCCCGATGGCGGTACGGTGGGGTTGTGGGCCGGCACGGCTGCAGCCGGCGCAGCGGCGACAGGTGCTGCTGCAGGAGCAGGTGCGCTGGCGGCTGGGGCAGGCGCAGCAGCAGCGGGGGCTTGCGCAGCCGGTGCGGATGCGGGCGCTGCAGCGGTGCTGCCTTCCAGGATTGCGACCAGATCGCCAACATTGATGGTGTCGCCAATCTTGACCTTGAGTTCCTTCACCACGCCAGCGGCGGGCGATGGAATTTCCATCGAGGCCTTGTCGGATTCGACGGTGAACAGCGACTGCTCTGCGGTGACGGTATCGCCCACCTTGACCAGCAGCTCGATCACGGCCACGTCCTTGAAGTCCCCGATATCGGGGACCTTCACTTCGATCGGGCCCGAGGCCGCAGGCGCAGCAGCAGCCTGGGGTGCAGGCGTCGGTGCAGCTGCAGCAGCGGGTGCCGCAGCAGCCGGTGCTGGCGCCGGTGCTTGCGCAGCGGGTGCCGCAGCCGCTGCATCCGCCGCTTCGAGCTTGACGATGACCGAGCCTTCGGCGACCTTGTCGCCAATCTTGACGATGATTTCCTTGACCACGCCAGCGTGGCTGGACGGGATTTCCATCGAGGCCTTGTCGGACTCGACAGTGATCAGCGACTGGTCCTTGGCGACGGTGTCACCGGGCTTGACGAGCAACTCGATCACGCCCACTTCTGCGAAGTCGCCAATATCGGGGACTTGAATGTCAATTAATGCCATTGTGGTGTCTCCTGGTGCAATTTAGGCGTACAGCGGGTTGATCTTGTCGGCATTGATGCCGTACTTGGCAATCGCATCGGCGACCTTCTGGGCGGGCAGCTTGCCGTCTTCGGCCAGCGCCTTGAGCGCGGCAACCACGATGTAGTGGCGGTCGATCTCGAAGTGCTCGCGCAGCTTGCGGCGGAAGTCCGAGCGGCCAAAGCCGTCCGTGCCCAGCACCTTGTAGGTGCGGCCAGCAGGAATGAAGGGACGAATCTGCTCGGCGTAGGACTTCATGTAATCGGTCGAGGCGATCACCGGGCCGGTGCTGTTGCCCAGCTCGGCGGTCACATACGGCACCTTGGCAGTTTCCAGCGGGTGCAGCAGGTTCCAGCGGTCAGCATCTTGGCCGTCGCGGGTCAGTTCGTTGAACGATGGGCAGCTCCAGACGTCGGCGGTCACGCCCCAGTCGGCAGCCAGCAGCTCTTGCGCAAAGAAGGATTCGCGCAGGATGGTGCCCGAGCCCAGCAGTTGCACGCGCAGGTCCCCTGCGCCACCGGCCTTGCACAGGTACATGCCCTTGAGGATCTTTTCCTCGGTGCCGGGCGTCAGGCCAGGCATGGCATAGTTTTCGTTCAGCAGGGTCAGGTAGTAGAAGACGTTTTCCTGGTTCTGCACCATGCGGCGCAGGCCTTCGTGCATGATCACGGCCACTTCGTGCGAGAAGGTCGGGTCGTAGCTGATGCAATTGGGGATGGTGCCCGCCAGGATGTGGCTGTGACCGTCTTCGTGCTGCAGACCTTCGCCGTTCAACGTGGTACGGCCCGAGGTGCCGCCCAGCAAGAAACCGCGCGCCTGCAGGTCACCCGCTGCCCAGGCCAGATCGCCAATGCGCTGGAATCCGAACATCGAGTAGTAGATATAGAACGGAATCATGATGCGGTTGCTGTGGCTGTAGCTGGTTGCCGCTGCAATCCAGCTGGACATGCCGCCCGCTTCATTGATGCCTTCCTGCAGAATCTGACCCTTGGTGTCTTCCTTGTAGTACATCACCTGGTCTTTGTCGACCGGGGTGTACTGCTGGCCATGCGGGTTGTAGATACCGATCTGGCGGAACAGGCCTTCCATACCGAAGGTACGGGCCTCGTCGACCAGGATGGGCACGACGCGGGGGCCGATTTCCTTGTCGCGCAGCAGCTGGGTGAGGAAGCGCACATAGGCTTGCGTGGTCGAGATCTCACGGCCTTCGGGCGTGGCTTCGAGCACGGCCTTGAAGGTCTCCAGCGGAGGCACGGTGAACTGCTCGTCGGCCTTTTCGCGGCGTTTGGGCAGGTAGCCGCCCAAGGCCTTGCGGCGCTCGTGCAGGTACTTCATTTCCGGGGTGTCGTCCGCTGGCTTGTAGAAAGGCAGGTCGGCGATCTGGCTGTCCGGGATCGGGATGTTGAAACGGTCGCGGAAGGCCTTGATGTCCTCATCGGCCAGTTTCTTGGTCTGGTGAACGTTGTTCTTGCCCTCACCGACCTTGCCCATGCCAAAGCCCTTGACGGTCTTGACCAGCAACACGGTCGGCTGACCTTGGTGGTTTTGTGCGGCGTGGAAAGCAGCGTAGACCTTTTGCGAATCGTGGCCACCACGCTGCAGGTTCCAGATCTCGTCGTCGCTCATGTGCTCGACCATCTTCAGGGTGCGTGGATCGCGGCCGAAGAAGTTCTTGCGCACATAGGCACCATCGTTGGCCTTGAAAGCCTGGTAGTCGCCGTCGTTGCACTCCATCATGATCTTGCGCAGTGCGCCGTCATGGTCCTTGGCCAGCAACGCATCCCAGCCCTTGCCCCAGATCAGCTTGATCACGTTCCAGCCGGAGCCACGGAACTCGCCTTCGAGCTCCTGGATGATCTTGCCGTTGCCGCGCACCGGGCCGTCCAGGCGCTGCAGGTTGCAGTTGATCACGAAGATCAGGTTGTCGAGGTTTTCACGCGCGGCCAGGCCAATCGCGCCCAGGGATTCGACTTCGTCCATTTCACCGTCGCCGCAGAACACCCAGACCTTGCGGTTTTCAGTGTTGGCAATGCCGCGGGCGTGCAGGTACTTCAGGAAGCGTGCCTGGTAGATCGCCATGATGGGGCCCAGGCCCATCGAGACGGTGGGGAACTGCCAGAAATCGGGCATCAGCTTGGGGTGGGGGTAGCTCGACAGACCCTTGCCGTCCACTTCCTGGCGGAAGTTGAGCAGTTGCTCTTCGCTGATACGGCCTTCCAGGTAGGCGCGGGCATAGATGCCGGGCGATACGTGGCCTTGGATGTAGAGGCAGTCACCGCCGTGGTTGTCGCTCTCGGCGTGCCAGAAATGGTTGAAGCCAGCACCAAACATGCTGGCCAGCGACGCGAAGGAGCCGATGTGGCCGCCCAGGTCGCCGCCTTCTGGCGGGTGAATGCGGTTGGCCTTGACCACCATGGCCATGGCGTTCCAGCGCATGTAGGCGCGCAGGCGCTGTTCGATCTCGAGGTTGCCGGGGCTGCGGGCTTCCTGCTCGGTCTCGATGGTGTTGACGTAGCCGGTCTTGGCGGAGAAAGGCAGATCGACGCTGTTCTGGCGCGCGTGCTCGAGCAGTTGCTCGATCAGCGAGTGCGCGTACTCGGCGCCTTCACGGTCGATCACAGCGGACAGCGCGTCCATCCATTCTCGGGTTTCTTGGCCGTCTGTGCGGGTGGGGCCGTTGACGGCTTTTTGTTCGGATGGTTCGGACATGCTGGCGTCTCCTTCAAGTGATCTGCTATGAATGACTGTGCCAGAGTTTCTCACATTTTTTGAAGATTTCAAATAGCGGTCTTCATTTTCATATTATGGAAAATTGCTGCAAACGCACAATCCACGGGCGCTACAGGACGATGCTTCGCGGACAAAACAGGAGATTTGCCCAGCATCAGGGCACGGCTGCACCGCCCTCGTCTACACTCATCGACCATGAATTCGACCGAGCGCCCCGCCACCCCGCCCCCGAACAGCCGACCCCGTTTGGTGCAGATGTGGCAAACCTGGTGGCGCGGATTGTCACCTTCGAGACAAGACCGCTATGCGGCCATTGCTCCATTGGTGGCGGTGGTGATGTTCTTCATCGCGATCGTCGCGGCCTTTTGGTACCTGCGCAGTGAGGAGCTGGAACGCGAACGCGAGGCCATGCGCCGGGATGTGGAATATGCCCAGCAGCGCATTCGGCTGCGTCTGTCGGAGCGCCAGGAGCAGCTGATGCGCCTGGCCCGCGACGTGGGCAACCAGGACGTGGACAAGAACGGCTTCAATGACCGTGCCGATACGCTCATCAGCCAGTATGCAGAGCTGCAAGCACTGACCTGGATCGATACCGCGCGTCAGGTGCGGGCCACCCAGTTCGGCCCCAGCGTGGCGGCCGAGAACCTGCTCACCCTTGATGAGGTGATCCAGAAAAAGGAATTGCTGGAGCTGTTCGAGATGGCGCGCGACCTGCAGCAGCCCGTGTTCTCGCAGCCGCTGGCAACCAGCGAGACGGCACCGATGCTGCTGCTGGAGGTGCCCATCAGTCAGAAAGGCCGCTTTGGCGGCGTGCTGCTGGCCGAGTTCTCGATTGACAATCTGCTGCGTTACGGCACGCCCACCGAGATCCTCGCGCGCTATGCGGTAACGCTGCAGGATGGCAAGGGCACCACGCTGGCCGGCACGCCGCTGGCGCCGCGTGTGGCTGCGCAGCGGCTGCTGCCCTGGCGCACGGGGCCCAACGAATTCGACATGCCAGTCGCGCCGGTGGGCAACAGCCTCAAGTTGCGTGCGCAGGCCTACCACACCTCACTGGGGTTGGTCAGCAACGGGCTGTTCTGGCTTGTCTGTGTGCTGAGCTTCATGACAGCCTGGCTGCTGGTGGCCACCTGGCGCCATACGCGCAAGCGCATCCGCGCGCAGGAGGCGCTGCAGGGAGAAACCAATTTCCGCCGTGCAATGGAGAACAGCGTGCTCACAGGCATGCGTGCGCTCGATCTGCAAGGCCGCATCTCCTACGTGAATGCCGCCTTCTGCCAGATGACCGGCTGGAGCGAAGAAGAGCTGGTGGGCAAGCTGCCCCCCTACCCTTATTGGCCCGAAGGCGACCAAAGCACCTACCACGACATGCTGATCGACGAGATGAGCGGCAAGGTGTTTCCCGGTGGCTTCCAGATGCGGGTCAAGCGCAAGAATGGCACGATGTTCGAGGCACGGCTTTATGTCTCGCCGCTCATCGATGGCCATGGCCGTCAGACCGGCTGGATGACCTCGATGACCGACATCACCGAGCCCAACCGCATCCGAGAGCAGCTCTCCGCCTCCTACGAGCGCTTTACCATCGTGCTCGAAGCACTGGATGCCTCGGTGTCGGTGGCACCGCTGGGCAGTGCCGAGCTGCTGTTTGCCAACAAGCTCTACCGGCAGTGGTTCGGCTCGCAAACGGTGGGCCATTTGCAGCTGGTCGCCCAGGCGGGCGTGCTGCCCAGCAGCAGCAATGCCAGCACCAGCATGGACGATGAAGACGGTCTGATGGGCCTGCCCAGTGACCAGATCACCACCGCCGTCAGCGGCAACGCCGAGATCTACATCGCTGAACTGGGCAAATGGCTGGAGGTGCGCTCGCGCTACCTCAACTGGGTGGACGGACGGCTCGCGCAAATGGTGATTGCGACCGATATCACACCCCGCCGCCATGCCGAAGAGCAAGCCGCGCGCCAGGCCGAAAAAGCCGCCACCGTAAGCCGCCTGGTGACCATGGGCGAGATGGCCTCGAGCGTCGCGCATGAGCTCAACCAGCCGCTGTCAGCGATCAGCAACTACTGCTCGGGCATGATCACCCGCGTCAAGAACGGCAGCCTCAGCGAAGAGGCTTTGCTGGGCGCGCTGGAAAAGACAGCCCACCAGGCGCAGCGCGCCGGCCAGGTGATCCACCGCATCCGCTCGTTTGTCAAACGCAGCGAGCCCAACCGGGCGCTGGCCGATGTCAGCGACATCGTCAGCGAAGCGGTCGAGCTGGGCTCGATCGAGCTCAAACGGCACAATGTGCGGCTTTCGCACCACGTTGCCGCACGGTTGCCCAAAGTGAAGGTGGACAGCATCCTGATCGAGCAGGTGCTCATCAACCTGATGAAGAACGGCGCCGAATCCATCGCCAACGCCGAGCGCCCGGCCCACCAGCGGATGGTCGAGCTGCGCGTTGTGCCTCGCAAGATCGACGCCACGGATGTGATAGAGTTTTCCGTTCAAGATACGGGGCGCGGCCTGTCACCTGAAGCACTGGAGCGCCTGTTCCAGGCCTTCTTCTCCACCAAGAGCGAAGGCATGGGAATCGGCCTCAATCTCTGCCGCAGCATTGTCGAATCTCACCATGGCCGGATGCAGGCAGAGAACCTCTACAATGGCTCGGAGGTGACGGGTTGTAATTTCAGCTTCTGGATTCCGGTGGCCACGCCGGCGGAGTCCGCTGAATAGCCAGCGCTATACCAATACTGATAGAAGGAATTGTGCATGAGCTTGATCCCCAAAAAGGGCACGGTCTACGTAGTCGATGACGATGAAGCGGTTCGCGACTCGCTTCAATGGTTGCTGGAGGGCAAGGATTACCGTGTGCGCTGCTTTGATTCAGCCGAATCCTTTTTGGCACGCTACGACGCCCGCGAAGTGGCATGCCTGATCGTCGATATCCGCATGGGCGGCATGAGCGGCCTGGAACTGCAGGATCGTCTGATCGAAAACAAGTCGCCCCTGCCCATCGTCTTCATCACCGGCCATGGCGATGTGCCCATGGCGGTCGATACGATGAAAAAGGGTGCGATGGATTTCATCCAGAAGCCTTTTGACGAAGCCCAGTTGGACACCTTGGTCGAGCGCATGCTCGACCAGGCACGCGATGCCTTCGCGGGCCACCAGCAAGCTGCCAGCCGCGATGCGCTGCTGGCCAAGCTCACCGGACGCGAATCGCAAGTGCTCGAACGCATTGTCGCCGGCCGCCTCAACAAACAGATCGCAGACGACCTGGGCATCAGCATCAAGACCGTGGAGGCGCACCGCGCCAACATCATGGAAAAGCTGGGCGCCAATACCGTCGCTGATCTGCTCAAGATTGCCCTGGGCTCGAATGCAGCGGCCAAGGCAACGTGATAAATTAGCGGTCTTAGCGCCCTAAGGACGACGTTCCAACAACGCTGCTCAAAGCGCAATGCGCCGGTACCGGTTTCGGTACGGCGCATTTTTCAATTCCGCGCGCCATGCTGGGGGCTCGCCCGGCTTCTGGACCACGCGCAACCCTTTTTGGATGACCACATGACTGCTCAATTGATCGATGGCAAGGCCCTTTCCCAGCAACTGCGTGCCGATGTCAAGACGCGCGCCGACCAGCTCAAGGCCCGGGGCATCGTGCCGGGGCTGGCCGTCATCCTGGTGGGTGACAACCAGGCCAGCCAGGTGTACGTGCGCAACAAGGTCAAGTCCTGCGAAGAGTGCGGCTTCCACTCGGTGCTGGAGAAGTACGACGCCAACATGACCGAAGCCGAGTTGCTGGCCCGGGTCGAAGCGCTCAACAACGATCCGAGCATCCACGGCATCCTGGTGCAGCTGCCGCTGCCCAAGCACATCGATGACCACAAGGTCATCGAAGCCATCTCACCCAAGAAGGATGTGGACGGCTTCCATGTGGCCAGCGCCGGCGCGCTGATGGTGGGTGAAGTGGGCTTCAAGGCCTGCACGCCTTATGGCTGCATGAAGATGCTCGAATCGATCGGCATGAAGGACCTGCGCGGCAAGCATGCCGTGGTCATCGGCCGCTCCAACATCGTCGGCAAGCCCATGGCCATGATGCTGCTGGCCGCCAATGCCACCGTCACCATCACCCACAGCGGCACGGCCGATCTGGCCGCGATGACCCGCCAGGCCGACATCATCGTGGCTGCCGTGGGCAAGCTCAATGTGCTGACTGCCGACATGGTCAAGCCCGGCGCCGTGGTGATCGATGTGGGCATGAACCGCAATGCCGAAGGCAAGCTCTGCGGCGATGTGGATTTTGACGGCGTCAAGGAAGTGGCAGGCTACATCACCCCCGTGCCCGGCGGTGTCGGCCCGATGACGATCACGATGCTGATGGTCAATACGCTGGAGTCGGCCGAGCGCGCCTGATCTCCACAAAATCACCTCGATTCCGCGCCGATTTATCGCGCCGGTAAAACTATGAAAACGATAGCTGTTGGCATCCGCCTTGCCGGTGCCAGCGGCTTTTTTTTGTGCTTAAATGACAGGCAAGACCCAAGTGCCATCATGCCTTGCAAGCCTGTGCCAACATGGCATTGATTGCGGCGCGCGAGGCCCCATATACAGCACCATGACCAATCCATTGCTCGACTTCAGCGGCCTGCCCCGCTTTGACCAGGTCCAACCTGAACACATTGCCCCCGCCATCGACCAGCTTCTGGCCGACAGTGAAGCGGCCCTCAAGACAGTAACGGCGCCAGAGTTCCCGGCGCAATGGAACGAGATTGCCAAAGTGCTCGATGTCAGCACCGAAAAGCTGGGCCGCGCCTGGGGCATGGTCGGTCACCTCAATTCTGTTGCAGACACTCCCGAGCTGCGCGCTGCCTACAACGCCGAGATGCCCAAGGTCACGGCGTTTTGGACCCAGCTGGGTGCGGACGAAGCGCTGTATGCCAAGTACAAGGCCATCGACCCGGCAAGCTTGAACAGCGAGCAGAAGCAGGCCTGGGACAACGCAATGCGCAACTTTGTGCTCGGTGGTGCCGAGCTGCAAGGCCCGGCCCGCGAGACCTATGCCCAACTGCAAGAGAAAAGCGCCATCGCCTGCCAGAAGTACAGCGAAAACGCGATGGATGCGACCGACCAGTTTGCCTACTATGCCGAATTGGACGAGCTGGCCGGCGTGCCGCAAGATGTCATCCAAGCCGCCCGCGCCGCGGCCGAGGCCGAAGGCAAGCCGGGCTACAAGCTGACCTTGAAGATCCCCAGCTACCTGCCGGTGATGCAGTTTGCCAAGAGCAGCGCGTTGCGCGAAAAGCTCTACCGCGCCTACACCACGCGGGCCAGTGAGTTTGGCGATGCCAAGCTCGACAATACGCCGCTGATGGTCGAGATCCTGAAAATGCGCGAGCAGGAAGCACATCTGCTGGGCTACCCCAGCTTTGGCGAACTCTCGGTAGCGCCCAAGATGGCCCAGTCGTCAGTGCAGGTGATGGAGTTTTTGCAGGAGCTGGCCAGCAAGGCCAAGCCTTATGGCCAAAAGGATGTGCAAGACCTGCGCGACTATGCCCGCACCGAACTGGGCCTGGACAACCCCCAGGCCTGGGACTGGAGCTACATCGGCGAACACCTGAAAGAGGCACGCTACGCTTTCAGCGAGCAGGAACTCAAGCAGTACTTCCCGGCGCCCAAGGTGCTGGCCGGTCTGTTCCGCATTGTCGAGACCTTGTTCGGCGTGCAGATCAAGGGGGACCTGGCGCCTGTCTGGAACCAGGACGTGGCCTTCTACCGCATCGAGCGCGATGGCGAGCTGGTCGGCCAGTTCTACCTCGATCCGCCTGCCCGCAATGGCAAGCGTGGCGGCGCCTGGATGGACGATGTGCGCACCCGCTGGCTGCGCCCGGACAATGGCGAGCTGCAGACCCCCATTGCACACCTGGTCTGCAATTTCGCAGCCGGCGTGGACGGCAAGCCGCCGCTGCTGACCCATGACGACGTGATCACCCTCTTCCACGAAACCGGCCACGGCCTGCACCACATGCTCACGCAGGTCAATGAGCGCGATGTCTCCGGCATCGGTGGTGTGGAATGGGATGCCGTTGAGCTGCCCAGCCAGTTCATGGAGAACTTCTGCTGGGAGTGGGAAGTGCTGCGCCATATGACGGCCCATGTCGACACCGGCGAGCCGCTGCCGCGCGCACTCTACGACAAGATGATTGCCGCCAAGAACTTCCAGTCCGGCATGCAGATCCTGCGGCAGATCGAGTTCTCGTTGTTCGACATGCGCATCCACACCGAGCTGTCAGGCGATGGCATCAACGCAGAGGCGATCTACCGCGTGATGCGCGACGTCCGCAGCCAGGTGGCTGTGCTCGATCAACCGGAGTTCAACCGCATGCCCAACACCTTCACCCATATTTTTGCGGGTGGCTATGCAGCGGGCTACTACAGCTACAAGTGGGCCGAGGTGCTGTCGGCCGACGCCTTTGCCAGCTTTGAAGAAGCAGCGCAAAAGCGCGGCAGCAGTGATGTAGTGGACCGCGAGGTGGGCCAGCGCTACCTGCATGCCATCCTGGAAGCCGGTGGCAGCCGTCCGGCGATGGAGTCGTTCAAGGCCTTCCGTGGCCGAGAGCCCCAGTTGGACGCGCTGCTGCGCCACCAGGGCATGGCGGAACCCCTGACCGCATGAGCCTTCCGGCTTGCAGCGCCGCCCCCTGGGGCCCTGCAAGCCGCTGATGGCGCTGGCGTTGCGAAGGCATAATGGAGCCACAACAGCTATAGAGAGGGAAACGCATGAGGACAATGGCTTTGGGCAGCATCCTGGTGGGCACCGCACTGGCCTGTGCCACTGGCTGGGCCAGCGCGCAAACGGTGTACCGGATCGTGGGACCCGACGGCAGGGTGACCTTTTCAGACCGTGCGCCGACATCCGATACGCCGAGCCAGTCGGTCTCGACCGGTGCCGTCACCGAGCCGACCGGTACCCGGCTCAGTGACTTGCCGCTCGAGGTCAAGCAAGCGGCAACCAAGTACCCCCTGACCTTCTACACCAGCAAGGACTGCGGCGCCTGTGACACGGCCCGCCGCTATCTGCTGACGCGGGGTGTGCCTTTCACGGAGAAGACAGTCACCTCCAACGAAGAAATCCAGGCGCTGCGCAAGCTCAACCCCGATGGCACGATCCCCTTTGCCACGTTGGGTGCGCAACACCTGAGTGGCTTCAACGAAAACGACTGGAGCGCCTATCTGGATGCCGCCGGCTACCCTGCCCAGTCCAAGCTGCCGTCCAGCTACCGCCCCGCCCCGGCCCAGCCGCTGATCCCCAAGGTCATTGCACCTGCTGCGCCCGCTGCCGCGCAGCCTGCAGCGCCAGGTGGCTCACCGGCCTCGGGCAACCAGAATGTCGAACCGGAACGTGTCACGCCCAGCAATCCGACCGGGATTGTTTTCTAAGCCTGCGCACTGAACAACAATGGCCCGACCAGGCGTTGCCTGCGTCGGGCCATTTTGTCAGGTTTGACTGGTTGATTTAGAACTCGAGCGTCTCTACGCCTTGCTCGGTCCCCAGCAGGCAAACTGCCGCCTTCTGGTGCGCAAACACGCCAACCGTCACCACGCCGGGCCACTGGTTCACTTCCGATTCAAAAGCGGCAGGATCGGCAATCGCCAGACCGGTGACATCGAGGATGTGCTGGCCGTTGTCGGTGACCAGGGGCTGGCCGTCCTTGAGGCGCAACCTGGCTTGGCCACCCTTGGCTGCGAAGCGGCGGGCAATCTGGGTGGCAGCCATGGGAATGACTTCGACCGGCAGCGGAAACGCACCCAAGGTTTGTACCTGCTTGGACGCATCAGCGATGCAGATGAAGCGGTCGGCCAGCGCAGCGACGATCTTCTCGCGCGTCAACGCAGCGCCGCCGCCCTTGACCATGAACCCCTGGTGGTCGATCTCATCGGCGCCATCGATATAGACTGCGAGGCGCTCGACCTCGTTGGCGTCCAACACCTTGATGCCCAGCGCCTGCAGGCGCTCGGTGCTGGCCACCGAGCTGGAAACGGCGCCAGGAATCTGGTCCTTGATGGAGGCCAGCGCATCGATGAACTTGTTCACGGTGGAGCCGGTGCCCACGCCTACGATTTCTCCGGCAACCACATACTGCAGGGCTGCGCGGCCAACCTCGGCCTTTAATTCGTCTTGTGTCATGGTAGTGCGATCAGATCAGCGAAAATACAGATAACGCCTTGATTATCCCATCCCATGTCCCTGATCCCCTATTCCCTCTCCCGCGCCGTTCTGTTCGGCATGCAGCCCGAAGCGGCCCACGACTTCACGATGGACATGCTGGCCAAGGGCCAGAACACGCCACTGGCCTGCGCCTGGCGCCAAAGCCGGGTCAATGACCCCATTAGCTTGGCGGGTCTGCAGTTTCCCAACCGGGTGGGCATGGCGGCCGGTTTGGACAAGAATGCGCGCGCCATCGACGGCCTGGGTGCCATGGGTTTTGGCTTTGTCGAGGTGGGCACGGTCACGCCGCTGGCGCAGCCGGGCAACCCCAAGCCCCGCATGTTCCGGATTCCGGAGCGCGATGCGCTGATCAACCGCCTGGGCTTCAACAACGAAGGCCTGGCAGCCTTTGTCGCCAATGTGAAAAAGGCGCAGTTCCGCAAGCAGGCATCGCCGCTGCTGCTGGGCCTGAACATTGGCAAGAATGCGGCCACCCCGATTGAGAGCGCCACCAGCGACTACCTGGCTTGCCTCGATGGCGTCTACCCTCATGCCGACTACATCACGGTCAACATCAGCTCGCCCAATACCAAGAACCTGCGCGCCTTGCAAAGCGATGAGGCGCTGGATGCACTGCTGAGCGCGCTGGTGCAACGCCGCGAGCAGCTGGCGCGCGAGCATGGCCAGCACAAGCCCGTGTTCTTGAAGATCGCTCCCGATCTGACCGAAGAACAGATCAGCGTGATTGCCAACAGCCTCAAGACCCATGGCATGGATGGCGTGATCGCCACCAACACCACCATCAGCCGCGATGCGGTGCAAGGCCTGCAGCATGCGGAAGAAACCGGTGGCCTCTCCGGCCGCCCTGTGTTCGAGGCCAGCAATGCCGTGGTTCGCCAGCTGCGTGCAGCCCTGGGCCCCCAGTTCCCGATCATTGGCGTGGGCGGCATCCTGAGCGGCGCCGATGCGGTCGAGAAAATCAAGGCCGGCGCCGATGTGGTGCAGATCTACACGGGCCTGATCTACCGCGGCCCCGGGCTGGTCACCGAGATTGCCCAGGCGCTGAAAGCGCAAGGCGGTCGCCGCTGATTCAGCCACCGGAACCAGCACAAGGCCAGCATGCGCTGGCCTTTTTTGTGCCCGCCTGCTTCGCTGGTGCGTCCAGGCGCGTCGTTCAGGCCGCAGTTTTCAAGCTCGCAAGTCCCAGCTTGGCCAGCAGCTTTGCGTCGCAGTCGGCCTCCGGGTTGCCGGTCACCAGCAACTTGTCACCATAGAAGATGGAATTGGCGCCGGCCATGAAGCACAGCGTCTGCACCGCCTCGCCCAGCTGCTGGCGGCCGGCAGACAGGCGTATGCGGGCCTTGGGCATGACGATGCGGGCGACTGCGATCACGCGCACAAAGTCCAGTGGGTCCACCGGTTCACTGTCGGCCAGCGGCGTGCCAGGCACGCGCACCAGGCTGTTGATGGGCACCGACTCCGGATAGGGCTGCATGTTGGCCAGTTGGGCCAGCAAGGCTGCGCGGTCGACCGGCGTCTCACCCATGCCGACGATACCGCCACAGCAGACCCGGATACCTGCGGCCCGGACATGGGCCAGCGTATCGAGCCGCTCCTGGTACTGGCGCGTGCTGACGACATCGCGGTAATAAGCGGGGCCGGTATCCAGGTTGTGGTTGTAGAAGTCAAGACCTGCATCGCTCAGCGCCTGCGCCTGGTGGGGCGCCAACATGCCCAGGGTCGCGCAGCTTTCCAGGCCCAGGGCCTTGACGGCCGCAATCATCTCGCTGACCTGCGCGATATCGCGGTCCTTGGGTGAACGCCAGGCTGCCCCCATGCAAAAGCGGCTGGCCCCTGCATCCTTGGCGGCTTGGGCAGCGCGGATCACCTCTGCAACATCCATCAGCTTGTCGGCCTTGACTCCGGTGTCGTGGGCCGCCGACTGCGGGCAATAACCGCAGTTCTCCGGGCACCCGCCCGTCTTGACGGAAAGCAAGGTTGCCAGCTCGATATCACCCGCTGGCCAGTGCGCATGGTGCACCGTCTGCGCGTGGAACATCAAGGCCATAAAAGGCATATCGAACAGGGCTTGCACCTGGGCTACCGGCCAGGGCTCTGCGGCCGACGTCCGATCGGTCACTGCTACTTTGGGATGCCAATGCAGCGCCGATGTGCTCGCATCGTGGCTATGTGGGATGGACATGAAGCTCTCCTCAATCGCTACCCGGTGCGGAATGCCTGGGTATGGCACTTATTGTGTCCAATACCGAAGACTGGCCAGCCCGTGCAGAGCGGCCTCTGAAAGCGCCGTTTGGCAGCTTTGCAGCGCCGTTAATTTAGAGCGCTGTTGCAGGCAGATTGCAGGCAAGAAGAAGAGGCATTGTTACAACTTCGTGCATTGCATCGTCAACGACCGTCTTTGGGAGCGCTTTAGATCGCCAAACAACACGCGCCAGGCATGCAATTAACGGCAAATAAGTGGTTGGAGAGGTATGTAGCCCCGCAGCAAGGCCGATACCGTGCGTTTGCAGACCATCCAGCCCAATACCACTGGCACTATTTGGGAGTTTATTGACGCCGGCGCCCCAGATTTGCCCCTGCAGCGCTGGGGGTCTTTGCGGATGCCGGACGTAAAAAAGCCGCAACGGCGTGCGGCTGTGGTGGAGGTTGGCATGGCGCTCAACCGCCAGCGCTCCCCGGCGCATCCGGCAGTTCTTCAAAAAACACCAGATGGTTGCCAAAGGGATCGGCAATGCGCATCTCCAGCATGCCCCAGGGCATGCGCTCCAGCCCGGGCTTGGCATAGCGGTAGTTCTTGGCCAGCAGACTTTGCTGGAAAGCCTCCAGTTGCGGCCAGGCAATGCGCACCGTACTGCCGGGGCAGGCGTCGCCATGGTGCTCGCTCACATGCAGCACACAGGCCAGGCCCGCAGCGCTGCGCAGGCTGAGCTGTTGGTAGAGCGGAAAGTCATCACCAAAGCGGTGTGTCCAGTCCTGAACAAAACCCAGAAACCCTTGGTAGAACTCTGCAGCCCGTTGCGCGTCGAAGCTGCGCAACACCGGGATCACACAAGGCTGAAAAGTCGTGGCATCGGCCATCGCTGCGATCCCTTCAACCCAACGCGGCAATCACATCGGCCGGCGCTTGCACCAGCTCGATCAGCACGCCTTCGCCCGCAATGGGGAACTCGCCATTGCTCTTGGGATGCAGAAAACAGATGTCATGGCCTGCAGCACCTGGGCGAATGCCGCCCGGCGCAAAACGCACGCCCTGGGCCGTCAGCCATTCCACCGCCTTGGGCAGGTCGTCTATCCACAAACCAATGTGGTTGAGCGGCGTGGCATGCACGGCAGGCTTTTTGTCGATATCCAGCGGCTGCATGATATCCACCTCGACGGCGAAGGCGCCCTTGCCCATCGCCAGGATGTCTTCATCGACGTTCTCCTGCTCGCTGCGGAAGCTGCCCGTTTGTGACAGTCCGAGCATGTCCACCCACAGTGTTTTCATGCGCTCTTTGTCAGTGCCTCCTATGGCCACTTGCTGAATTCCCAAAACTTTGAACGGACGCTGTACCGGCATGCTGAGTGGCTCCTTATAGGTGGTGTGAGGCTTGCGTAGACGCCATTGTGCCAAGGCCGGGCGCTGCTGGCGGTAGAGTGCGCGACCCGAAGCGCCGTCTACCGCCATCATCGGCAGGCATGAACGGTGGGGCACCAATTACACATTGCTTCTAAATCAGTGACCGCAAAGCGTACAGTGTTTACCCTAAATAACTACAATTAAAAGGACTCATTCATCGAATAGCGTATTACTATATTTGGATAGCTTGAGGCACTCACCTGCGACGCTGCCCGGCCTTGTTCCCACCATGTTATTTGCTGACCTTCCCCGCTCCCCCCTTCAACCGCCTGCCCTGTACGCAGCCGGGCTGGCCAGCACTCGCCGCGAACCGGGGGGACCATGCCCCGTCTAAGTCCTCCTGCCCCGGGTATCGATTCGGTAGGAACGCCGCCTGCGGCGCGCTTTAGCGGGCCCTTACGCAAACGCAGCCTGCTGCTGAGCATCTGGCCGTTTGTGGCGCTGGCCATCGTGCAAACCGTGCTGGCGATTTCCAGCCTGCATATTCTGGGAGCCATGCGGGCCTTCAGCTCCGGGGAAAGCCAGTGGAGCAAAGGCCAGAAGGACGCCACCTATGCACTGGCGCGCTATGCGGTCAGCGGCGACGCTGCCGCGTATGAGCAGTTCCACCAGGGGCTGCATATACCGATGAGCGATATGCAGGCGCGCCTGATGCTGGAGGACCGCGGCTACGCTGCCAGACCCCAGGCATCGCTGCTGCTGCTGCAAGGCCACAATGAGCCCGAGGAGATCAATGCCCTGATCTGGCTGACGGTGTATTTCAAACACACCGAGTCCATCGGCCAGCTGCTCGCCCGCTGGCGGGACAGCGACGAGCCGCTGCAGGAATTGCAGAACCTGGCGGGGGATATCTATGCCTGCCTGCAGCTGGCACCGCCCACACCGGCGCAAAAGCAAAGCTGGCTGGCCCAGATCAACTCGCTGCAGATTCAGCTGTCCGAGGCCGAGCGGGCCTTCAACAAGGTCCTGGGCGATACATCGCGTGCGCTCAATGCATGGCTGTGGTCGATCAATATCGGCATCGCGGTGGCGATGCTGAGCTTGCTGATGGGGCACACCTGGCGCTTGCAGCGCAAGACCGCCCGCGCTGAAGACGCGCTGGATCTGGTCAGCGAGCGCGCATCGACGACGTTGGCAGCCATTGGTGAGGCGGTCATCACCACCGACGCGGCAGGCCATGTCATGTACATGAACCGGGCAGCAGAAGAGCTGCTGGGCCTGTCACTGGAGCGACTGGTCACCTGTGAACTGGTGCAGCACATGCATGCACCACCGCTGGTCACCGACAGGGACAAACCCGGTGTCGCCCCGCTGGTGCAGACCGCGATATCGGAGACCTTGCGGGGCCATGAGTACCCACGGGATACGATTTTCCGCCTCTACGACGCGCAGTTCCACCTGCGCGAAGTCAGGCTGGCATTCACGCCGATCGGTGACCATACCGGCACCACCGAGGCGGTATGGGTGCTGCACGATGTCAGCCAGGAACAAAGCTACATCCGCGAACTGGCCTGGCAGGCGACCCACGACCAGTTGACCGGCCTGATCAACCGCTACGAATTCGAGCGCCTGCTCGGTGTGCTGCTCGCCAGGAACCAGCAGTCCGACCTGCCCTCCGCAGGCAACGCGATCATGTACCTGGATCTGGACCAGTTCAAGGTCATCAACGACACCGCAGGCCACATTGCCGGCGATGCGATGCTGCGCGCGATCAGCGCGATGCTGCAGCGCTGCCTGCGCACTGGCGATGTGCTGGCGCGCGTGGGCGGCGATGAATTTGCCATTCTGCTGACGGAGTGTGCATTCGGCGAAGCACAGCGGATTGCCGAACAGATCCGGGATGCCGCGCAGAACGTGCGCATACAGTGGGGTGAGCGCAGCCTGAGCGCCGGCATCAGCATCGGCCTGGTCAAGCTGGCTGCGCCGCTGGCCACCGTTGAAGAAGTGCTGCGGGTGGCAGACATGGCCAGCTATGGCGCCAAGCAGCGTGGCCGCAATACCGTCTATGCCTACGACCCTGGCGTCGATCAGGAGATTGCCCGCTATGTGGGCGAGATGGAATGGGTCGAACGGATCAAGGCCGCTTTGGAACGCGGGCATTTCTGCCTGTATGCCCAGACGATCGGTGCGTTGAACACCACGGCCGACGACATCGCAGGCGGCGGCCTGCATATCGAGGTGCAGATACGGATGCGCTTGCCCGATGGCAATATCATCAGCCCTGTGTTGTTCATCCCTGCGGCAGAGCGCTACGGGCTGATGCCGATGGTGGACCGCTGGGTGGTCAAGCAATCGCTGCGCACGCTGGCCCACTTGCAAAAATCCGGCCAGGTGCCTGCCATCTCCTGCTGTGCGATCAATCTGTCGGGCACCTCCCTGGGTGATGAGCGGCTGCTGGGCTTCTTGCAGGAGCAGATCGCGCTGCATGCGGTCGACCCGGGAACGCTTTGCTTCGAGATCACCGAGACCGCTGCCATCACGCACCTGCCCAATGCCATCCGCCTGGTCAAGGCGCTCAAAGCGCTGGGCTGCCGCTTTTCGATGGATGATTTTGGTGCCGGCGTGTCCTCGTTCAGCTCTCTGAAGAATCTCCCGGTGGATTTTCTGAAGATCGACGGCGCCATTGTGGCCGATATGCTCAACGAGCCAGCGCACCGCGCGATGGTGGACGCCATCAACCACCTCGGCCACGCACTGGGAATGCGGACCATTGCAGAATTTGCCTCCACGCCCGAGATTGTCGAGACGCTGCGCAGCATGAGTATCGACTATGCGCAAGGCTATGCGGTGGGCCGGCCTCAGCCGTTTTCCCACCCGGCTGCTGAAGCATTCCCGGTCTGACCCCGGCCTGGCACCCGGCCTGTCTCATGGCCTAGCCGGCAAAGGCTCGCGTTCTGCGTGGCCACCATTGCCACTCCAGCGGGACGCTGCCCTTTCCGCTGGATAGGTATTGGCCATGTTTCAAGCAGTCACGGACGCAGCATTCTGCATCCCACCATGCAACGAATGATCAATCTTTTATACCAATCGTTCTGAGTTGATGCCATTCTTGGCAAACAACCCATCGATTGCCAACAATCCTTAGCCTGGGAGCCAATGCTGACACATCTACCATTTTGTAATGTACATTAATATAATTAATCAATTACATAATTTTAATCGTGTCAGTCAATGTGAAAGGATGGTTGTCAGTGGCCGTGCGCAACTGCAGCGCGCTGTTGCTATGCAGCGCTGCCGTATGGGCCCAGGCAGCAGCACCTCTGGCCTATGTCGTCAACCGTGACGACAGCCTGGTGTCGGTGGTCGATGTCGCGCGCCAACGCACGATCCGGACGCTGCCTGCAGGCATGGCCATGCCACAGGAAATCGCCATCAGCCCGGATGGATGCCTCGCCTACCTGTCCAGCGTCTGGTCCGCCACCATTGCCGTGCTGGACCTGGGCAAACAGCAGCTGCTGGCCGGCATTCCGTTGAACAGCGTCGGCAACGCCGTGGTATTCAGCCCTTCCGGCGCCCTCGCCTATGTAGACACCCCGACTTCCAGCGGCGGCGCCATTGCCGTCATTGACACTGCCAACCACCAGATCATGCGAACCTTTGTCGTCAGCCCCCAGAACACGCGTGGCATGGCCATTCACCCCGATGGTTCACGTCTTTACGCACTTGAACAGCACCGCCCCCCGGATGCCGGAAAGGTTGCGGTAGTCGATCCTGTCAGCGGCACCGTTCTGGAACGCATCAGCGTGGGCATGGATGCGACCGACATCAAGGTGCACCCTGCGGGCGCTTATGCCTATGTCGTGAATGGAGAGTCTCGCCAGGCCCAGGGCAGCGTCACCGTGATCAATACGCGCACCCACACCGTTATTGCGACCATCAAGGTCGGCAAGCACCCCAGCCGCGTCGCCTTTCACCCCGCTGGCACACCCGCCTATGTCACCAACAGTGGCGATGGCACAGTATCCGTCATCGACACGGCCCGCCATGCGGTGGCCAGGTCCATTCCTGTCGAGCAGGCGCCCCAGCATTTGGTCTTCCATCCCGATGGCAAGCATGCCTATGTCAGCCATCCGCAATCCGACACACTGTCCGTCATCGATACCATGACCCAGCAGCCGCGGGGCAGCGTGACGGTCGGCAGCGCACCCTGGGGTGTGGCCTTTGCCAGCGACGCGCGTCTTGCAACGGCCAAAGCCGACGGCAGCGGCCTGGAGGCGGGCAGCGTCGTGGCCGCCAAACCCATTCCGATCAGTGGCGTCTGGGCGGGCCTGCTGCTGGTGGTTGCGGGCATCACGGCGCTTCACCGCCATGGCCAGAAATTCACCGGTTGACCGTGCCGGTCGGCGGGTGGCGGGCCGTCTTGGCGCCTGCACAAAAAACCAAGGCGCCAAACCTGTGCTTGGCGCCTTGTTGGCGTAATCAGCGCTGGAAGGCGCAGAGCCGACTCAGCGGCCGCTTTTGCGCGCGGACCCGGGTTTCCTGGCTTGGCCAGGCCTGCCCGCAGCAGCGCGCACGCCCGCACGGGGTGGCAAGCCGCTGTGCTGGGTCAGCAGCTGACCGGGCTTGGGCTGCGCAGTGCGGAAACGCACATCACCCTTGGGCTCTTGCTGCTCTTGCAGGCGGCGCGGCGCCACTGCGACAGCCTTGCCCTCCTTGTTGGTGGTGTAGCCCAGGCCGGTGCCACTCTTGGAAGCGGTACTGTTCTTCTTGCGCGCACTCTGGTAGCTGCCGTCGACCAGCGGCTGGAAGGTCGGGATCAGGTGCTGCTTGCCGTTGCCGATCAGGTCCGAGCGGCCCATGGTCTTGAGCGCTTCGCGCAGCAGCGGCCAGTTATTGGGATCGTGGTAGCGCAGGAAAGCCTTGTGCAGCCGGCGGCGCTTTTCGCCCCGCACGATGTCCACGCGCTCCTCGGCCTCGTCCCGCATCTGGCGGCGCACCTTGGTGAGCGTATTGCGGCCGCTGTGGTACATCGCGGTGGCGGTGGCCATCGGGCTGGGGTAGAAGGTCTGCACCTGGTCGGCGCGGAAGCCATTCTTCTTCAGCCAGATCGCCAGGTTCATCATGTCTTCATCACTGGTGCCCGGGTGGGCGGCAATGAAGTAGGGAATCAGAAACTGCTTCTTGCCCGCCTCTTCGCTGAACTTTTCGAACAGCTGCTTGAAGCGGTCATAGCTGCCAATACCCGGCTTCATCATCTTATTGAGCGGGCCGGCCTCGGTATGCTCAGGTGCGATCTTCAGGTAGCCGCCCACATGGTGCTGCACCAGCTCCTTGATGTATTCGGGCGACTTGACGGCCAGGTCGTAGCGCAGACCCGAGCCGATCAGAATCTTCTTGATGCCGGGCAGCTTGCGCGCGCGGCGGTAGATCTTGATCAGCGGACCGTGGTCGGTGTGCAGGTTCGGGCAGATGCCGGGGAACACGCAGCTGGGCTTGCGGCAGGCCGCCTCGATCTGCGGGCTCTTGCAGCCCAAGCGGTACATGTTGGCCGTGGGCCCACCCAGGTCGGAGATGGTGCCGGTGAAGCCCTTGACCTTGTCGCGGATCTCTTCGAGTTCCTGGATGATGGAGTCTTCCGAACGGCTCTGGATAATGCGGCCTTCATGCTCCGTGATCGAGCAGAAGGTGCAGCCGCCAAAGCAGCCGCGCATGATGTTGACCGAGGTGCGGATCATCTCCCACGCAGGGATCTTGGTCGCCCCATCGTGGCTGCCGGTCTCGTCGGCATAGGCAGGGTGCGGGCTGCGTGCATAGGGCAGGCCAAACACCCAGTCCATTTCGGCGGTGGTCAGCGGGATGGGCGGCGGGTTCATCCACACATCGCGGGCCGTGGTGCCTTCCCCATGGGCCTGCACCAGTGCCCGGGCGTTGCCAGGGTTGGTTTCCAGGTGCAGCACACGGTTGGCGTGGGCGTAGAGAATCGGGTCGCTCTTGACCTCTTCAAAGCTGGGCAGGCGCAGCACGGTACGGTCGCGCGCCGGCATTTTGGATTTGTGACGCAGCGACAGGTTGGGCACAAACTGCAGCGGCTGCACATTCGACAGCGTTGGCGCGCCTGGGCTGGCAGCGCCTGCAGCGGTGCCGCAAGCGGTTGCGGCAGGCGCTGCATCAGCACCCTGCTTTTCCGCATCTTCCTTCGCGCAGCTCTGGCCTTGGGCCTCCGCCTGCTCGCTGGTGGTCATGTACGGGTTGATGTGGGGCTCGACCTCACCGGGCTCGTCGACGGTGGTGGAATCCACCTCAAACCAGCCCTCTTCCGACGCGCGGCGGAAAAACGAAGTACCGCGCACATCGGTGATGTTCTCCACCGGCTCCCGCGCAGCGATGCGGTGGGCCACTTCGACCAGCGCACGTTCGGCATTGCCATAGAGCAGGATGTCGCACTTGCTGTCCACCACGATGGAGCGGCGCACCTTGTCGCTCCAGTAGTCGTAGTGGGCAATGCGCCGCAGCGAGCCTTCGATACCGCCCAGAACAATGGGCACATCCTTGTAGGCTTCACGGCAGCGCTGGCTGTAGACGATGGCCGCGCGGTCGGGGCGCTTGCCACCCACGTCGCCAGGGGTGTAGGCGTCGTCGGAGCGGATCTTACGGTCAGCCGTATAACGGTTGATCATCGAGTCCATGTTGCCCGCCGTCACGCCCCAGAACAGATTGGGCTTGCCCAGGGCCTTGAAGGCATCGGCACTGTGCCAATCGGGCTGTGCAATGATGCCGACACGAAAGCCCTGGGCTTCCAGCACACGACCGATGACGGCCATGCCAAAGCTCGGGTGGTCCACATACGCGTCGCCGGTGACCAGGATGATGTCGCAGCTGTCCCAGCCCAACTGGTCCATCTCGGCACGGCTCATCGGCAGAAATGGCGCCGGGCCAAAGCGCTTGGCCCAGTACGGCTTGTAGCTGGTCAACGGCTTGGCAGCACGTTCAAAAAAAGAGACATCAATCGGGGCAGACATGGGCAACAACAGTCGTGGAGTAATGCACGCGGGGCTCGGTGCCAGCGGTGGCAGGGTCCGATATTCTAAAAAAATAGCCCGTAGCGCGCATTTGTACGGGTATTGATGCTATGTATTTGGAAGCATCTACGGCGCAAAGCCCTAGCTCGGACCAGGGCGGTCAAGGGATTGCAGCGCAGCTCCGGGCCGGGGCCATCGCCGGCCCCTGGCTGGCGGGGCCATGGCCTCAATGGCCGGAGCTGCAAAAACCGCATTTTTTTGCGCTGCATCAAATAGCCCGCCATTGTCGCATGGCTAGGCATTGCACCGCAAACAAAAAAGGCAGCCCAAGCTGCCTATCGCGTTGATGCGATGCGAGTTTCGTCAGTCAACCGGTACCGGAATCTGGCGCTCTTGTTCAGCGCCTTACCACTCGCCGCCTTCGCGAACGCGTTGGGCCAGGTCCACGTAGCTGCCATCGTCGTTGGCACTGGGGGTAGTGGGCAGTGCTGCCAGCACCTCCGTCACATAGGCGGGCGTCTCCAAACCTGCACGTCCGAACCCATGGTTGTTCAAGGAATCCAAATTGGTTTGCAGTTGGTGTTGCATGATCGCTCCCGGGTAATGTGTCAGTCGGTGGTATGAAATGGTTCTTGGAAAAATCGGGGTAGACTTCGCGCCTGGCTGCGCCTGAGGTCTCCACTGCGGTCAGCCACTCCATCACTGGAGCGCTCCCGCCATTGAAACAATGATATGTGTCTAACGCATGACATCTAGGCGACGTTGACGCATCACAGTGTAAGCAAACGTCTTCTCCACGCAACGCATGCCCTACACCCTGGCCCAGGCCGTTCATAGCGAACTGGTCATCAAGAAAAGCCGCTTCATCGGCTGCGTCCAACCGGTGCAGGACCGCGCACAGGCGCTGGTCATCGTTCAAGGTCTGCGCGAGCAGCACCCCGGTGCCAACCATGTCTGCTGGGCGCTGATGGCGGGCGGGCAGTCTGCCGCCGTTGATGATGGCGAGCCCAGCGGCACCGCCGGCCGGCCCATGCTGGATGTTTTGCGCCACCAGCAGATCGAAGGCGCTCTGGCCACCGTGGTGCGCTATTTTGGCGGCGTCAAGCTGGGCGCTGGCGGCCTCGT
The DNA here is from genome assembly GCF_041730275.1 of Comamonas sp. SY3. Classification (NCBI taxonomy): domain Bacteria; kingdom Pseudomonadati; phylum Pseudomonadota; class Betaproteobacteria; order Burkholderiales; family Comamonadaceae; genus Comamonas; species Comamonas sp. SY3. The sequence continues at coordinate 87,081 of NZ_JBGTYN010000002.1, read as the reverse complement.
CCGCGCCTACACCGATGCCATTGCCCAGGCCATGTTGAAGGCCGAAAAAATCGAGCGCCAGGCCATGACCCGTTTGCAATGCCGATTGCCCTATGCGCTTGAAGGCGGTCTGCGGCGCGAGGTCAGCAGCGCCCATGCGCAGTTGCTCCACGTGAGCCATGGTGACGATGTGCTGGCAGAGATTGAGCTGGTCGCGTCGCAGGTGCCCGATTTTGTAGCCCGGATGAATGAACTCGGCCAGGGCCGCCTGGTCTGGATCGACGAGCCGGCCTGAATCCCGGCTGTTGACGTGCGTGCGGCATGGTCCCTCGCTTCGATGTAAAAGAATAATTCATTCCCGCCGCCAGACAGGCCAGCACTTTTCAGTGCCGTTATCATCAAATGCGACCGGGATGCGCTAGCGGGTAGCGCATGGAAATAGTGAGAGTAACTATGGCGATTCATTTATGGGATTACGCACCTGACGCGCTGGAGGTATCGATGAGTGAGCTGCTGGTGGCCACGGCCGAAGGCGCCGATGACCTGATCGACCAGAACGTGAAAGAGGTGCTGCACGGGCTGCGCGAGCATCTGAAGATGGATGTGATCTTTGTCTCCGAGATCCGCAACGGCCAGCGCACTTTCAAGCATGTGGACCACAGCGCCGACAAGGCCTTGATCGAGACCGGTGGTGGCTCCTCACTGGAGCAATCGTTCTGCCAATGCGTGCTGGATGGCCGCCTGCCGCCGCTGGTTCACGATGCCGCACAATACACAGAGTCCGCGAAACTCCCAGCCACGCCCTTCCGCGTCGGCGCCCATTTGAGTACCCCCATCATCCTTGCCGATGGCCAGATCTACGGCACGCTGTGCTGCTTCAGCACCGAGCCCGATCCTTCGCTGCGCGATACCGATCTGCAAAAGCTGGCTGTCGTGGCCAAGCACACCGCCAAGCGCATCGATGTGCGCCGCGAAACGGAGCGTGAGGCGGAACTGGAAAAATGGAAGCTGCAGCCGTTGGAGGAGAAAAAGCAAGGCTGGCAGTTCCCAGACAAGAAGGGAAACTAGGCGGCACACCTGGCTGTAGCCTATGCAGCAGTGCGCAGGTGGGCGCAGCTGCTTATCACGCTACAATGCATCGATTCGCGGGTGTCGTTCAGTGGTAGGACTCTTGCTTCCCAAGCAAATAATGTGGGTTCGATTCCCATCACCCGCTCCAGACAAAACAAAACGCGCCTTGTGAGGCGCGTTTTTCATGGGCAGCTGCTGCGGCGATCAGTGGGTATGCAAACCACCGTTGACCGAGAACTCCGCACCGGTCGCATAACCGCCATCCTCCGATGCCAGCCAGGCAATAATCGCAGCGATCTCGGTCGGTTCGCCCAGGCGCTTCATCGGAATGGTGCCGACGATCTTTTCCAGCACATCGGGGCGGATCGCCTTGACCATGTCGGTACCGATATAGCCGGGGCTCACCGTATTGACGGTGACACCCTTGCCAGCGAGCTCCTGGGCCAAAGCCATCGAGAAACCATGCATGCCTGCCTTGGCGGCAGAGTAATTGGTCTGGCCCGCCTGGCCCTTGGCGCCGTTGACGGAGCTGATGTTGACGATGCGGCCCCAGCCCTTTTCCACCATGTCGGCGACGACCTGCTTGGTCACGTTGAACATGGAGTTCAGGTTGGTTTCGATCACCGCTTGCCAGTCCTCTGGCGTCATCTTGATGAACATGCGGTCCCGGGTGATGCCGGCATTGTTCACCAGCACATCGATGCTGCCATGTTCAGCCTTGGTCTTGCTGAAGGCTTCCACCGTAGACTCCCAGTTGCCGACATTGCCAACAGAAGCGTGGAACTCATAGCCCAGCGCCTTTTGCTCGCCGAGCCATTTCTGGAAATCGCGCGTGGGCCCGCAGCCCGCAATGACCTTGAATCCATCCTTGTGCAAGCGCTGGCAAATGGCCGTCCCAATGCCTCCCATACCGCCGGTTACGTAGGCCACTTTTTGACTCATTCACATCTCCTTGGTTCTGCTTGACATGCTTGTGCACTACCACTGTAACCAAGAAACCGAGCACCGAAACGCTCGTTTACGCCAAGCGAACAAATTCTTGCAGTACCTATAAATTTCGGTGATTTCCAAAGAGCATTGCAACAGAAACGCGCCAGTTCCGTGCGCGGTTTTGCGCGTTTGCGCGCTCCATCATCGGAAACCCTATCACGAGGCACACCACCATAGTCAGGTATTCCGGCGTTGTCCGGCTCGGTTCCCGACGCTCAGCGTGATCGTTGGGCCACGCGGATCGCCATCGCCTTTGCTGGAGCAAAGAAAAACCGCCTCGAGAGGCGGTTGGTCATGACGCGCAGGGGCGAAAGGTCAGGCGCGTTCGACTGCCAGTGCCACGCCCATGCCGCCACCAATACACAAGCCAGCGATGCCGCGCTTGGAGCCACGTCGCTTCATCTCATGGAGCAAAGTCACCAAGATGCGCGCACCGGATGCACCGATGGGGTGGCCGATGGCAATCGCGCCCCCGTTGACGTTGACCTTGCTGGTGTCCAGACCCAACTCCTGGTTGACTGCACAGGCCTGGGCTGCGAAAGCTTCATTGAGCTCGAACAGGTCGACCTCTTCGGCCTTCCAGCCGGTCTTGGCCAGCACCTTGCGCACCGCATGCATGGGGCCCATGCCCATGATCTTGGGGTCCAGGCCGACGGTGGCAAAGCCGGCGATGCGGGCCAGCGGCTCGGCACCCAGTTCCTGGGCCCTTTTGGCGCTGGCAATCACCAGGGCGGCGGCGCCATCGTTGAGGCCGGACGCATTACCGGCAGTGACCGAGCCGGCCTTGTCAAAAGCAGGCTTCAAACTGGCCAAGGCCTCGCCATTGGTCTTGCGGTTGATGTATTCATCGGCCTTGAAGGCCACCGGGTCACCCTTGCGCTGCGGAATTTGCACGGTGACGATTTCTTCATCGAACTTGCCAGCGTCCTGCGCGGCGGCGGCCTTTTGCTGGCTGGCCAGTGCAAAGGCGTCCTGCTTGTCGCGGTCGATATGGAATTCCTTGGCCACGTTCTCTGCAGTGATGCCCATGTGGTACTGGTTGTACACGTCCCAGAGGCCGTCAACGATCATCGTGTCGGTCATCTTCCAGTCGCCCATGCGCTGGCCGTCACGCGAACCGTTGAGCACGTGGGGCGAGAGGCTCATGTTTTCCTGGCCACCGGCCACGACGATCTCGGCATCCCCCTGGCCGATGGCCTGGGCCGCCAGCATCACCGACTTCAGCCCGGAGCCGCAGACCGCGTTGATGGTCAGCGCCGGGGTCTTTTTGTCCACACCGGCCTTGATCATCGCCTGGCGCGCAGGGTTCTGGCCCACGCCGGCGGCCAGGACCTGGCCCATGATGACTTCATCGACCTGGTCCGCTGCCACGTTGGCGCGTGCCAGCGCTTCCTGGATGACGGTGGCACCCAGGTCCGTCGCCGGCACCTTGGCCAGCGAGCCACCAAACTTACCCACTGCCGTGCGGACGGCGGAAATGATGACGATGTCTTCCATGATTCTTCCTTTTCAAAATGGCACGGATGCCGTTGTCTCTCACGGCCCCTGCGGTGCTAATTATTGCACTGCAGCATTTGAATGACCACCCCGCAATGGCAATCGGGTGGTGAGGGCCCTGTGCGTTGGATGCTCAGGCTTTGGCTTGCACATAGCTTCCGGGCGCAGGCTCCAGTTCGCGGTACTCGGTGCGCGCGCGGCCATAGCTTTTGGGTGCAGCCACTTTCTTGCCGCCGTGCTGGGCCAGCCACTGGCTCCAGTCCGTCCACCAGCTGCCGGGCAGTTCGTCAGCACCATCGATCCAGGCGTCGATATCGGCAGGCAACTGGCCATCGTCGCGCAGCCAGTGGCTGCGCTTGTTCTTGGCCGGCGGGTTGATGACACCGGCGATATGGCCCGACGCGCCCATGACAAAGCGCTTGTCGCCCCCGAGCACCTGGGTGGATGCGTAGGCCGCGCCAATCGGCACGATGTGGTCCTCACGCGAGCCGTAGATGTAGATCGGCATATCGATCTTGCCGACATCGAGCTTTTCGCCGCAGACGCTGAGCGCACCGGGCTGCACCAGTTTGTTTTCCAGGTAGAAATTGCGCAGGTACCAGGCGTAGTAAGGCCCTGGCAGGTTGGTGCAATCGCTGTTCCAGTACAGCAGATCGAAAGGCGGCGGCGTCTCACCCTTGAGGTAGTTGCCCACCACATAGTTCCACACCAGGTCCACCGGGCGCAGAAAGCTGAAAGTCGACGCCAGCTCCTGGCCGGGCATCAGGCCATTCTGGCCCATGGTCAGCTCGCGGAACCTGACGAAGTTCTCATCGATGAACACGTCGAGAATGCCGGTGTCGTTGAAATCCACCAACGTGGTGAGCAAGGTGGCACTGGCCACCGAGTCATCGCCGCGCGCAGCCAGCACCGCCAGTGCGTTGACGAGCATGGTGCCGCCCACGCAAAAGCCCAGAGTGTTGATCTGCGGCTTGCCGGAGATGGCCTTGACCACCTCGATCGCTTCCAGCACGGCGCTGCCGATGTAGTCGTCCCAGCCCTTGCCGCCCAGGCTGGCATCCGGGTTGCGCCAACTGACCACAAAGGTACGGTGGCCCTGGGCCACGCTGTAACGGATCAGCGAATTGTCGGGCTGCAGATCGAGGATGTAGTACTTGTTGATGCAGGGCGGCACAAATAGCATTGGCCGCTCATAGACCTGGGTGGTCAGCGGCTTGTATTCGATGAGCTGGAACAGCTCGTTCTGAAAGACCACGGCCCCTTCGCTGGTGGCCACATTGCGCCCCACTTCAAACAGCGACTCGTCGGTCATCGAGACATGGCCCTGGCGCATATCGGCCAGCATGTTCTGCAGGCCCTGGGCAATGCTCTGGCCCTGGGTGTCCAACGCCTTTTTCTGCGCTTCGGCATTGAAAGCCAGAAAGTTGCTGGGCGCCGTGGCCGCCAGCCACTGCTCCACCCCAAAGCGGACCCGGGCCCGGGTTTTCTCATCGCCTTGCACGGCATCGACCATATCCATCATGGTTTTGGCATGCAGCGCATAGCTGGCGGCGGTGAAGCTGGAGACCGGATTTTGCTGCCAGGCCTCGCCGGCAAAGCGCCGGTCCTTGGGCAGGGCCACCTCACCCTTGGCGCCTTCGGTCCACAGCGCCAACGCAGCTTGGGCGTATTGCGCCTGGATGGCCTGGAGCTTTTCCATGTCAAAGCTGACCGGTGGCGTGCCGCCCGGCAGGGCCCCCAGCCCCGGCAGCCCGGCACTGAGGCCCTTGGGTGCGCCGACGGCATTGAAGGGAGATGCCATGGTCTGCAAGGACTGCATGCGCTCCATCCATTGCTGGGTCATCTGGCTGAGTTGCTGGAGCTGGTCACTGCCCAGTCCCCAATACGGTTGCTGCGTCATCGTCGTCTCCCTGAACAGGCGCCACGCTGCGCGTAGGCGTCTGTGCATCTTAGGCGCAAAAAATGGCAGCCGTGTGCTGGAGGGGGGGCAAGTTCGGGTAAATTCCAGGGCATGTACCTGATAGCGATAGCCTGGCTTTATGTGGTGGTGCTGATGGCTGTGGTTGAAGCGGCCAGCCCGCATGGCAGCCTGCTGGGCGCCATTTTCACGTTGCTGCTGTATGGCGCACTGCCGCTGGGCTTGCTGCTGTTCATTGCCGGCACGCCCGCGCGGCGCCGCATGCGCCACCGCGCGGAAGCCGAGGCGCAACAGGCCCCTCCTCCACCGCCGCCCAGCGCGCCTTAGTGGGCGGAATGCCGCAGCCGCAGACTGCTGAACACCCCCGACATGGCGGCAAAGCCTGCCGCCAGGTACAGCGCCACCGTCGTGCCATGGCCGCTGGCCACCGGCCACAAGGTAAAGATGATGGCCACCAGCACAGCGCCCAGCGATTGCCCGGTCAGCCGTGCGGTGCCCAGCATGCCGCTGGCAGCGCCGGCACGGGCCAGCGGAGCCGAGGTCACAATAGTGTGGTTGTTGGGCGACTGGAACAGCCCAAAGCCCAGGCCGCACAAGGCCATGCGCCAACCGATGTTCAGATCGCTCGGGTCCACCGGCAGCAGCGCCAGGCTCAGCAGGCCCAGCGCCAAAATCGCCATGCCGATGCCGCCCAGCAGACCGTCTTGCACCCGGCCAATCAGCCGGCCAGCCAACGGTGCCACCACCACGATGGCGACCGACCAGGCCGTCATCAGCATGCCCGCCGCAAAATGGCTGCGCTGCAGCGCATCCAGCAGCAAGAAAGGCAGTGCGATAAAGGACAGCATCTGCGCGGCAAATGCGCCAATCGATGCGCCCATCGACAGCGCAAAAACAGGAATGCGCAGCAAGTCCAGCGGCAGCAGAGGCAGGCTCAGCTTGCGCTGGCGCAGCACATACCAAGCGCCCAGCAGCAAGCCCAAGCCCAGCATGAGCCAGCCCGATGCGGCAGAACCACCCGACTGCACGTCATGGCGTGCGCCGATGCGCTCGGCGCCCAGGAACACCAGCGAGAACATCGCAAAATTCAGCACCACATCAATCGGCGTCAGCTTGGCATGAGGCGCATCCAGCAACTGCTGCGGGTTGCGGGGCAAGGCCTTGCGGCCCAGCCACAAGGTCAGAATGCCCAGCGGCACATTGATGGCAAACAGCCAGGGCCAGCTGGCCACCGACAGAATCAGCGCCGCAACGCCGGGGCCGGCCACCGATGAAATCGCGACGACCAGCGAGTTGAGCGCCATGCCCTTGCCCAGCTTGGCAGCTGGGTAGGTCAAGCGCACCAGTGCGGCGTTGACGGCCATCACCCCGGCCGCGCCCATGCCTTGCAAGCCACGCGCCGCAATCAGCAGCCACAGCGATTGGGCCAGCATGGCCACGGCCGATGCCAGGGTAAAACAGACAAGGCCCACCAGGTAGACCTTGCGGTAGCCAATGCGCTCGCCCAGCGCAGCCAAGGGCAGCAGCAGGCCCAGGGTACCCAGCTGGTAGGCATTGATGATCCAGATCGCCTCGGCGGGCGATGCCTGCAACTCCTTGGCGACCGTGGGCAGCGCCAGGTTCATGATGCTGCCATCGAGGACGGCCACAATCAGGCCCAGCACGATGACCAGCATTGCCAGACGGCGCTCCGGCATCGGCAGGCCCTGGTTCAGCGAGGCCGGTTGCATGCCGGCCTCAGCCATGGCGAATCATCCCCATTTTGGGCTGCCTGCTTGTCATAAAGCGGCGCTTTCCACGGCCTGGCTCTTGCCCGGGTAGAGCATGGTCAGGTGGGCAATGCCATCTTCCAGATAGGGCTCGGAGACAACCTCGAATCCGCAGCCTTCGTAGAACTTTTGCAAATAGGCCTGCGCGCCAATACGGATGGCCGAACCGGGCCAGAGACGGTCCGTCTCCGCCATCGCGTGGCGCATCAGCTCCCAGCCAGCGCCGGTGCCGCGCATGGCCTGCATGACGGCTACGCGGCCAATCGAAGGCTCTGCATAGGCCAGGCCCGGGGGCAGCACCCGGACATAGGCTTGCAGCACGCCTTGCGCATCACGCCCCAGCAGGTGCCAGGCGTCCTGGTCCTTGTAGTCCAGGTCCTGGAAGGCGACCTGCTCGGCAATAAAGACCTGGCAGCGCACATGCAGCAGGTCATACAGCTGCTGCAGAGTGAGGGCCGAAAAGGGCTGGAAGGACCAGCTCAGCTGGTCTACCGTCGAAGAAGGCTTTGGCATGTTCTGTCCATCTATCAAAGGCCTGGCGACAGTGGCCACAGGCCCAGCTGCGCTACAGCGCAGCATTGCGCGAGCGCGAGAATCAATCCGTCTTGATCTGCTTTTTGGCCGCCTGCAAGGACTGCACGACCTCCGGCATCACATATTTGAAGGTACCCGTGGCGTGGCTGCACAACGCGCCCTGCTCGTCATACAGCCAGGCCTCACAAAAGGCCATGCGGCTGCTGCGCGAGAGCAGCTTGCCCTTGGCCACCAACGCGCCTTTGGCCGGTGCCATGAAGCTGGTCTTCATCTCGATCGTGACTGCGCCGCTGCCAGGGATGGCACTGCGCGCCGCATGGGCCATCGTCACATCGAGCAAGGTCATCGAGGCCCCGCCATGCGTCACCTCATAGCTGTTGAGGTGTTCGGGCCGGGCCTGGTAATGCAGTTCCGCCTCGCCGTTCTCCCAGCGGTGCAAGCTAAAGCCCAGGTGATTGACAAAGGGGATTTCGACTTCAAAGGGCAGCACAGCACAGGCTCCAGCAACAGGCAAGCGTGGAGCATACCGCTTTTGCGCGCCATCCTGGGGCAAACCCTGACATACAAGCGACAGCCCGTCGGGCAATACGCCCGCTGCCGCATTAGAGCGCGGCGATAGCGACCCCGCCGCGCAACCGCTGCTGCACCACGCCGGCCATGCCTGCCGGTGCCTGGGCCAGCAACGCGGGCCAGCTGCTCTGCGCCTGCTGCACCACCTCCTTGAGCAGGCTGATATGGCGCGGCACCCGCAGAAGACCGGCGGTCTTCAGCAGTGCCGCCACATCGTCCCAGCGCAGCGCCCGCATGCTGCTGTCAATGGCCTTGTTGACGGCGTACTGCTGCGGCGCCGAGCCCTCAAAGAAGGCGGCGACGCAGACACAGTCGTAGACCGGCGCCAGGCGCGGCCGCCGCCCATCGGGGTACACGAGCGCCCAGTTCTTCAGGTGGGCGTCGGTGTTGCCCATCAGGATGGCCGCCACGGTACGGGCCAGGAACTCGCGCGTGTCGGCCACCGGCTGGGGGCTGAGGCGATCGAGAACGCGCAGCATCGTCGGCCAGTCCTGCTGCAGGCCCTTGCCATACTTGTGGCGTGGTGCATAGCCCAGGGCCTGGTTGAACTCCTCCATGTGCACACGGGAGCCGTCGGGCAGGTGGTCAAAGCGCTGCACGGCCAAGATCTCGTCAAACGGCAGGTGTTCGGGCAGATCGGCCTGGGCGCGGCTGATGATCTGCGCGTCAGCCGTCGTCAGCCCCACGGCCTGGCACAGCTGGTAGCAGCTGTACTCGTTGGCAACCAGATCGGGATGCTGGGTGCTGGGGAGCTTCAGGATCACACTGCCGGCCGCGCCCCGGCGGCGCACCGTGTAGCGCCGGCCGTCTTGCACCGCGCTGAACTTGGTGACGATGCCCGGCAGCGATGCGGCATCGGCCACCGGAAACTCGACAAAACCGGGTTCGAGCACATCCAGGCCTTGCGAGGTATGCCAGTGGCGCACGACGTCCGGGATGGCTTCGTCGCGCGGCACCGGCTCCACTTCCAGCGCGCCCATCAGGTCGTGGCCGGCAGCGGCCAGCAGTTCAAACTCATCATCGGGCGAGCAGCCCCGCTCAGCGGCCAGGCGCTGGCGGTTATGGCCCTCGGGCAACAGGTTCTGAAAGTAGACCGGCCAGCGCCCATCGGTACGCACGAGCCGGGCGTCACGCGCGGCACGCAGGATGCGCTGGGTATCGGCTTCGCTGGCACCCTGGTAGCTGAGCGACAACAGGGGCCGCTGGGGGTCGGCGATATAGCTGTCCTCGAACGAGACCCGCAAGATGTCGCCGTACTGGGACAGATAACCAATCGCCCGCCGCCCGCCGCCCATGCTGGCAGGCAGATGCATGTACAGACGCAGGTAGCGGATGGAAGTGCTCATTGCGTGCCCCGCTTGCGCTCAGACAGGCGTCAGGGATGGCGGCCCGCCAGGCTGTCCACCACCGAAGGAGGCGCTTCCGCACCGGTGGGCTGCCCTAAAAACTTGCCGCCCGACTGGATAAAGGCCTGCAGCGCGGGCAGCAGATCCGCCGGCACGGCCACCAGCTGCATGCCCAGCACCCGGGCCATCTCGGCCACCGTCGAGTAGCGCGGGTCCACATCACCCGTTTCGGTGCGCTGCACCGCCATGCGCGACAGCCCCGCCTGCTCGGCCAGTTGGGCCTGGGTCAGTTGCTGGGCTTTACGGGCTGCCACCAAGGTGGCCATCAAAGGGGTAGTCATGCTGCATATTCTACTCTTTATTAAATAAATGAGTAGATTAGACTGCATACCAGGCACATTGAAGATGCGAGAAGCACCCATTGTTAAAACCGGGTACTTTAAAAATCAACCGCCTCAGATGCCCGCACCTAGGCCACCCAAATGCAAGCGGCAAAACGGCCGGTGCCTCCGGTCGGCGATCCATCGCGGCGGTGCGAGAAAAAGCGCTCTGGGTTGGCGACGGTGCACCAGTCCTGGCTGCCGTCGTTGCCAAACAGCTCGGCCAGCCCCATGCGCTGCAGCCGGTGGCGCGCCAGACCGCTCAGGTTTGCAAAAAACTTGCCCGGTTTGCCGGGGGCAAACAGCGGCCCGCAATCCGGATCCGCATCCACAAAGGCGGCCCGCACCTCGGCCCCCACCTCAAAGGCTGGCTGGCTGATGCAAGGACCCAGCCAGGCGATGGTCTGCGCGGCAATCTGCGCATCGCTCAGGCCCGCCTGGCCCGCTTGCAGCCGCACGCGATCAGCGTATGCCGCAAAACAGTTCTCCAGCACCCCCAGGCCGCCCTGCCCCAGCAAACCGCGCCAACCAGCATGGGCGGCGCCCACCACCGGCAGCTGCTGGTGGCAGAACAACACGGGCAGGCAATCGGCCGCCATCACGGTGCAACCCAGACCCGGCACATCGCTGACACTGGCATCGGCCGGCTGTTCATTCCCGCCGCCCTCGCCCAGCACCTGCACATGGGTGCCGTGCACCTGGCGCACAAACACCGGCTGGCGAGGGGGCGCGTTGTCTGCACCGCGGCCTGCCTGCATCTCCAGTGCCTGCATGGCCTCGGCCAGCAATTGCCTGTTGTTCTGCACATGGGCGGGCACATCGCCCACATTGAAGCTCAGGTTGGTGGTGCCGAACAGGCCTTCACTGGTACCGCCCTGGCGGGTCGTACACAGCGCAAACACGCCGGGTGGCGTGGGCCACTGGGGCAGCAGCCAGTCTGCCGGAAAACGGGAACGGTCAACGGCGCTCATGGCTGGGCATCCGGGCATACGCCGGGCTGGGCTTGTTGCACCGCATCGGTCGCGAAGGCAGTGTCATAGGCCGCCATGGTCAGCGGCAGACCATCGAGGCTGACCTTGAAGCGCTGCGCATTGAAGATCTGTGGGACCAGCGCGCAGTCGGCCATGGTCAGGCTGTCGCCCCAGCAAAAACGCGATGGCGCCAGGCCCTGCGCCTGGCGCTCGGCCGCCAGCAGCACCAGTTGGCGCTCAAAGGCCTCCAGCCCGGTGCGGCACCAGTGCTGGTACCACTGGGCTTTTTCCGCATCGCTGTGGCCCAGCTCGCCCGTCAGGTAGGCCAGCACCCGCAGGTTGTTGATCGGATGGATCTCGCAGGCCACCTGCAGCGCCAGAGCGCGGATGCGGGCACGCGCCAGCGCATCGCCTGGCAGCATCGAGGGGGTCTGCGGGTAAGTTTCGTCCAGCCACTCGATCACCGCCAGCGACTGGTTCAACCACAGTCCATCATCGGTCTCGAGCGCCGGCACCAGCGCATCGCCAACATGGCTGGCAAAGGCGGGCTCGCGGTGCTCAGCCTTGACCAGGTGCACCGGCAGGTAGTCATAGGCCAGGCCCTTGGCCTGCATCGCAATGCGCACCCGGTAGGAGGCAGAGGAGCGGAAATAATTGTGCAGCTTCATGGCGACCGAGCATAACGCAGGGCGCTGCGGCCGCGAATGAGCCAGTCGCCGGCATGACAGCTGTCGCTGTCTGGCATGCCAAGACCAGCAACAGCCCGTGCGGAGAGCCTGCAAAGCAAGGTGTTTTGCCGCATAATTTTTGGCACCGCTTCAACCGGGCGGTATTTCTCCGCCTCCAACCAAAGTCCAGCATGAGCCAATACGTCATTCCCCCAGCCGCGCCAACGAGCGTGCCTGTCCAAGGCAGCGACCAGCTGTTCCCCGTGCGCCGCGTCTACTGCGTGGGCCGCAACTATGAAGATCATGCCAAGGAAATGGGCTTTACCGGCCGTGAGGCGCCCTTCTTCTTCATGAAGCCCGCCGATGCGGTGGTGCCTGTCGCCACCGGCAGCACCGGCCAGATCGCCTACCCAAAGCTCACCAGCAACCTGCACCACGAGATCGAGCTGGTGGTGGCCATCGGCAAGGGCGGCAAGAACATTGCTGCAGCCGATGCGGCTGCGCATATCTGGGGCTATGGCGTCGGACTGGACATGACCCGCCGCGACCTGCAAAACGACATGAAAAAGCAGGGCCGCCCCTGGGAGATCGGCAAGGCCTTTGAAGGCAGCGCGCCGATTGCAGCGCTGGTGCCCGCCGCCCAGGCCGGCGATATCAACAACGCCGACATCTGGCTGAAGGTCAATGGTGTGGAGCGCCAGCACAGCAATGTGCAAAAGCTGATCTGGAACATTGCCGAGACCATCGAAGTGATCTCGCAAGCCTGGGAGCTGCAAGCCGGCGACCTGATCTTCACCGGCACGCCTGAAGGCGTGGCCGCCGTGGTCAAGGGCGATGTGCTGGAGGGCGGCGTGACCGGCCTGCCCGCGTTGAAAATCGAGCTGGTGTAATACCAGGACAACGCGCCACCCACTGCGGTGGCGCTTTTTTTCGCCCGTTGCCGCGAGCAACGCGGGCTTGACGCACAATAGACCGCATGACCTCTCGCGCCCCCGTTGATTATTGCCGCCGCTGCGGCACCAAGGTTGAGCACCGCCTGCCCGATGACGGCGATACCAAGATCCGCGCGATCTGCCCGGCCTGCCATACCGTCCATTACGAAAATCCGCTGAACGTGGTGGGTACCATTCCATACATGGATGACAAGGTGCTGCTGTGTCTGCGCAATATTGAACCGCGCAAAGGCTACTGGACCTTGCCAGCCGGCTTTATGGAGCTGGACGAAACCACCGGCCAGGGCGCCGAGCGCGAGACCGAGGAAGAAGCTGGCGCCGACATCACGATGGGCCCGCTGTTCTCGCTGGTCAACGTGCCGCATGTCGGGCAAGTGCATCTGTTCTATCTGGCACAGCTCCAAAGCACCACATTCAACCCCGGCTGGGAAACCATGGAGGCCCGTCTTTTCAGCGAAACCGACATTCCCTGGGACGATATTGCCTTTCGCACCGTCAAGGTCACCCTGCAGCGCTATTTCGAAGACCGCAGGCGCGGTGCATTCGGCATCCATGTGATCGATCTGGAAACGCCGCCCGGCCCCTTGGTACCGCCCCAGCCGGCCGAAGCCTCCGCTGTCCCGACCGTTTCCTGACTCAAGTGCCTCCCATGACCTCTTACTTTGCCCGCACCTCCTCGGCCCGACGCCGCCTGCTTGGCGGCCTGCTCCTGCCCGCCGTGGCGGCCGGCAGCGCCTGGCTGCCCAGTCTCGCGCACGCCGCCAAACTGCAAGACCTGGCACTGGCGCTGGTCGAGAAATACAAGCTAGGCCACAGCCTGCCCCAAGTGGGCTTGCAGATTGCTGCCAAGTCGCCCGAATACCAGGCCTTGATCGACAAGATGGGCCAGCAGCAGGCCGGCCAGGCCATGATTGCTGCCACGCGCTCGGTCGCGGCGGACTACCAAAAGCGCTGGGACACGCAGCTGGCTACCGCCTATGCGCAGAATTTCAACGAAGCGCAGCTGCAATCGCTGCTGGACCAGGGACCCCAGTCGCCCCACGCCCAGCTGATGCAAAACAAGCAAGCCGACATCAACCGCATGATGCAGCAATCGAGTTCGGCCATGCTGCGCGAGATGATGGCTAAAGCGTATGCCAAAGCACAGCAACCTGCAGCCGCCCCCAGTGCGCCTGCCAAAAAACAGAAACCCTGACGCTGACGAGCGCAGGGCCCGCCGGGCCCATGCCCCCCCGTCGGAACCCCCTAAAAAGGCCGTACCCCCTGCGCAGGAGGTACGGCCTTTTCATCGCTCGTGTGTGCGGTCAGCGGCTGTCGCGCTTGGCCTGCGCCGCCTGGGTGCGGGACTGGCCACTGGCCTGGATCTTCTTGTTGACCGGCTTGGCTTTGATGGGGTTGCCCCGGCTGGCCGCTGCTGGTTGTGTCGTGGGCACGGCCCCTTGTGCTGCAGCCGTTGCGTTGCCGGCCACTTTCGGAGTGTTCGCTGCGGTCTTTGACGCTTTGGCTGGAGCCGCAGACGACGAGGCGGTTTTCTTCACAGCGGCCTTGGAGGCAGCCTTGCGAGCGCCGCTGGCTTTCTTCACTGCAGCGGCTTTGACCGCCTCGGCAGGGGATGCCTTGGTGGCGGACTTGGCCGCTTTCTTGCGGGGAGCAGCTGCTGCGGTTGTCTTGGCCGCAGCAGCGGGCTTTTTGGCAGCGCTCTTTGCGGGCGCGGGCTTGCTAGTTTTCACAGCGGCGGTCTTGGCAGCCGCTTTCGTGGCATCGGCCTGTACCTTGGCGAGGCGCTCTTCGAAACGGCCCAGCACCTCCTGCATGACATCGGCCTTCACTTCGGTGCGGTTGTTGTCATTGCCCGCGGGCCGACGCGCAGCCGCTGGCCCTTTCTGGGTTTTCACCGTCTGGCGCTGGTAGAGATCGCGGTACTTGGCGCGCAAGGTACGGGTGCGGGTGATTTTGCTGCTGAGCTGACGCTCGGTCAGCTCCTTGATCGCATTGGCACGGCTGGCTTGGAACAGCTCCAGCTCCGGCTTGGTCAGCAAGGTCTGAACTTGTCTCAGGGTATAGCTCACGGCATCTCCTCTGCATAAAAAAAGCAGGGCCGCCGGATGGCAGCCACTGGCGTTTTTCATCGTATTGACATCTGGCAGGCGCCGATGTCGGAGAATGTCCCTATCCCTGCTCCGTGTGGCGCGAGATAGCAAGCCAGTGCAGCGCCATCGCGCTCCAACCTTCCGGCAACTCAAGGCGCTCCATTTTGCAAAAGCCGCAGCATCGCAGCCTCGTCCAGCACGGTCACTCCCAGCTCCTGCGCCTTGCTCAGTTTGCTGCCGGCATCGGCGCCGGCCACCAGGTAATGGGTCTTCTTGCTGACCGAGCCAGAGACCTTGGCGCCTGCAGCTTCCAGCAGGTCCTTGGCCTCATCACGGCCCATGGTGGGCAGCGTGCCGGTCAGCACCACCGTCATGCCGGCCAGGATCTGCGCGGGCTTTTCGGCAGGCACCGCTTCGTCCCAGTGCACGCCCGCAGCGCGCAGCTGCTCAACCACTTCGCGGTTGTGTGGCTGCGCAAAAAAGGTGTGCAGGCTGTTGGCCACCACCGGCCCCACGTCATTCACCTGCAGCAGCTCTTCGACCGACGCATCCATGATCGCGTCCAGCATGCCAAAGTGCTTGGCCATGTCCTTGGCGGTGGATTCGCCCACATGGCGGATGCCCAGGCCAAACACAAAGCGCGCCAGTGTGGTTTTCTTCGACGACTCCAGCGCGGCCAGCACATTCTGTGCGGACTTCTCTGCCATGCGCTCCAGGCCTGACAAAGTCGCAATACCCAGTTTGTAGAGGTCGGGCAGGCTGCGGATCACACCGCTGTCCACCAGCTGATCGACCAGCTTGTCGCCCAGGCCTTCGATATCCATCGCGCGGCGGTGCGCGTAGTGCAGGATCGCCTCCTTGCGCTGCGCCACGCAGAACAGGCCACCGGTGCATCGGTGGTTGGCCTCGCCTTTCTCGCGCACCACGTCGCTGCCGCAGACCGGGCATTGGCTGGGCATCGAGAAATTGGGCACATACTGCGGGCGCACGCCAGGCACCCGTCCGGCGACCTCCGGAATCACATCCCCGGCGCGGCGCACGATGACGTCGTCACCAACGCGCACCCCTTTCTTGCGGATGTCGAACACATTGGACAAGGTGGCATTGGTGACGGTGACGCCACCGACAAACACGGGCGCCAACCGGGCCACTGGCGTGAGCTTACCGGTGCGGCCCACCTGGACCTCAATGCCCTCCAGACGCGTGACCATCTCCTGGGCCGGGTACTTATGGGCCACGGCCCAGCGCGGCTCGCGGCTGACAAAGCCCAGCTCCAGCTGCAGCGCGCGGCTGTTGACCTTGTAGACCACACCGTCGATCTCGTAGCCCAGGTTGGCACGCTCGGCGCCCATGCGCTGGTGAAACGCAACCAGCTCGTCGGCGCCCTTGGCCACACAGACCTGGGGCGCGACCGGAAAGCCCCAGGCGCGCAGCTGCATCAGCATCGCGTAGTGGCTGTCCCACTGCATGCCGCCTTGGGCCACCGGCGTGACCTCGCCCAGGCCATAGGCAAAGAAGGACAGCGGGCGCTGGGCGGTGATGTTCGAATCGAGTTGGCGCACTGCGCCGGCTGCCGCATTGCGCGGGTTGACAAAGGTCTTGCCCCCAGCGGCCTCCTGCTTGCGGTTGAGGGCATCAAAATCATCGCGGCGCATATACACCTCGCCGCGCACTTCCAGCACCGGCGGCACCGCGGCATCGGCGCGCAGCTGCAGCGGTATCTGGCGGATGGTGCGGATATTGTGGGTGACGTCCTCGCCCACTTCACCATCGCCGCGCGTGGTGGCCTGCACCAGGCGCCCCGCCTCGTAGCGCAGGTTCATCGCCAGGCCATCAAATTTGGGCTCGGCCACATACTCGACCGGCGGGTCACCGGGGTCCAGGCCCAGCTCCTTGCGGATGCGCGCATCGAAGGCTTGCGCGCCGCTGGCTTCATTGTCGGTTTCGGTGCGGATGCTCAGCATCGGCACCGCATGGCGAACCGGGGTCAGCCCCTCGAGAATGGCGCCGATCACACGCTGCGTGGGCGAGTCCGGACTGTGCAACTCGGGGTGGGCCTTTTCCAGCGCTTCGAGCCGCTGGTAGACCCGGTCATACTCGCCATCGGGCACCGTGGGCGCGTCTTGCACATAGTATTCATGCGCCCACTGCACCAGTTGCGCGCGCAAGGCCTGCACCTCGGCAGCAGCATCCTGCGGGGTACCGCTGGCGGGCGAGGCAAAAAGATCAATATTCTCAGCCATGTGGCTTGACTCCGAAAATCTGGCAAAGCGCGGGGCCCTGCCTGGTCTGATGCCTGCGACTATACGGCCAAAGCCGCATCGCCATCGCGTAAACAGCAGCAGCCAGAATGCAAAAAGGCTGCACCGGCAGCCTTTGCGAAAAAAGGTACGCGGCTTAGCTGAAAAGGCGCCGTGCGGCCAGCGAGCCGGCGGCCAGATCGCGCAGTTCGAGCTGGTCGTAAAGGTTCTCCAGATCCTGCGCGATCGGGTCGACCACCATGATCGGCAGCGGCGTGCCATTCTGGTCGCAGATGACGCCGTCCATCTCTGCGCAAAGCGCTTCGGCGGCGGCGCGCATCTTGTCGAAAGGCTTTTCGCTGCGGGCCACATGCGGTACATCCAGGCTCAGCAGCACATCGCGCAAGGCGCTGGCCTCCGGGTCGTCGGCCAGTGCCGCCTGCGCGTCGTAGGTCAGCGCCAGGATCGCGGGCATCTGCTCGATGCCCGAGGGCATCACCATGCGGCCAGGGCCTGCCGGCACAAAGCCATGCTTGGCCGCCACCTGGGCCACATAGCCGGGACTCCAGGAGGCGCGCTTGGCGCGCAGCATGAAGGCCAGCTGCGCATCATGCTCGCTCGCAAAGGCGTCGAGCTCGCGGGCGCGGGCCACTTCCTGCAGCATGTCGGGCGTGTCGTACGCCGCACCGATACTGTCGGCAAACTGCTGGACCTTGGTGACGAATTCGGAAAACTCGATCTCGTTCATCGGGCCATGGCGGTTGGCCAGCTGCACGCCGGCCTGAAAACCGGTGTAGCGGGCACCGGCGCGCGGCAGCTCCCAGGTCTGGCTGGTTTCATTCAGGCCCTCGATGTTGAAGGCCTTGTTGCCTGCGCGAAAGCTGCTGGGCATCGCCGCAATCGCGGCATTGCCCGAGACAATGCCGTCCGTATGAATGGTGGCAATCGCATCAGTGAGGGGATCGAGAATCTGCTGGCGGTCGCCCAGAAAGGTGCCAGGGTTGCCGCTGCGCGCCACCGCGCCTGCACCAAAGGCATCGGCGCTGTGACCGCTCAGGCGGGGGCCCTGGCCGCCCAGTTGGGCGTCGAGGACCGGGTCACCGGTGGCTGCCGATGCGGCACGGCCATCAAAGCCGGGTTCGTAGCGCAGCTCGGAGTCGCCGCTCTGGCCGGGCTCCTCGGGCCGGGGTTTCTTGGGCTCGTTGCGGCGCGCCGACCAGGTGTTGTAGGCGATGTACAAAACCAGAATGACCCCAAAGGTGATCACCAACGCCAGTTGAAAATTACTCATACGTTTTCGTTCTAAAAATCTATCACGCCGAATCCGCCATCGACAACGCAGACTCCATATCCACAGCCACAATGCGCGAGACGCCCTGCTCCTGCATTGTCACACCAATCAGTTGCTGCGCGATCTCCATCGCGATCTTGTTGTGGCTGATGAAGAGGAACTGCGTGCCCCGGCTCATCGAGGCGACCAGCTTGGCGTAGCGCTCGGTGTTGGCATCGTCCAGCGGCGCGTCCACCTCATCGAGCAGACAGAAGGGCGCCGGGTTGAGCTGGAAGATCGCGAACACCAGCGCAATCGCGGTCAGCGCTTTCTCGCCGCCAGAGAGCAGGTGGATGGTCTGGTTCTTCTTGCCGGGCGGCTGCGCCATCACCTGCACACCCGAGTCCAGAATCTCGTCGCCGGTGATGATCAGCTTGGCCTGCCCGCCACCAAACAGCTCCGGGAACATGCGGCCGAAGTGGCTGTTGACGGTGTCGAAGGTGCCGGAGAGCAGTTGCCGGGTTTCGGCATCGATCTTCTTGATGGCGTCTTCCAGGGTCGTCATGGCCTGGGTCAGGTCTTCCATCTGCGAGTCGAGGAAGGTCTTGCGCTCGCGGGCATGGTTCAACTCATCCAGGGCAGCCAGGTTGACGGCACCCAGCGCTTCGATCTCGCGGTGCAGGCGGTCGATGTCGCCCTGCAGACCGGTCAGGCGCACCTGCCCATC
Source organism: Comamonas sp. SY3 (assembly GCF_041730275.1). Classification (NCBI taxonomy): domain Bacteria; kingdom Pseudomonadati; phylum Pseudomonadota; class Betaproteobacteria; order Burkholderiales; family Comamonadaceae; genus Comamonas; species Comamonas sp. SY3. The sequence continues at coordinate 68,108 of NZ_JBGTYN010000002.1, read as the reverse complement.
CTTGACCGACGCGGCGATGACCTGCAGATCCGCCTGGGCCTCCTGCAGCAAAGTCGTGTACTGCTCCAGGCCCAGTTGCGCGGCCTGCTCCTTGAGCTTGAACTCGGTGATGCGGTCGCGCAGCGGCTGCAGCTCGCGCTCAAACTGCTGGCGGCGCTCATCGCTGCTGCGCAGCCGGGCCGTCAGGTCATCGTATTCGCTGCGGCGTGCGGCCAGGTCCTTTTCGCGCTCCATCTTGAGGTTCAGCGCATCCTGCAGACCCCCCTGCGCTGCCGCGTCATTGAGGCGTTTTTGCTCTTCCTGCGCGCGCAGCTGTTCGTCTCCGAGCGCCTTGGCCTGCTGCATCGCCGTTTCCATCGTTCGGTGGAGCTCGGCGCGGCGCGCTTCCATGCTGCGCTGACCAAACACCGCTTCCTGCGACTGGCGCTCGAGCGCGCGCAGCTGCTCGCGGGCGCTGGCCAGCTTGCGCTCGGACTCGTAGACGGTTTCATCGAGCTGGGCATGGCGCTCCTGGCTGTCGGCCAGCTGCATGTCCAGCTCTTCAAAGCGGGCCTCGGCCGCAATCCGGCGCTCCTGGATCTCTTCGAGCTGCTGCACCACTTCGCCCAGGTCGGTATCGATCTGGGCCGCGCGGGCCCGGGCCTGCTCGGCCAACTGGGTCAGGCGCAAGGTCTCCACCTGCAGCTCATGGGCACGGTTGCGGGTCTGGGCAGCCTCCGCACGCACCGCCACCAGGCGCTGAGAGGCATCGGCATAGGCGCTCTCGGCACGCACCAGCGCGTTGCGCGCCTCTTCGCCGATCAGCGATTGGGCGCGCAGCTCCTTTTCCAGATGCTCGATTTCCTGGGCCCGTGCCAGCATGCCGGACTGCTCGGAGTCCTGCGCATAAAAGCTCACGCTGTGCAGGCTGACGGAGTGGCCGGTCGGCACAAAAATGGTTTCGCCGGCCTGCAGACGGCTGCGCTGGGCCAGCGCCTCGTCCAGGCTCGGGCAGGTGTAGCAGCCGCAGAGCCAGTCGACCAGCACGGCACGCAGGCCGGCATCATGCACACGCAGCAGGTCGGACAGCTGCGCCAGTTTGCCCGCAGGGGCAGCGGCTGGTGCTTGCGGCACGCTGTAAAAGGCCAGGCGCGCCGGCGGTGCATCCTGGGCACCGGCGCCCAAGAATCCGCGCACCATATCCAAGCGGCTGACTTCCAATGCCGCCAGCCGCTCGCGCAGTGCAGCTTCCAGTGCGTTTTCCCAGCCCGGCTCCACCTGGATGCGGCTCCACAGGCCTTGCAGGCCATCGAGCCCATGCTTGGCCAGCCAGGGCTGCAGCTTGCCGTCGGTCTTGACCTTTTCCTGCAGCGCCTTGAGGGCATCGAGCCGCGCCGACAGATCGGCCTGCTTGGCGCCTTCCTGGTTCACCTGCTGCTGCTTGCTGCGCCGCGCTTCGTCGAGCTGGGGCACACTGTCCTGCAGCTCCAGCAGCCGCCCTTCGGCGATCTCGGCGGCCTCGGCGGCTTCCTCGTTTTGCTGCTGCAGGTTGGCCAGGCGGGTCTCGTCGGGCGCGGCCATCGCATTGCGGTCGCTGCGCAGGCGCTCGCTGCGTACCTCCAGGCCACGGCTTTGTTCGTTCAGGCTGCGCTGCTCGGCGGCCAGCACCTGGATCTGCTGCTGCACCTGGGTGACGGAGCTGCGCTGCTCATTGGCGCGCTGCTGGGCCAGGCGCAGCGCTTCCTCCATATCGGGCAGTTGCAGGTTTTGCTCTTCAAGCTGCGCCGCCAGCATCTCGGCGCGCTCTTCCGCATCCATACCCTGACCAGCCAGGTTTTCCAGCTCGGCCTCGGACTCGTCCTTGCGTATCGTCCACTGCGCAATCTGCTCGGCCAGTTGCACCAGGCGGTTCTCCACCCTCTGGCGGCCTTCGACGACATAGCGGATTTCGGCCTCCAACCGGCCTACTTCAGCGGTGGCTTCGTACAGCTTGCCCTGCGCCTGGTTGACCGTGTCGCCGGCGGCATAGTGCGATTGGCGGATGGTTTCCAGGTCCGCCTCGACATGGCGCAGGTCGGCCAGGCGCGACTCCAGGTCATTGACGGCCTTGAGGCCCTCGATGCGCACCTTCTCCTGCTCTTGCTCGGCATCGCTGCGCTTGAGGAACCACAGCTGGTGCTGCTTCAGGGTGGCGCTGGCATTGAGCGCGTTGTATTTGGCGGCTACCTCGGCCTGCTTTTCCAGCTTGTCGAGGTTGGCATTGAGCTCACGCAGAATGTCTTCGACCCGGGTCAGGTTTTCGCGCGTGTCGTTGAGGCGGTTTTCGGTCTCGCGGCGGCGCTCCTTGTACTTGGAGACGCCGGCTGCTTCTTCCAGGAACAGGCGCAGCTCCTCGGGGCGCGACTCGATGATGCGGCTGATGGTGCCCTGGCCGATGATCGCGTAGGCACGCGGGCCCAGGCCGGTGCCCAGGAACACATCCTGCACATCGCGCCGGCGCACCGGCATGTTGTTGATGAAATAGCTGCTGCTGCCGTCGCGCGTGAGCACCCGCTTGACGGCGATTTCGGTGTACTGGCTCCACTGGCCGCCGGCGCGGTGGTCGCTGTTGTCAAACACCAGCTCCACACTGGAGCGGCTGGCCGGCTTGCGGTGCGTCGTGCCATTGAAGATCACATCCTGCATCGACTCGCCGCGCAATTCACTGGCCTTGGACTCGCCCAGCACCCAGCGCACCGCATCCATGATGTTGGACTTGCCGCAGCCATTGGGGCCGACCACGCCCACCAGTTGCCCTGGCAGCATGAAATTGGTGGGCTCCGCAAACGATTTGAAGCCAGCAAGCTTGATGGAATTGAGGCGCACAGTGCTCGTTTTCTCTTGGATGGGCGGCAATCACCTGCGATGCGCTGTCGCACACCGGCCGGCCCGCGCAAAACAGGGCTGGCCAGGCATGCCGGGCAAGTGCCGGATGGCCCAGGGATCTTTTCTGATGAACCAAGCGGTAGAACTCAGGCCGACATAATACCGTGCCCTCCCGGCCCACCAGAGACAAAAGCGCAGCGTGCGGCGGTTTTGCGCCCGGGGCAGGGTCAAATAATGTTGCGCCGCCGCACTGGATCGGCCCAAGAAGCCAGACTTGGTATATAGACACAGCGCCACCCGGGGAAAGCCGCAAGGCAGACAATGGCTGCATGGATTCAAGCATGTCTTCCCGCCCGGCTGCCGCCGCAGGCCCCGCATCCACGCCTGCAGCAGCCGATTCTGCATTGCAGCCCGGTGCCCAATGGCACAACGGCTTTGCCGGTCTGCCCCCGGTCTTCTATACGCGTCTGCAGCCCACACCGATGCCGGCGCTGGCGATGCACGCCCGCAATGACGCGCTCGCCCAGCAGATGGGCCTGCGCCCCGAATGGCTGAGGGGCAGCGAAGCCACCGAGGTGCTGGGCGGCAATGCGTTGCTGCCGGGCATGGATGCGCTGGCCAGCGTCTACAGCGGCCACCAGTTTGGCCACTGGGCCGGGCAGCTGGGTGATGGCCGGGCCATACTGCTGGGTGAGATCCGCTCCCCGGCGGCCCCGCAGGGGCTGGAGCTGCAACTCAAAGGCGCAGGCAAGACGCCCTATTCCCGCATGGGAGACGGGCGCGCGGTGCTGCGCTCGTCGATCCGCGAGTACCTGTGCAGCGAAGCGATGCATGGCCTGGGCGTGCCGACCACGCGAGCGCTGTCGCTGGTGACCTCGCCGCAGCCGATTTACCGCGAGACCGTGGAAACCGCTGCCGTCGTCGCCCGCGTAGCACCCAGTTTTGTGCGCTTTGGCCATTTTGAGCATTTTGCGGCCCGCGATGACCAGGACAGCCTGCGCAAGCTGGCGGACTATGTGGTGGAGCGCTACATGCCGGATGTTGCCCAACACGCCAGCGGCAGCGCCGAGCGCTATGCCGCGTTTTTGGCTGAGGTGGCCGAGCGCACCGCACGCATGATTGCGCTGTGGCAGGCCCATGGCTTTTGCCATGGCGTGATGAACACCGACAACATGAGCATCCTGGGCCTGACGATCGACTACGGCCCCTTCCAGTTTCTGGACCACTACGACGCCAACCACATCTGCAACCACAGCGATACCGGCGGCCGCTATGCCTTTGCCCGCCAGCCGCAGGTGGCGTACTGGAACCTGTTCTGCCTGGGCCAGGCGCTGCTGCCGTTGATCGGCGACGAAGCCACCACCCTGGCCGCGTTGGAGCGCTACAAAACCGCGCTGGAGCCTGCGATGCAGCGCGCGCTGGGCGCCAAGCTGGGCCTTGACCCTGCCCACAGCACGGCGCCCGAAGCCGTGGCCGGCGTGGTCAACCCCTTGCTGGCGCTGATGCAGCAGCACCGCACCGACTACAGCCTGTTCTGGCGCGCGCTGTCGCAAGCGGTGGCCGATGACAGCCTGCCGGCGCTGGCCCATTGGTTCGATGGCGATGCCGCGTTTGAGACCTGGCGTGAGCAGTACCAGGCGCTGCTGCAGCCCGGCGATGCGGCGGCCACCGCCGCACGCATGTTTGCCGCCAATCCCCGCTATGTGCTGCGCAACCACCTGGGCCAGCAAGCCATTACCGCCGCCCAGCAGGGCGACTGGGCACCGTTTGCCCGCTTGCAAACCGTGCTGGCGACACCATATGCGGAGCATCCGGGCTGCGAAGACATGGCCGCCCTCCCGCCCGACTGGGCGCAACATATCGAAATCAGCTGTTCATCATGAGCTTTCCTGTCCAAAAATCGGATGCCCAATGGCAGGCCGAACTCGCATCCAAACACGCCGAACCAGTGGCCTACCAGGTCACCCGGCATGCCGCTACCGAACGCCCGTTTACCGGCAAGTACGAGGCCCACTGGGCTGATGGCAGCTACCACTGCATCTGTTGCGGTGCCAAGCTGTTTGACAGCGGCACCAAGTTTGATGCTGGCTGTGGCTGGCCCAGCTTCTCCGAAGCCATTCCCGGCGCAATCCAGGAAAACGTGGACCGCAGCCATGGCATGGTGCGGGTCGAGACGGTCTGCGCCCAGTGCGGTGCCCATCTGGGCCACGTGTTCCCGGACGGCCCCCAGCCTACCGGCCTGCGCTACTGCATGAACTCGGCCGCGCTGGACTTTGAAAAGCAGGAATGACCCCAGGGCGCAGCAGGCGCCTGTGGCTTGCGCTTGCGCGGTGTGGAACTTTGGCAGCAGCACGCGCTCTGACAGCGCTGCAAAGCGTGGCGGGGGCTTCAGTCCAGCTTAAGCTGGCGGCAAAACCGCTCGCGTATCATTGGCGGCTTGCCCGCAGACGCGCTACTCAACAAAACACAAGCACCAAAGCCCTGCCTTCTTGTCCGCATCGTGCTCCGCTTTCAGCTACGCCGTGCACAGCCCGCATCGCCTGATATGAAATTTTTGATTGATTTTTTCCCCATCCTGCTGTTTTTCGCAGCGTTCAAGGTCTGGGGGGTGTTCGTGGCCACCGGGGTGGCCATTGCTGCGACCATTGCGCAAATTGCCTACCTGCATTTCAAGGTCGGCAAGGTGGAGCCGATGCAGTGGATCAGCCTGGGCGTGATCGTGGTGTTTGGCGGTGCCACGCTGCTCTTTCACGACGAAGCCTTCATCAAGTGGAAGCCCACCGTCTTGTACTGGGTGATGGCAGCCGTTTTGCTGGGCGGCCAGTGGTTCTTCAACCGCAACCTGATGCAAAAGCTGATGTCCTCGCAGGTGCAACTGCCCCAGCCTGTCTGGAACACGGTCAACTACAGCTGGGCCATTTTTTTCACCGTCATGGGCATCATCAACATCTGGGTGGCCTACCAGTTTGACCTGGACACCTGGGTCACCTTCAAGATGTTCGGTGGTCTGGGCCTGATGCTGGTCTTCGTGCTCGGCCAGGCCATGTACCTGAGCCGCCACATCCAGCACAACCCGGAAGACCAGCCCTGACAACCGCGGGCGCTGGCCGGCAGCGCATCGCGCTGAACGCTATGGCTGCCGCTGACACACCCGCGCCCATCTTTGCCTTTCCTCTATGCAAGCCCAGGACATTACCGCCACCGCCATTGAAGCGGTGCTGCGCGACAAACTCTCACCCACCCAGTTGGAGGTGATCGATGAAAGCGGTCTGCACGCCGGCCATGCCGGTGCCAATGGCAGCGGTTTTGGCACCCATTTTCGGTTGCGCATCGCTTCACCCTTATTTACTGGCACATCACGCATTGCCCAGCACCGGCTTGTGTATGATGCGCTCCAAGCATTCATTGACGCGGGTTTACATGCCCTTGCCATTGAAGTCCTGAATACACCAAAACAATGAAATCACTGGTGTATATTTCCTTCACAGATAAACAATTTGGATTTCGCATGAAAAAACAGCTCTTGTCCGGTCTGGTTGCAGCTGCCCTGCTTGGTTCAGCCGCGCTGCCCGCAGTGGCCCAGAACATTGGCGTTGTCAATGGCAAGCCCGTGCCTTCGTCTCTGCTGAAGACCTTCAAGGAACAAATGGAACGCAGCGGCCGCCCTGTGAGTGCCGAGCAAGAAGGCCAGATCAAGGAAGCCATCATCGAGCGCGAAATCTATGCCCAGGCTGCCAAGGCCCAAGGCCTGGATGCGACCGAGTCCTTCAAGGGCCAGGTCGAGCTGGCTCGCCAAGGCATCCTGACCCAGGAGTTGTTCGCCGCTTACGAAAAGGCGCACCCCATTTCTGACGCTGCCGCCAAGGCCGAGTACGACAAGTTTGTCGCCACCAACCAAGGCAAGGAATACCATGCCTTCCACATCCTGGTGGACAGCGAAGACAAGGCCAAGGCGCTGATCGCCCAAATCAAGAAGGGTGCCAAGTTCGAAGACCTGGCCAAGAAGGAATCCAAGGATCCTGGATCGGGCCAGCGCGGTGGCGATCTGGACTGGGGCAATGCAGCCAACTACGTGCCTGAGTTCTCCGAGGCCATGACCAAGCTGAAGAAGGGCCAGATGACGGACACCCCCGTCAAGACCCAGTTCGGCTACCACATCATCCGCGTGGACGATGTGCGTGAAGCACAGCTGCCCAAGTTCGAGGAAGTCAAACCCCAGATCGAGCAGCAACTGCGCCAGCAACAAATCCAGAAGTACCAGCAAGAGCTGCGGGAAAAGGCGAAGGTCGAGTAATTCTCGCCGCCTCGCTTCTGCTTCCAACCCCTGCCCCGTGCAGGGGTTGTGCTTTGTGGGCTGCGGCTCGGCTGGTTGCAGCGCTACACTCAGATGGTTCCGGACAGACCGACAAGGTCGGCCCTCTTCCCTGCGGCGGCCAAGCGCTGCCGCTGCCTTTACAAGAAAGAAAACCCCATGCGTCTTTTGCACACCATGCTGCGCGTTGGCAATCTCCAGCGCTCCATCGATTTCTACACCCAGGTGCTGGGCATGCGCCTGCTGCGCACCTCAGAAAACCCCGAATACAAGTATTCGCTGGCCTTTGTCGGCTATGACGGCGGCAACCCCGGCCAGGCCGAGATCGAGCTGACCTACAACTGGGGCACCGAGAGCTATGACCTGGGCACGGCCTATGGCCATATCGCGCTGGGCGTGCCTGATGCTTACGCCGCTTGCGAAAAGATCAAGGCCAATGGCGGCAATGTCACCCGCGAAGCCGGCCCTGTGAAAGGCGGCACCACGGTGATCGCTTTTGTGACCGATCCTGATGGCTACAAGATCGAATTGATCCAAGAAAATTCAAGGGCTTACAATACCGACCGCCAGTCAGACGCCACTGCTGACCCGCTGCGCTCCTAACCCCCCTAAAACGCCCGCCCTGCGGGCGTTTCACTTTCTGCGGCGGCATCGCATATACTGTATGTATGCACAGTATTTTGCACCCCAACACACCCATCCTGGTGTCTGCTGCCCCGCTATCCATTCTGCGGGCCGAAGGGTCTGTGCGCGCTGGCTTCCCGTCGCCTGCTGAAGACTTCGCGGTCACCCGGTTGGACATTGGCGCGCTGCTCGTCAAGCACCCGCAGGCCACCTACCTGCTGCGGGTGGCCGGACCGTCCATGCGCGAGTTCGGCATCGATGATGGCGACCTGGTCGCGGTCGACCGGGCGCTCCAGGCCCGCCACGGGTGCATCGTGGTGGCCGTGATCGAGGGGGAGTTCACGGTCAAGAAGCTGTTCAAGGCCGCCGGCATGGTCAAGCTGAAGGCCGGCAACCCCACCTATCCAGACATCACACCCAAGGAAGGCCAGAGCCTGGAGATCTGGGGCGTGGTCACCAGCTGCATCAAGATCTTCGCGTGAGGCAGCCATGTATGCACTCATCGACGGCAACAACTTCTATGTGAGTTGTGAGCGGGTATTCCGGCCGAGCTTGCAGGGCCTGCCAGTGGTGGTCCTGAGCAACAACGACGGATGCGCCATCGCCCGATCGGATGAGGCCAAAGCCTTGGGTGTCAAGATGGGCCAGCCCTTCTTCCAGCTGCAGCACCTGGTCGAGCTCAAGGGGTTGGTTTGCCTGTCGGCCAACTTCGAGCTGTACGGCGACATGAGCGACCGCATGATGACGCTGGCCGCCGGCCTGGGGCCCCGGCAGGAGATCTATTCCATCGACGAATCATTCATCGGCGACCTGGCCGGTGTGCGCGACCTGACCCGCCGGGCTTGGTCAGTGCGTGCTCGCATCCTGCAATGGGTTGGCATACCCTGCTGCGTCGGCCTGGCCCCTACCAAGACCCTGGCCAAGCTGTGCAACCATGTGGCCAAAGATTCAGAGCGCAAGCCCGGCAGCTACCCGGCTGAGCTGGCCCGCGTATGCAACTGGCAGGAGATGACGCCCGCCATGCGTGAGGATGTGCTCCGCCGGACCATGGCCGGCGATGTCTGGGGTATCGGCCGGCGGATCGCTGTACAGCTGGCAGAGCGCGGCATAGTCACCGCGCTTGATGTCTCCCGCATGCCGGGGCCCATGGTGCGCAGCAACTGGGGTGTCGTGCTCGAGCGCACCGTCCGCGAGCTGCAGGGCATCAGCTGCATACCGATGGAGCTGGCACCGCCGCCCAAGAAGCAGATTGCGTGCACGCGCAGCTTTGGCCATGGCATCAATGAGCTCGAGCCCCTGCTCGAAGCCGTCAGCGAGTTCGCCACGCGCGCGGCCGAGAAGCTGCGCAAGCAGGATCTGCGCGCCGGCGCCCTGCACGTCTTCGCCCATACCTCACCCTTCCGGCCGGGGCCCAGGTTCTACGGGCAGACCACCACCCAACTCGTTCCCCCCACCTCCGACACAAAAGCACTGGTGCGCGCCGCGCTGGGCGGCATGCGCTCTATCTACCAGCCTGGATTCCGCCTGGCCAAGGCCGGCGTGATGCTGATGGACCTTGCCGAAAGCCGCCATGAGCAGCACGACCTGCTCGCCGCCGCAGACGTTGGCCGGGATCAAAGCCGCCTCATGGAGGCCATGGATCGGGTGAACGGCCGCTTCGGCAAAGGCACGGTGCACGTTGCCAGCACGGGCCTTGCCTCGCAGGATGAAGCCGGATGGCGCATGCGTCAGGAGCGGCGCACGCCCCGCTACACCACCAACATCGACGAAATTCCCATTGCGAGGTGCTGAACCAGCGCCTGGTTTAGGTACGAAAAAGCCCGCCGTAGCGGGCTTTGCTGCTGGCGCTGGGCGATCAACTGGCGGCCAGCTTGTCGGCCAAGCGGAAGCCCAGCAGAAGCCACATTTTCTCGACGGCGTTGGCGCGGGCGATGTCGCGGCCGATCTGGGCATCAAAGTTCTCGGCGCTCACGCACGCAGACTCGCCCGTGACGGTGAAGCCGTTTTTCAGCTTGAGCACGCAGAAGGTCAGGCGGCCCAGGCTGGCAGTCACGTCGCCATGGTCACGCGGGTTGTGCGCATCAGGGTGATTCGCGCCCTGCGCTGCAGTGAAATAGTGCTCGTGGGTAATCTCAGCCTCGATGTCTTCCTTGGTCACGCGCGGCGCGGTCAAGCCCTTGGCTTGAATCTCGCGCTCCTGCGCATCGGCGCCAGCATCGACCACCGGCAGCTTGATGGTGTCCACATCCTTGCAGCCGGAGCTGCTCAAGATGCCATCGGCTAACGCTGCAGTTGATGGAGCCTCCAGGGCATCCAGCATCGTCTTGACGTGATTGCCCGCCATGGCTGGATCACAAAGCGGCAGATCCCCCATGCGCCCGACCAGAGCCAGCTCAAGTTCTTGCCGGTGCGTTCGCGGGCTCGGCCACGACACCGAAGCGACCCCCTTGGTCGTCTCGTTCGTCACGGTCGTGGCCTGCTCCTTGAGCTTGCGCAGAATCTCGTCGCCCATGCCGGCGATGGGGACCAGCAGCAGCCCCACACCCAGCACCACAAAGGCGCCCAGATCGATGGCTTTGGCAGCCGCGCCGAACAGGCGCCAGCCAAAGAAGAACATGAAGGCGATCAGCGCCAAGGCGGCAGCGATCTGCCAATGCTTTTTCAGAAAGGTCATCGTCTCTCCTAACAATCCGGCAGCCGGCCGGCGCGGGCCAGATGGCTTAAACAGGTGAGTGGCCGCTTTCAAAAGCGCCAGCGGGTGAGAAAGATTGGTGGCCGTCTGGGTGAACCACGAAATAGCCGCCCGGCTGGGGGCGGTTCTTCATGGCCCAGGGCTCATTGACCCAGAAGGGCGCATAGCGCCCATCGGCCGGCGTGATGAAGGCTTCGCCGCGCGGCACGCCCTCCAGGGGCTCGCGGCTGTAGGTGACGGCTTTGATCTTGAGCGCCCGCACTGTGCTGCGGGACTGGTAGAGGGGCATTGGGCGTTGTGCGGCCATGCCCTATTCCTTCACTGGGGTGAAGTTGGGCCAGGCGTCGTGGGCGGTGACGACATCACTTGCGTGGCCTGCAGCCTTTGCTGCCATATCGCCATACGCTGCGCGGCAGTCTTCAAATACGACTCCGAGGGCAGTGGCGTACTCAAGGACGGCGGCGGGGGGAGCAGCGGCAAGTCGGCGGGCGGCATCGGCGTTTTGGTCGCGCAGGCCGTCATTGACGCGGCGCAGGCCATCAAGCTCCAGGCGCTGCAGCGCCTCACGTTTGAGGGATGCATTCAGGGCTCCTTGGTATTTTTCGGCCGCGCTGGCGCTGGCCTTGGCTACGCGCTTGTCGGCCGCGCTGCGCTCGCTGGTGACCTGTTCGCGGAACTGACCCGCCTGCAGGCGCTCGTCGGCCAGGTCAGCACCCAAGCGGGCCTCCTGGAAGAACCAGACCAGCAGGCCTGCCAAGATGGCCACGGCGCCATGGGTGATGGTTGCGAGGCTCACCCCACCACCCCCGCCACCTTTTCGGCGCAACGGTCCAGCGGCACATTGCCCAACCGGTGATCCACCCATCCGACCATGAAGCTGGCATTGGAGGCACTCTTGGCAAGCGCGGAGTAGTGGGCGGCCTGGTAGCCATCGAGCAGCTTGATCGTCAGCTCGCAGGCCTTCACCCGGCCCCGGCGCTTTTCCAGCGCGGCATAGGCGGCCAGCGTGCGGGCACCAATGTCACCATCGGTGGCCACCATGGTGAAGTCCCGGCCACCACGGCTCAGGTCGTTGAGGGACTGCTGCAGCCAGCGCGCGGCGCGGCCTGGCCCGGCGTTCACCCCGATGTCGGTCAGCTTGGTGCCCACTGCAGGCGAAAGCGCCAGCACCTGGTCAAACTTTGGCCCCTTGATGTACGACTCGGCGTAGATGTCGATGGCCTTCTCCACCGGCATGCTCGACATCGGGCCGGTGTAGCCGTTGTCGCGCGCCACTGCCACGGTGATGCCGTGGTTTGTCTCGCCGCCTGCATCGTTGGCGTCATTGACGTAGCCGCCTTCAACGCCCAGCACGCCCACCACCACAGCAGCGACAAGCGCGCTCAGGCTGCCCCAGACTTTGCCCCGGCTTGTCATAGATGGCCCAGGTCGGTGTCAGGCTCGACGGGAACCTTGGCCATCGCCATCAGCCGCTCACGGTCAGCGCGGCGACGTTGGGCGCGCTCGTAGTCGCTGCGCCACTTCCAGACCAAATAACCGGCCTGCAGTGCTATGAACGCAAGCGAGGCCACCACAAGCCAATCGCTCAGTGGTAGCCCCCAAACCTTGAACACACCTGTTGCGGCAGCGCCAGGGCTTACCGACAAGGCAGCGCCAGCGATGTCTTGCTTTTGCTCGGCGCTCAGGTGCTGATGAATGCCCAAGAGCGCCAGCAGGGATGCGAGGTGTTTCTTCATGCCTCGCAGTTTTGCGGGGCATGCCTCTGCCGTCTAACCCTATACCGGGGAGCCCCTCCGCCTCCCTGTACTGCTGGCTTTAAACACTGTGCACAGGCTATTGACCCATCACAAACTCGTTGGCGGTTTTGTCCCAGATAGTGGCGTCGGTGGCTCCTGTACGCAGCAAACCAATATCTTTAAGGCACTCGCTACGACTTGCCTTGCCTGATGATCGGCAAATCGTCCTGCCTTCCACCGTCTCCTGCAGGACCCAATACCACTTACCATCAGCATCAGCGCGAAACATGGTGAATTTAAGCGTCACCGCTGCTCGGTGAGGTTGGGCCTCCTGGGCTAGAGCCGGGGATACTTGTGCAGATGTTGGCGGCTGTACAGGGCTTGCTTTTTCTGTCTCTTCTGGAGCTTGCTGAGACTCAACAATATTTTGCGTTGAAGATTCGGCTCTGCTACTACCACTATAAAGGTACGGAGCCCCCTTTGAATAGGTGTTCCTAACTCGCTTGGATTTTAGAAGATACAGTGTCCAAACGATTAGCCAGAACAAGCTACTAAACGTTCCTCGCACTACTTCGCCAGATACATCCGTGCCTGGAATGTATCTAGCCAGAACGAAAGCCGGTACAAAAATAGAAGCTAGCGCACCAATCCACATGCACCTAATCGCAATATTCACCGAGTACCACTCATCATGCTTTATCAACATCCAAGCAGCAGTGGCAATGACACCAGCCGACAGCAGAACCGAAAGGTAAAACACTGGCTTGAATCCATTCGGCCAAACAACACCACGCTGCTCAGCTTCGGCAATAGGAACCAAGTTTCCAGAAATTACATAAAGAGTTGAGAAAATCAACGAAAAAAGCAGTACAGCAAGCCATCCACCGCGTCCCTTGGGCTCCATCCCAACACCTCCATAATCTTTTGTTGCATTTATAAGCTTAGCAGATGCCAGGGTCATCCCCCGCAATTCCAGTGTGCTGAGAAGTAGAGGCTCTCACAGAAGAATCTCTACCACGAAGAAATCTCGTTTCACCGACAGCCAGATCATCGATGCGCTAAAGCGACCTAGCAACTACCCTGTGAACTTGGCCCTCATCTTGCTTTACCAGCGTCATGGCGTTTTTCGCAGTCGATTTTTAGGTGTCAGCGGTTCGTCTCCTGCGCCATTTCCCGCATCTGTTGGCGCAGCGCCTTGGGTGCGGTGTCGGCAATACGCTGCTGCTTGTCCTTGCCCATTTCGCGGACCTTCTTCATGATTTCAGGGATCTTCACAACTATGGGCATATCCGGGTTCTTGCGGTTCCAGCTGGCCAGGCGCTCGCGCACGCTCTCCAGCGCGGCGTCATCCTTGCGAAACAGTGCATCAGCCCACTGAGCCTTGATCTCGGAACTTTGCAGGGTATAGAAGCTGCGGCTTTTCTGCATCGCGCCATTGGCCTCCTGCACGTCTGCCACAGCGCGCGGCTGGAACCCGATGAACTTGGACAGTGCCTCACCCAGGTTCGTGTCGATGACCTTGTAGCCACGGCCGTCCTTGTACATGCCGCTGGTGGCCATATCGACACCCTTGACCGCATTACGCACAGCGCCGGGAGACGCCTCCAGAGCTGCGCTACCCACGGAACCGCCCAGAGCCATGCCAGCGGCATTGAAGATGCGTTTCGCAAAATCACCAGCTGGCCCAACAAGCTCCAGCAGATCTCGGCTCTTGTCAGTCTGTGGACCGACCAAGCCGGTACCGGGGATGAGGTTGCCCATACCCAGGCGGCCGGCCACGTCGATCGGCATGCCAGGCAGGCCCGAGATACCGCTGTTGATGAACTCGGCGCCAGCCTGGCCAATCACCTGCTGCAGGAACTGCTTGCGCGCTTGCTTGCTGTCCCAGTTGTAGCCCATCTTGTTCATGAGGCCGTTGACCAGATCCTCGACGTCCTCGACGAACGGCAGGCCACCGGCGCCGCCCATCAGCGCCAGCATGGCCACCATCAGCACCAGTGCCTTGCGGGACTCCGCGCGCTGCTGCGAGCCGGGCGTACCGGCGTTCCACATACGGCCCATCAGCTCCAGGTAGCTCACCGAGTAGGACTTGAAAGTCATCAGCGTTCCGCCGATGGCGCCTCGGCCCCAGCGCATTTTATTTGACTTACTATATTGAAATTGTGTTTCTTTTACGGCTTTTGCCGCAAAAGCGTCGGGGTCGGCCATCTTCTCGGCCACCGCGATCCGGTAGGCCGCAATGAAGGTAGAGCGGCGGTTGAGCTGCTCGGCCCAGGCGAACGGCTGCCCCCAGGCCACCACCGTGCGGCGCCAGGCGTTGCTGGCAGTTGCCCGAGCGTTACCCAGCGCGGTGCCGTCGCCAGCGCGCAGGCTGGCCTCGCCCCGGGCCTGCGCCATCAGCTGGTGGATTTCCTGGGGGCTCACCGTGCCCTCGTCCTCTGCCCGCTTCAAGGCCTTCGCCAGATCTGGCTCGTAGGTTTTGCCCACCGTGGCCATGTCCTTGAAAGCCCGGGTGAGCTGCGCACCCGCCTGCTTGACGCCGCCGTACTGGCTGAGCCACGGGAAGGTGATCTGCACCGGCTGCAGCATGTTGACCACGGCCGAGGCCACGGAGCCCCCCAGGTACTGTGCGAACAAGAAGCCGCGCACGGCCTGGCCTTCCTCCTGGGGATCCTGGATATAGGAGCGCAAACCGATGGCCACGTCCCGAAGCTGCCCTTCCTGCTTGGGGATCTCTTCGATGGCCTTCTCCATAATGCCCGCGTTCAATGCGCCAGCACCCTGGCGTGCATTGCTGTAGACGAAGGAGGCCAGCACGCGGCCCACGTCCTGGCTGTAACCTGCAATGCCCTTACGGTGGATTAGGCGCTTGAGGGCCGAATGGTTGTTTTTAGTGCGGCGGATGTATTCCTGGAATGCCGAGTCCTTGGCTTCGTTGCCTTTCGTGTCCAGGCCGAGCATGGTGCCGAAGGCCTCCAGGCTTTCAGGCGTCACGCCAGCAAGTAGCTTGTACTCATGTTTCGAGATGGTGCCCTGTTCTATGGATACGCCCGGCTCCTTGCCATACATTTCCTCCATGTTCACCTTCATAGCGGCAGCTTCCCGAGCAGATTCAAAAAGCCCAAAGTACAGGCTTTCACCATCCTTGCCACGTACCCATACCTTGTACTCACCAAAGCGGGACAACGGTGCATAGCCCTTGTCGACCAGGTCGCGCGCCTTGGTGGCTCCGGTCACCACCGAGTTGTGCAGCTCCATCAGCCGGGCGCTGTTGTCGGGGTTGGCATTGGCTTCATCCTGCAGGGTGCGCGTCACCAGGGTCAGCGCGTCATCCAGCGTGGGGGCCTCCATCACTGCCTCACGCATGTCGCGGTACTCCTCGCCGATCATGCGCATCATGTCGGCCCGCGCCGTCGTGTCGATGCTGGCGTCGATGGTGGAGCGCGCCTCCTTGAACAGGCTCAGCTGGCCGTCGGTCAGCTTGAACATGCTGCGCAGCTCGGCGTCCGTCCAGCGAATGCCGGGCTTGAGCACCTTGTTCTTGAAGGCGTCCGTCACCAGCTTCTCGTACTGCGCCAGCGGCAGGCCCTGCCAGGCGCGCGCCTGAGCAGCGCTCAGCTCCTTGGTAGCGATCAGGTAGTGCTCCTTGGTGCTGGTGTCCCAGGTGTCAGTCTCCTTTTCCAGCGCGTCCACGGTCACCGGCTTGCCATGGATGTCGCGGGTCCACATCAGCGTGCCCTCGAAAAGCGGTTTGGCGATCGCGGTGTTGTCCTCCCCGCTGATGGGCTTGCGGGCATCCTTGCCCCAGAATTTGAGGTCACCAACGGTTTCCAGGCGCGGGATCAGACGCGGGGCAAGGTTGGCCACGTCATTCGCCAGGCTTGAAACGTCGTCGGTGAACTGCTGGGCGGCATCGAACACCGGCTTGAACGCGGGATTGCGCTCGGCCAGGTTGTTCATGGTGCCCACAGTCTTGTGCCACCAGTGGACGGTGCCGGGCGCCTGGCTCATGGCGTCGTGCACGTAGGCCATGGCTCCGTCCTTGATTGCGGTAGCAGCTGCCCCCAAACCGTCATTTTTTTCTGTGGCAGTTGCCCGGTAGCGAACTGCAGGACCATTGGCCGGCCCATTGAATGGGGTGGTATTGCCCGGCGAGGCCATACTGATGGTGTCCAGAACGAAACGTTCAGTCTGGGTCAGATTCAGAGAGCGGATGTGCGCGGCCAGCCCATGGAAGCCAAGCGAGTCTGCAATGCGGGACAGCGCCACGGACAAGCGGCGAACCAGCACTGTGCGCCTTGTGCCCACCATTCGATTGCGCGTCAGGTCTTCCGAGATTTCCGCCAATGATTCCTCTACCGAAACTGCATAATGCAGCTGCGTGACCCAGTTGTCGGTTTTACCAGGATTTGCATCACGGATCGCTTCCATTTGAGCCCGGCCCACTTCTGTTTCACGCCAAGCCCTGGCCCCTTGCTCCACGCGGGGGTCAGATTTAGCCATTTGAACCATCGTGTTGTAGTGCACGTTCCCGTCACCGAGGCGGAGCGCACCAGAATGGAATAGCTCATGAAAAACGGTCTGGATAAGGTCGAGCTTGGAGGAATGACCGCCGGCAAAGATATAGACTTCGCCGGTGCTAAGCGTGGCACCCTTTGGAATGGCCTGGATGCTCGGGTCCCAGTTGCTCGCGATCTCGGGCACCTGGGAGGGGTCGAGAACGACTTGCACACCCTGGAGGAAAGGGGAGCGTTTGCGCAATCCTTGAATAATCCCCTCCGCTTGCGCAACCGTAAAGCCTTTGTCTACGCGCTGATCGCTCTGACCAGCATTCTCGGTGCGATAGCGTATGTCAGTATTCTTGGCTCCGACTGATTCTCTGGTTGACGAAGGTCCCTGTTGATCGCCAGCAATCTTGTCTAAGGACGCCATACGTCGGCGCAGCGCCACGTTCTCGCGCATCACCTCAACTCCCAGGGTCAGTGCCTGCGACAGCGCGTTGGTGGAGTCCACCGGTAGGCCCAAGATAGTGTGCAGGATACGCACCAGCGAATCCCATGCGCTCTTGAGCACGTTGCCCGATGGAGCGCTCATTTGCTTGAGCTGGCGTTGGAACTCGGGGTTGGTGAACGCTTCGGCAACGAACTCGCCCACGTTCTTCATGCCGTAGGTGCCATTGGCGCCGCCCTGCTTCTTGACGTGCTCATAGAGCTTGCGCATCTGCAGGGATGCCACGCCTTTGCGATCGAGCGCTTTCAGCGTAGCCGCATGGATCATCTCGTGCAGCAGGATCTGCTCGGCCTGGGCCTGTGCGCCAGCAGTCAACCCAATGGTGTCATTGCTGCGGCGGTACCGGGCCAAGAAGGTGAAATTGCCATCACCGCCCAGGGCTCCAGCCTCCAGCACCACGTTGGGCGACACCTTGGCCTTGGTCAGCAGGCGCGCGACCTGCTTGTTGAACCGGCTTTTTGACGTGCCGGCGATCAGCTGCAGCAGATCCTGTGCCGGTTTACCCTCGCGCACCATGTCCATCAGTGCCCTGTCTGTCGCCGTGCCTGCGCCATTGCGAAGTGCTGCACCCGCATGCGCATCATCTTGCCCGTCGAGGCCTTCTGCCTGAGCTTCAGTGGTGGGCTGTGCCGTGGCCTTGCCTTCCAGCAGCGACACCAGCTCGGCCAGGCGCTTGCGCTTGTCGCCCAGCTCCTGAGCCTTGGGGAAGCCCTCACCCTTGCGCGCTTCGAGCCCCGGGAGGTCGCGCTTGGCGCGCTCGAGGCCCTGGGCCAGGTATTCAGCCTCGTTGCTGCGGGCGTTGCGGTGGATGTCGTTGGCCAGCGACTGCAGCAGTCCGCGCAGGTTGGTCCCCGACAGCTCGCCGGCCTGCACGTTGCCCGAGTGGCTGGCGACAGTACGGTCGCCATCCATCAGGGTCAGGCTCGGCTCGTGAACCGTGGTGCCGTCCTTGAGCTGCATGGGCAGGAAGTCGGCCACCAGGTCATAGCCCAGCATCTGCCCCACCGGCAGATTGGACAGCTCGGTCTGACCTTTCATGGCCTTGTTCATGCGCTCGGCCACCTCGCGGGCGGCGGCAGTGCGCTGGGTGAAGGTCTTGCCCCCCACGGTCGCGGCGAATGAGTCCACGTCGCCCAGGGCGCCCGTGATCTGGTCGGACACCGCTTCCTTGGTGGTCACGCGCTTGCCGTCGATGGTCAGCGCGTAGCGCGCCTTGTCGTTTCCGCCTTGCTGCGCCTTGATGGATTCCTCGGCAGCCGCAAAGGCATCGCGGACAGTGCTGTAGGCCTGGCCCTCGACCGTCACGCTGCGGCTGGCCGCTTCGGCTTCCAGCGCGCCCAGAGCCTGCTCGGCCTGCTCGCGGCGCTGGTTGGCCGCCTCGATGCGCTCGGGGTTGCGCGCAATGGCGTTGCGGGCGGCCTGCAGCTCGTCCTCAACGCTCCACATCTTGCGGCGGTGCGCGCGCTCCTGCAGCTCCAGCGTCTGGATCTCGGACTCCACCTTGACGCGCTCCAGCAGCATGGGGTTGCCCGATGCCAGCGCGGCCATTTCGGCCATGCCCACGGCTTCCTCGTCGTCAAACTCCATCGAGAAAGCGCCGTCGTACTTGCGGATACCGTTGATGGTGCGCAGCTTGGTGGCGTTCAAGTCCCACATCTTGGCGTCTACCGTGCGCTCGGTGGCATAGGCCAGCAGCTCCACCTCGAAGTCCTCGCCGTACTTCTCCAGCAGCTTGTTGCCCTGGCGGATGGCCCGGCCCTCGCGCTGCTCGATGTCGCTGGGCTTCCAGGTCACATCCACATGGTGAAGCGCCACGATGCGCTGCTGCACGTTGGTGCCGGCGCCCATGCGCGGGGTGGAGCCCAGCAGCACGCGCACCTTGCCGCCGTTGACCGCATCGAACAGAGCCGCCTTCTGCTCATCGTTGTTCGCCTCCTGCACAAAGCGGATTTCCTCGGCAGGGATACCTGCGGCGATCAGGTTGTTCTTGATCTGCTGGTAGGCGCTCCAAGGCGAAGACTGCGCCAGCCGCAGCTCTGCTATCTCGTTGGCGTCGTAGCGGTCCAGCGCCTCCTGCGCTTCATCGAAGGCCTCTTGGTCGTCCACGCGCAGAGCCTCGGAGCGCTTGGCCACCAGGTCGTCGTACTCCTTGAGGATCTTGTCGTCGCCCTTGGCCTTGGGCACCGAGCGATCCAGAAACACCAGCTGCGTGCCCAGGTCGGGCGTCCACTTGTCATAGATGCGTTTGATGTTCTCGGCCACCACCTGCAGCTTGCCGCCTTCTTCCTGGCTGGCGCTGCGCGGGTCCACGGCCCGAATGTCCAGGGACAGCTTGCGGGCACGGTCCATCAGGCGCAGGCGCTCAGCGTTGCGCTCGTAGGGGTCTTGGATGTCGTCCAGCCCGTCGAAGCTGGCCATCACGGCTTTCAGCTCCGCATCTTGGGCGGGCGTCGGCTTGATCGGTACAAGCTGGCGGTCCTTGCCCCCGGCGATCTTGGGCACCGGGAAGGCCGCACCGTTGTTGTCCTCGGCGTAGAAGCGCTTGATGTCCTCCAGGCTCACGGCGTCCGTGGTCTGGTAATAGAGGTCCATCAGCGAACGCATGTTCGACCAGGTGCGGCCCAGTCGCG
The DNA here is from genome assembly GCF_041730275.1 of Comamonas sp. SY3. Classification (NCBI taxonomy): domain Bacteria; kingdom Pseudomonadati; phylum Pseudomonadota; class Betaproteobacteria; order Burkholderiales; family Comamonadaceae; genus Comamonas; species Comamonas sp. SY3. The sequence continues at coordinate 48,260 of NZ_JBGTYN010000002.1, read as the reverse complement.
TCACCTGCTTGAGGCGGCCCGATTCCGTGGGCTCAAACGCTGGGGTGGCCTCCACGAACTGGGCGCGGAAGGCGTCGAAGTGGGTCAGGCCCATTTCCTGCAGCGAGTCGGCAGCCAGGTAACGCAGCATGGTGAACATCTCGACCGCGCTGTTGCTGATGGGAGTGCCCGTCAGGAATGTGACGCTGCCGGTGGGATGGTCGCGCAGCACGCGCACCTTGTTGTACAGGTCGTTGGCCTTGCGCGATCCGGTCTTGTCTCCCATGCCCCGCACGCCGGTCAGGTTGGACGAGTAGTAGAGGTTTTTGAACTCGTGGGCCTCGTCCACGCTCATGTCATCCACGCCCAGCTGCTCGAAAGTCAGCAGGCGGTCGCGCACGCCTTCGGCCAGCCGATCCATGCGCCCCTGGATTTTCTCGGCCAAGCGCTCGGCCTCCTTGACGTTGAACGGCTTGCGGCGGCCGTTGTCCTGCCCGTCCTCGCGCGCTTGTGCCCAGGCGTCCTCAATGGCTGCTTGGGCCTGGGCCATTTCCTGCTCCAGGTAGCGGCTTTCGGTTTCGGGCGCAATGCCGATGAAACCGAACGACGAATGCGGCACGATCACAATGTCCCAATCGCCCGTGGCGATCTTGCCGAACAGGCGACGGCGGCGCTTGGCCTCGAAGTCCTTCTTGCCGGCGGCGAGCACCTTGGCGCCCGGGTACAGGCGGTACACGTCCGCCTCCCACTGCTCCACCAGGTGGTTGGGCACCACGATCATAGGCTTGCGCGACAGGCCCATGCGGCGGCGCTCCATGGCGCGAGCAATGGCGGTGAAGGTCTTGCCCGCGCCCACCGCGTGGTCGACCAGCATGAAGCGCTCGTAGATGCCCCGCCAAATGGCGTTCATCTGGTGGCGACGCATCTTGATAAGGGCATCCGGCACCTTGCCTGGCAACTGCAGGTGCTGGCCGTTGAACTGGCGCACCACCCGGGTGTTGAATTTCTCGTTGAAGATTTCCACCAGGCGCTGGCGCCGCTCGCCGTCCTTGAATACCCAGTCGCCGAACTCCGCTTCGATCTCGCGGGCCTTGAGCCCGGCCAGCGCGGTCTTTTCCTTGTCGATGAAGGTGTTGCCGTCCGCATCGCGGGCCATCACGGTGACAGCCTTGCTGTTGAGGATGCGCGAGACGATGTAATCGACTGGCGCGCCCTCGGTGCTCCAGTTGGCCAGCGCTGCACGGTCGGCACTGTCTACCGTCACGTTGAAGCTGTTGGTGAGCGCAGAGAACGACACCCGAGCCTTGCCCCCGGCCAGGTGCTGCACAAACTCGCCATAGACATCAGCCGGCACCCAGGTGGCGCCCATGGTGGCGGCCACGTTCTCAGCAGTCCAGTCGGTGGGAATGACTTTCTCCAGCGCCTGCACGTTCTGCGCCAGCCCAGCCGCGCGGGCAGCGTTCAGCTTGCGCTTGACCATGCCCGACAGGTAGGCGTCGGCTGTCTCCCAGACCTGCGTCTCAGGGTCTTGGAACACCAGGGGCTCGTTGCCTTGCTGCAGCTGCTGCGCGGCTTCGGCCTCGTTCACCCCCAGCAAAGAGGCGATGCGCTCCATGTCCACCCGGCCGCGCTCGGCCAGCGTGATGGCCAGCGCGTCCGATGCCGTGGCGGCCTTGGTCGCGGGCTCGTACTTGGGCACCACGCGCTCGCGCAGGATCGGCGCAGACTGGGCCTGCTCTTTCTGCGCGGGCAGGCCCGAGCGCGCGGCCTGGTCGGCAGAGCGCGCGGGCTGGTAGCCCACTTCCAGGGCAGCCACCAGGCCGCCATCGGGCATGGTCATGGCCATCTTGAGGTTGGTGACGCGGTTGACCGGGCCATTCGCCTTCACGAAGGCATCGTAGGCCTTGGCCAGCGCCTTGCGGTTGCCTTCCATCACGGCCTGCGCCGCGTCGGCGGTTTCCAGCACCAGCTGGCGCTTGAGCAAATCGCGCAGCCCCACCAGACCCTGCAGGCGCTGCAAGCCCAGCTTGCCCAGGCGCATCGACTCGGGCACATCGGCCGGCGTGTCGAACACCTTGCGCTCGTACAGGTTGCGGCGGGTCGGCGTGCCGTCGGCGGCCAGCACCTTGAGCTTCTTGCCGTCCGCGTCGATCGCCTGCTCGAGCACGTACCACTTCCCGTTGGCGTCCTGGCTGAGCGCTTCGCTCCAAGGGCTGTTTTCGTTGATCGCCTGATAGGCAAACTCGAAGTCCCCCTCTGGCGTCTCGCGCTCGATGACGCGCTGCAGGCCTTCGGGCGTGCTCTTGACGTGGCCGGCTTCCTCGTTAGACACGGCGATGCGCAGGGCATCGCTCATGCTCTTGTGGCGCGCGGCCGTGGCTTCCATCACCTGCTCGTCAACGCTGTGGACGTTCTCAGGCAGGCGGTTGGTGGCCTCGCGCAGCAGTGCGCCCAGGTCGGTCTGCTTGTCCAGGCGCACCGTGATATCGGCGCCGTGCTGCATCGAGCCCGACCGCTCCATGACACCCAGCACGTTGCGGGCGTTGTCGCGGAAATAGGCATTCACCGTCATGGCCTCGCCGCCCAGTGGGTCGGGCACCTGCACAGTATCCACCCAGGCCGGTACCAGCGCGGCGGCGGCCTCGTCTGCGTCCTTCTTTTTGGCGGCCACCTTGCGGTATTCGGCCACGGCGACCTGCATGGCGGCCTGCTCGCCGGCATCCAGCTTCTGGAAGATCAGGATGTCCGTGACCACGTCGGTGCGGGCGTTCTCCTTGAATGCCGTGTCGGGCAGGCGGAATGCGCCCACCAGTTTGGCCTGCTGGGCCAGCGCCAGCCGGGTGCTCTTGTCCTGCGCATCCATGAGAAAGCGCGACACCACCATGGCCTGCAGGCCACCAGGGCGCAGCGCATCCATGCCGGCGCGGAAGAACTGGTTGTGGATGGACACGCCCTGCAGCTCGGGCTTGTATTGGAAGCGCAGCGACTCGCTGCCGAACGGCGGGTTGCCGATGTTCAGCATGAAAGCGTTGTCTGCCACCGGCACCTTCTGGAAACCGGAGTGCAACACAGTCGCCTGCGGGTAGAGCGCCTGGCCGATGCGCGCGGTCAGGCTGTCGTACTCGATGCCCACGAACTGGTTGGCCATGTCCTTGGGCGCCAGGCCCAGGAAGTTGCCGGTACCCATGGACGACTCCAGCACCAGGCCGCCCCGGTAGCCCAGGCGGCGCACCATTTCCCACATGGCCGACACCACGGTCTGCGAGGTGTAGTGCGCGTTGCGGGTGGAGCGGCGCGCAGCGGTGTATTCCTCCTTGGTCAGCAGTTCGCGCAGCTGCTCGCCACGCTCTTTCCACTTGTCCTTGAAGTTGCCGCTGATGGGCTCGGGGAATGCGTTGGCCAGGCCGCCCCAGCCCACGTAACGCGCCAGCAGTGCCTGCTCGTCGGGCGTCGCGCGGCGGTTCTCGGCCTCGATGCGCTTGAGCGCGGTGATGGCCGCCAGGTTGTCGTTGAACTTTTGGACCTCGCCGCCCTTGCCCAGCCCCACGTCGGCGGTGATCTGGAAGTCAGTAGCGGGGATGTTGGGGGCGCTTGCCTCGCCCCCAGGAACGGCTACGCGCCCATCGACTTCCGGTACGCGCGCTCCTGCGCTGCCATTTCCTTGCGCTCCCACGGCTCCAGGTTCGCGGCGGGCTCGGGTTTGAGCAGGACGAACTGCGCCAGTGCCACTTCCTCCGCTTCGTGCTGCTGGAAGCCTTGTTGCATCAGATCCAGCACTTCCTGCTGCGTTGCCTTCCCGGCTGTCTGCAGCGCTTGCTCCAGCTCCCCGGCCGCTTTCAGGGCGGCCACCTTCTGCGGCAGCCACTTGGCCCAATGCTTGCGGGCCATCGCCTCGTATCTCTGAGCGCTCATTGAGCTGTCCCTCCTGTTGGTCAGCGCCTGCTGGCGCTTCTTCAATGGTATCGGTTTCCGCCTCTACCGGGGAGGCTGTATGGGCTTCGATGTCTGCCTTGTCCTCAACATCAATCACGGCGCGCTTGGTATCGACACCCTTCTTGCCGCCAGCCATGGCGATGTAGGCGCCCTGCAGGTGATCCAGGCTCAGCGCGTCGGCGGCCTCGGCGCCCAGGTGCTCGCGGATCTGGTCCAGCGAGAACTTGGCCGCGTCCTTGAACTTGTGATAGCCCAGGCGGAAAGCCGCGTCCAGCACGCGCGTGAGCACCGGCAGCAGCTTTTGCTCCTGCTCGGGCATCATGTTCATGCGCGTGTTTTTGCCCAGGATGTCGCCCAGGTCGGCCAGCGCGTTCATCAGGTCGGCTTTGGCGCGGGTCTGGTCGGCGCTGGGCTTCTTGGCAGTTGCTGGCGCGGAACCCTTCTTGGCCTCGATCTTGCCGGCTGGCTGCCCTTTCTCCTGCTTGCCCTCCATAGCGGCCATGTCTGCGTCAGAGAAGTTCTTCCCATAGACGTGCGCGTCTGACGTGACTGCGTTCAACTGGCTCCGGGTGAGCCCAAGAGCTGCGATTTGCTTCACCGCTCCACTGGTGAACAATCCCCTATTCATCACTATGTCCAGGGCGCTCGCCATTTCGGGGCTTGCTGCGCGGATCGCGGCGTACCCATCACCTGTCGTGAAGTTGGACGTGCGCATATAAAGAGAATGCACCTGGCCCAAAGTGACGCCATCGCGGAGCGCTTGCGCGGCTTTTGCTACGAGGACTGACTTGTCAGCCTCGCCGTTGAGGTAGTCAACGGCAGCCTTCTGCAATTCGTACTGCGGCGCACTGATGCCAGCATCACGTTCGTGGTAGCTGTAGCGCTTTTTGGCCTCAGATTCTGGCGCGGATGCAGGCTTGGCGGCCTCGCTCTCGGCGGCCGTCATGAATTCGGGTTTCAACTCACCGCGCGCCATGCGCATGCCCTCGCGGGTCGGGCGCATGGAAACGGTTTCCTGAATACGGACCCCGCCCTCGGCATACCAGCGCACGCCATTCTTGTCCTGGCGCACCATGACGCCATCGGCGCGACGGCCGACGATGGTGTTGCCGTCCTTGTCCGCGCCTTCCTGGGCGGGCTCGGTCTTCTGCACAGCCTGCGCCTGGTCGGCGGCCTTGGACACGGTGTACGTGACCTTGTTGGCGTGGGCCAGATCCAGCTTGAAGGATGTCTTGCCGCCGCGCACCGGGTCAGCAATGTAGACCTCACCCTTGGGCGTGATGCTCTCAATGCGGTAGGGCTTGTTGCCGCTCGCGTAGTCGAAGTCCTTGGAAAGTGTGATGGTGTCGCCTGCCTTGGCGCCGCTCAGGTACTGGGCAGAGACGCGCTCCACCGCCGCTTTCTGCTCGGCGGCCTTGGACTTCTTGGGCTCGGTCGCCCGCTGCTGTGGTGCGGGCGCCGCTACCGGCGCGGCTGCGGCGGGCAACGTATCAGCAGTGCTTATAGATTGAGGCGCGATGGCGTCCGCGATCTTGCGCTGCAGATCGCCGTTCAGGTTCGCCCATTGCGAGCTGGGCAGGTTCTTGGCGATGACCGGCTTTACGCCGTCCAGGCGGGCTGCAACGGCCTGGCGCTCGGCAACTGGCATGCGGGTCCAGCTGGCGCCAGCATCATCGAGGCGCTGTGCGCGTTGGGCGCGGTCAGCTTCTTGCGTTTGAGCTTGCGCGCTTGCCGTTGGCGCTGTTTGCGCTCCAGGGTTCGCAGTCGTGGTGGTGCCATTGGTCAGTCCTGCGGCAGTAGTTGCAGGTGCAGCGCCAGCGCGTGCAGTGCCTTGACCTTGCGCTGCAACGCTTGTTGCGCCCGGTGCTGCTCCTGTTTTCGCCGGTTGCGCGCCAGCCGGCTGGGTTTGAGCGGTTTCAACGCCATTCGTTTGTGCTCCATTGGTTGCAGAGCCCGGCGCCTCCTTGGCGCGGGCCTGAATCTCTTTCTGAATCTTTTTCTGCCGCGCATGGTCGGCGGGCAGCAGGCTGGCCAGCTGGTGCAGCTCGTCGGTGCTCATGTCGGGCAGCACCTTGCGATTGAGCTGGGCCAGGGTCGCCACGTTCGCGCCTTGGGCCTGCGCGCCTGGTGCCGCTGGCGCTTCGCTGCTGGCGCCCTGAATCTCGATGCTGTCCGGCACAGCGCCAGCGTCCTCTTGCACGCTGGCGAAAGCGCCGTCGCCACCCTCGGGCATCTCCGAGGCCGATAGATCAGCCTGCAGCTCTGCCTGCAATTGAGCTTCTTGGCGGCGGGTGCGGCGGCTGCTCAACTCCATCGCCAGCTGGCGGCGCACTTCCGGCGCTTGGGCAGTGCGATACAGATCCGACAGATCCGCGTCGCTCCACTGAGCAAAGTCCATTCCGCCGATTTCCCCGGTTTCGGGGTTCACCTCAGGCGCTTCCTGCTCCTTCTTGTCGGCGGGCTTAGCCTTCTCGACCTGCTCGGCCGCCTGCGCCAGCATGGATGCCTGCTGCAGCTGCGCGGTGACGCCGCTATCCACGGCCAGCGCTGCGGCGTTCTCCATCGTCCCAGCGGCAGGCCCAGGACGGAGGCCCATGGCTTCAGATGGGCGCGGGGCGGCAGCGCCTGTTGATTCGAGAATCTCGTCGTCCGGGCTTGACACTGCGCGGCTGGCTGCGATCTGCGCATCGCGCTCGGCCTGGGCCTGGGCCTGCTGGCGCGCCAACGCGACGGCGGCATCGGGCGGTGCAGTCTGTGGAACAGCAACCTCCCCCTGCTCCTGCTCTTGCAGTGCCTGCAGGCGCAGGGCGAACTCGTCGCTTACGCGCTTGAGCCCCGGATTGGGGGCGGCGGGCGGCGCGTCCGTATCGGCTGGCGCTTCTTCACCGGGCGCGTCGCCTGGCTGGGGCTTCTGGCCAAAGGAATCGCGCACACCCTTGAAGCCTGCGGCGCCCGCGCCCATGGCGCCACCGGACAGTACGCCCATGACGGCGGCAGAGTCCAGTTCTTCATACCAGGGCTTGTCGAGCGCGATGTTCTGGAAAATCTGCTCGGCCATCGACTGGGGCAGTTCTTCCAAGAAGCCCTCGGAGATTGCGCCCTCAATGACCTGGCGCGGGATGCCCTTGACGGCGGCCTCGGCCACCAGCGGATTGGCCGCGGCGGAGGCTGCCTTATCGGCTGCCTCCTTGTTCATGCCCTTGATGCCCTGCGCCAGCATGGTGTCAGCCTCGCCGATGCCGAGACGGTTGGCCACACGGCCACCCAGCGCGCCGAATGCAGTAGTGGTCACGCCAGTAGCGCCAGCCAGTGCTGCCTGCTCGGGCGTCAGCAGCCCGTCCTTGGTTTCCTGGCGAATCTGCTCAGCAGCAGAGCCCGCACCCACCACGCCCTCACCGATGGCGCCAGCCACCCACGGCGCCACCTTGGGCGCAACTGCCAGCAGGCCGCGTGCAGCCACACCGCCCAGACCCATTGGGCCAAGGGATGTTCCGATGCTCTTGGCAATAACGCTGGGGTTCTGAATAGCTGCCACCGTCTTGTCGACAAGGCCATCAGCCTCCTGAAACTTTCGCTCTGCCTCCTTGGTGGCATCGGAGTACCAATCGCTTGTTACCTCGCGCGCGGCTTTAGGCCGGAACCCTACCGCACCATCTTCGTTCTCCAGGAATTTCCCGACGCGCCCACCAGTTGGAATGTCGGCCAATCCGACAAGGGACTCGGGCACTCCGATGGCCAAATCGACAGCACCAGCGCCTAAGTCACGCGCCCAGCCCTTCAAACCGCGCGCCGGTGGGTCTGGTCGAAACTCCTTATCACCCGCACCCCAGTCACTGGTGGCTGCAGCGGGTGCGGGCTTATCGTTCTGGCCCCACGTTTCGGTGGGCTCGGGTGTCTTGGTCGGGTCTTGTGCCATTCCCCCAATGTCGTGGCGCAAGACCGATCCGTCGAACCCTATGCTGGGCGATCAGCTTTTGACAAGAACCTTGCCATCCTTGATGTATTGCGCGCCCTTGGGCAGTGCGTCGTACTCTGCTTTGGTCTGGGGCGTGCTCGGGCCGGTCTGCCGGGCTGCGCCCGTATCCACCCGCTCCACAGCCCCGGTCTGCCCGTTGTAGCGGTAGATGCTGCCCTCGCTGGTCGAGCCGTCCACGTTCTTGGTGGCCGGCGTGACCTGAATCTTCCACGGCGATTCGGTCTGCTTGCCCGACAGGTCGCGGACTTGCTGGGCGATGGCTGCCTTTTCCTCGGGGGTCTTGGCGGCGTCGTACTTCTTGTAGAGCGCTTCCTGGCGCTCGCCCGAGCGGATGTCAAAGCCCCGCACCTGCTGCTCCAGGTTCAGGCGCCCTTGGTCGATGTTGTTGCGGGCGTTGGCGCGGCCAGACTCCCCAGTCTCGCGCATCACCGCGCGGCCGGTGTCGCCCACTTCGCGCATGGCGGCGATGTCGCGCTGCGTGCTGTTGCCCATCTGGGTCTGCTGCAGCGCCGTCGCATTGCGCTCTGCCGCCTGCTGGGCCTGCGACTCCTGATTCATCAGCGCCAGCATTCCGTTGCGCTGCGCGGCGGTGAGCTGACCATTCTGAGAACCCTTCAATGGCGTCATAAAGGAACTCACCAGTTCGCGGCGCTCGCGGTCTGCGCCCGGATCGGTGCCAATGACGCCAGACCAGCCGGGGCCATCGCCAGCAACTGCACCCATGCCGCGAGCGCTCTGAGCGGCGGAAATCCGCGCAACTGACTCCTGTTCAGATCGCTGAGCCAGTGCGTCGGCGGCAGCCATATTCTGTGGCGAAGGCAGGCCGCGCGTCTGTGCACCAGCACGGGCAGCCTCTGCCGAGTCGCCGTAACTGTTCCCCGTTCGGTACACCCCTGGCAGCACCTGGTTGACCGGCGGCTCTGCGGGTGCTGCACCGGTAGCGGGAGCCGTCGCTGACGGCGATGGGGCGAGGCCACTCAAATCCGGCGGGCCCATCTCGCCTTGAGTTTGGTAGTTATAGCCAGGCAAGCCTCTTGGCTGATCGGGGGCTGGCGCCGGATCGGCTGGCTTTGCAAACGTAGGATTTGCAGCATCCCACTGTTTGGCCGCTTCTAGCCCAGTGCTCGCAGGCGCTTTCGGTGTACCGGCCATGGATCGGGTCACACTTTGGCGTTGGCGGGCGAAAGCAGCATCACGAGCCTCCTGGGCCATCTGCGCTGCACCAGCTTCGTAGCGCTCACTGCCAGCCGCCCGTTGCGCCTGGTTCATCAGCATTGTTTGCCGCGCTTGCTCACCACGGGTGGCAGCGGGTCCTACCAGCATGCTGTTCAAAATCTGCTGCGACTTTGGAATTTCAGTAGTAGCAGGTGCTGCAGGCAGGGGCGGCTGGGTTGTTGGCGATGCAGCCGGAGCACCAAGACCTACAGCGGCGGCTGCCGGAAACGCTGCCGTACTGGCAGCGGGGGGAGAGACGCCCGTCACAGGCGCGCCAGTGGCCCCGCTGTCACCCTGCAGGCGATTGCCGGGGAAGGTGTTGGCGGGCGAAGGCGCGGCGGTCGCAGGCACGGCCGGGGTCGGTACCGGCGCGGGCGCAGCTGCTGCGCCAGCCGGTGCCGAGCTGAAACCGCTATCACCTGGCAGGCGGCTGCCCGGGAAGGTGTTGGTGGGCGAAGTCTGGCGGCGGCGGCGTTCTTCCTTGTCCACCACGCCACCATCAGCGAAGAACAGGGGCGGCTCTGGCTGCTGCGGCGCGCCAGGCGCACCGGCCGAGAAACCGCGCGGCGCCACGGGCGTGTGGGTCGCGTTCTTCATCTGGTCGAGCGCCTGCACGCCGATGGCATGCACCTGCTCGGGCGGCATCTTGAATTCGCCGTCGCTCAGTTGAACGGGCACGCCCTTGGCATCGGCGCCCATGGTGGCCAGCTTGCCCTGGCCCACGGCCTGGGTGCTGTCGGCCGGCATGATGTAAGTGCCGTTTGGCACCTCGTCTGCAACCTCGTCCGAAGTTCCCGTGCCCGGCCCACGCACGGGGCCGCCGTTGGCAAAGGGTTTGGCGGCCTTCGATTTCACCGCTGGTTGAAAGCCTCGCATGGAGCCTCCTTTGAATCTGGTTGATGAACTGTATGGGGCAAGACCGCGCGCGGCCAAGCCCTATACAGGCTCAATAGTTGTAGTTGTGGTTGGTGCTGGTGCTCTCGCTGGTGCTGCGGCTGCTGCTGTCGCTTTGGCTGCCAGATCCGCTGACGCTGGCCGAAACGTGCATGGCGCTCATGGCGCCGGCCGCCAGCTGCGCCGCGTACTGGCCCATGGCCTTGGCGCCCTCCAGCGCGATCTGCGCCTGCTGGTGCGCCTTGTTGATGTTGGCGGTGTACTGACCCATCTGCATTTCCGAGTAGGCAATGGCCATGCGGGTGTTCATGTCCGCAAAGCGCGATTGCATCTCTGTTTCGCTGATCTGAGCCTGAGCCCCGGCCTTCCATCCTTCGATCTGCGCCTGGAAGGCCTGGGTGTCGAACTGCACGGTATTGAGCGCCGCCTGCAGCTTGGCCTTGAACATATCGCCATCGGCCATGTACTTCTGGATGTGGACCCGCGCGGCCTCCATGCGCAGCTGGGCGCCCTTGACCTTGATGTCCGACTTTGCGGCCATGCCCTGGATGGTCGAGGCATAGGCGCGCGCCTGAGTCTCGAACACGCTGGCCTTGCCCAGCTCGCCCTTGACCTGGGAATCGTAGGCGTCGAACTTGGCTTTCTCGGCGCCGATCTGCTCGGCGTAGGCCTGCACGTCCGCGCGGTAGGCGTCGTACTGGTTCTTGATGACATCGGCGCGCACCTGGGCGCCACGCATGAGGCTGGTGAACACCTCCACCGATGCCTGCACGGCGCCGATCTTGGCCTTGTAGACCTCCACGCGCTGCTGGTTGATCTGCCCCAGCGCCACCTGGCCGTCGATGGCGGTCTTGTACGCCTGCAGCTTGGCCAGCGCCCCATCGAGGCGGGTGCGGTACACCTGCGCCAGCGTCTGGAAAGCCGAATTCTGCGCATTGAACAGGCCGATCTGCGCATTGAACACGCTGATTTGCGCCTCGGCCTGGAAGCGCGCCACCTCAAACAGGCGTTTGCAGGCGTTGTCGTAGATGCTGGCGGTCAGCTGCTCCAAGGCAATGCCCTGGGTCACGGCAAAGCGGATGCTCTCGATCTGCCACTTGGCCGCTTCCACCAGGATGTCGCGGTTCAGCTCGGATGCGCGCAGGCGGCCTTGCTCGCGGGCCACGCTCACCTGCTTGGCCAGCATGCCCGGCGGCATGGTGAAGTTGCGGGCTGCCCAGGTATCCACGGCCTCCTGCACGGCGCGCTGCGTCTCGGCGCTGTCGCGCTCGCGGGCGCGGCCAAAAAGCGCATCCTCCACCGCTGGGGGCAGTCCGGTACCGCCCTCCATCATGGAGCGCACCTTGGCCTCCAGCTCGGGCAGCAGCTCCGAGTCATATTCCGGCTCGGCCCAGTTGATGAAGACGTTGGGCGCCGTGAAGTCCACCGTTGGCTGGTTGCCGTCGAAGTCGGGCAGCTGCGGGAACTCAAACGCCGGCAGCGTGATGCTCTCCAGCGTATCCATTTCCGGGATGACGACATTGGGCGCGGTCGGCAGCTCCACGCTGTTGTCAATGGTCGGGCGCACCGGCACCGCGACGGCGGCCATGCCTGGCGCTTCCGGCAGGTTGAGGGCGGGCATGGTCGGCGCGGCAGGCAGCGTCTCCATGTCGCCCACGTCCAGCTGAGACAGCAGCGTGCCAATGGTGGGCTCGGTCGGAGCGTTGGGCGTCACCAGCACACCAGGCGTGTAGGTGGGTTGATCCCCCAGCTTCACAGACGGCACCGGGGTGGCGGGCGGCTGCATGATGACCGGCTGCGACACGTCGCTCATGCGAATGCTGGCCATGGCGCCCAGCGATGCCTGCAGCAGGCTGCTGTATTGCTGGGCGGTGGTTTCCAGCGCGCCCATGCGCTCGGTGACGACATTCACCGCCGTCTGCATTGCGTATACGGGTTCTGCCATTAGATGCTCCTTGCACTGACGGCGGCCAGCACCGTCCAGTCGTTGATGTAGGCCTGCTGGCCAGTCAGGCGCAGCGTGTAGGCGAAGTGGCGGCCCTCAAGGCCGCGCCCGAACTCGAAGCGCGCATTGGTCAGCGCGTCGGCCACCGGCCGGGCCTTGAGTGGGTAGGTGAAGGTCTGCAGCCGGCCGCTTTGGGTCTGGGTCACGCCGATGGATGCGGTGCCCCGCAGCTCGTACTCGATGTGCGACTCCAGCGGCAGCGCCAGCTTTTGCCCGGTCATGTCGATCAGCCCCGTGCGCACCTCGGCCGCAATGGTTTCCTCGTCGCCGTCCAGCGCATAGATGCCATCGGGCGCCGTGGCGTAGAGCTGGCCGTCGATCACCACCAGCCCCGTCATGCCGAAGGGTGCCCAGCGGCTCATGGCCCAGTTGCGCGCGTCTGCCGTCCAGGCCTGGCCCAGCAGCGCGCCCAGGTTCACCAGCTCGTCCCAGCCCACGGCCGGCGCGTCCTGCACCAGGTCACGCGCCAGCAGCCCCGAAAACACCTCGTCGCTGGCGCGGGCCTTCTCCACCAGCAGCACTGGCCGGGCCTGCGTGTGCTCGATCACCTCGTCGGAGGCCGTGGCCTGCGCGGCCAGCACCATGCGCGTGCGCATGCGGCCCAGCACCAGGTCGGCGACGCTCGCCTGCTCGATTACCCGCTGGGTCTGCAAGGCGATCAGGACATCACGGCCCCGGGCCTTCTCCTGCACCAGCTGGTACGCATGGCGCTGGTGGATCAGGCTGTCGCTGGCGCTGGCGCTCTCGGTGAGCACGGTGCGCACCGCTGCGGCGGTCAGCTCGTCGGCGCCGTGGCCTTGCTCGCCCAGCACCAGGCGATAGCGGGTCAGCAGCACATCAGCCCCGCTCGCGCGCTCGCGCACCAGCACGGAAGCCTTGACGCTCTGCTGGTACTGCTCGCTCACCTGCGCGGTTTCGGTCAGAAGCGCGCGCGTGCGGTCCTGGTAGTGGTCCGATGCGACGGCGGTTTCCACCACCACGGACAGCAGCCCATACAGCAGCACGTCACGGCCGCGCGCCGTGCTCTCGGCAATGGATCGGATGCGCACCCAGGTGCTGTCGGTGGCCACCGCCGTATCGTTCACGTCATCGCGGTAGTTACTCATTGATTACTCCCATGAAATGGTGGGCGCTCTTGTGGTCGGCCAGGCGCGTATAGCCCCAGTGCTTGCGGTAGGTTGGCGCTTCCGGGTCGGGCTCCAGCACGCTCCCATAGACGGAACTTCCCGAACAATTCGTGATGGCGTCCATGTAGAAGATGTTGCCGAACTCGTCCGGCGATGGAAGGAAGTAGCGAGGGTTCGGTACCTTGCGGTGGATCGTCTGCAGCTTGTCCATCAGCGAGATAGTCAAGTGCCCCGATTCCTCATGCTCGCCATAGGTGACGCGGCTGTACTCCTTGACCGTAGGCGGCCCGCCACCAGCGGCGCCGTACTCCCAGTTGTTGGGGTCTTTGTGCGCGATGTGCGTCACGTCCTGCGGCAGCCCACCCATCCAGTCGCCCTCGTCGGCGAAGTCGGAGCAAGGGCCGGGGTAGTAGCTGTAGCCAGACAGCCAAAACGGCCGACCTTCTGAGGGCGCTGGGTCGAACTTGGTAGCCGTGGCCATGTTGCCGCTTGAGTCACATCCGAACCAAGCGAACACCCTGTCATAGGTGAGGTAGCGATAGGAATTCGGATCGCGGACGGCGTAGACAGCCAAACTATCCCGAATCGTTTTTCCGGTGGTGGCCTCCTTCATGGCATGAATGGCGGCGCTTCGCTCGAAGAACGGAATGCAAATAGCGATGTTCAGCGAGTACCCCTCGGACATGACCGAATTGACCGTGTGCGAGTAGTAGCGATTGCGCCATAGCGATCCGCACCACGCTGGCCAGCCGTCCAGGCCGTAATAAGGCGCCGAGTCATAGCCCAGGTCTTTGCCAACGGTCTTCGTCACCGTGGTCGTGGGCGCGGCAGCGGCCCGGTCATCGACATCGGTGATGTAGAAGTTCCCAAGCAGGCCCGTGCTGCCGACGGTTTCTGTCATCTCCCAGGCGCCGACGATCATGCATTCGTCGTAGTTGTGCTCCACATTACGGTCGTAGGTCCGCCCGTCGCGGAAGTATTTGACGTACTTGAGGTCGTCGCCCACGTAGTAGACGAACATGGTGGTGTCGCAGCGGGTCGTCATCGGCGGCGCTGGGTAGCCCTCCAGCCGGCCGAAGTCATGTGAAATGCAGCCGTCACCCATAGCGGAGGGCTCCGGGAATTTGATCTGGGGAAACGTCTTCGGGTTGCCCGGCGCCCACACAGTGCCCTGAGCGACGCGCGTGACATGCCCGGAGTGCGCGGCGATTGGCTCTACCTCCAGGTTGTCCCAGTAGTCCACCTCGGCCTGCGGCGATGTGCGCAGCGCGCCCGCGCGCGACAGGATGGTAGCAACCGGCACACGGCGCAGCTTGTACTTGATCGCCAGGTTCCGAGCGCTGTTGCCGCTCAGGGCCTCAAACAGGGAACCCAGGTAGCTATTGAGCGTGGCCGCTTCGCGCGGATCGTCGGGGCGGAACGAATCAGGAACGCGCAATCGCCCTTCATGCTCGGCTGCGGTCAGCTGAATCGACAGCTGGTATGTCTTGCCCACCTGCAGTCCATCGTCGCCGAACTCGTAGCAGGTGTTGTAGCCCTCGGTACCGGACAGATTGAAGGCCCAGCCGCAGGTGGTGGCATAGCCCATGTTCTGGAAGAAGTCGCCCGAGTCGCACACCTTGATGACAGCCCCGGCCCGGCGCCAGGCCTCAAAGGCCCCTTCACTCTGGGGCGGGAAGCCTTCACCGGACGGCATGCCGCCGAACTGGTCCAGCATCCACAGAATCTCGTCATCGTTGACCGACTCGATGTACTCGCGGAATGCTGCGGTGGTGGTCGCCGGGATCACCGGCAGCGGCATGGCGTAGACACCGGCAGCGCTGATGCGGATCAGCCAGCATTTGCCCTTGTCGTCTCGCATGACCCCGTGCGACTCGTTGAATTTGTAGTCGTACTGGATCTCCCCGCTCTTGTCGGGCAAGCCGGTGTAGCCTGGCAGGCGCACGCCCACCAGCTCTGGCTCGATCTTCAAGCGCCACTTCTCGGGCAGCAGCATCTTGGCGCGCTCGATCTTCGATTCCGGCAGCTTGTCCAGCTCCTGCTTGCCGTAGCCGCCAGCGATCCCCACCACCGCAGACATCAGGCCAGAGTACCAGCTGGGGCGCAGCTTGGTGTACTGGGTGTGAATGCGAGCGGAGGAATTGGGCCGGAACTCCTGATGCCGGTTGCTGTACTCGATGGCGAAGCGCTCAAGCACCTGGCGCTCTGCAACGCCCTCGGGCATGTCTTCGGCGTAGTTGGACACGCGGCGCCGTGCAGTGCGCGTGAGGCGCATTTCCACGCCCTCGCCGGGAAAGACAATCGGCTTTGTGACCACAGCCGAGAACAGCATGGGGATGCCGGGCTTGGCGAATCCGTCGAATGTCTCGTCTGGCGGCCGGGGCACTTCCGGCTGCTGCACGAACACTTTGAGCACGCCGCCCATGTCCAAGGCCACAGCGATGCCGCCACCCGGCAGGGCGCGCACCATCTTGAGCGAGTCCAGCTCGCCGGCCTTCTTGAAGTTGCTGAGCCGGCGCACCAGTGCATCGACAGCTGCCGCGTCCTCGTCGCTGGTCAGCTGCCCGTGTAGGCCATAGGGGCGCGGCTGGTGCATGCGCTTACGAGGTCAGATTGACGCGGTAGCCGAGCTCGTACACGTCGCCGTTCTGGAACACGCGCGGTGCAGCGTACAGCGATGCAGACACCAAGGCGCCCGTGGTGCCTCCGCGCTGGTTACTGGTCAGCATGGCCGCGCCGGTCACGTTCAGGGTTCCGGCCGTGGCGATGGTCAGCGATGCCACCGTGGTCAGATTGTCGATGCTGCCAGTGTTGGTCTTGAGGGGCGTCCAGGCCGGGCGTGTCGCGCCGGTATGGCCCTCGGTCATGCTCACAATTTCGCTGGCCACGGCCGCGAAGTTGGCCGCCTGCCAGTTGGGCACGGGCGCGGTGTTGCCCGAGAAGATGGCCAGGTAGTGGCCAGCAGCCTTGGGAGTGCCCGGGTCGAAGGTCGAATTGAGCATGTGCGCAAAGCCTTCGGTGACGATCAGGTTGTCGCCTTCCTTGCTCCACGCGCCGCTGTTGACGCGGCCGAAGTATTCGCCACCGGCAATGGCGCCCAGGCGTGGCAGATAGATTCCCTCGGGGGTGAGGTCGAAGCGCTGGGCGCGGATTTCGCGTGCCGCTTCGGCGCGCAGGTTGGTCTTGGGCATGGGTGCTCCTTGGTGGTTGAACCAAGGCGCACTCATGCGCGCCGAAATGAGGCCTCAGATTACGGCGGTAAAGAGGCGGTTTGCAAACACTATGCTGGTCGAGCTGGCGCCCGTTACCCCGCGAAGGCGTTTGCCCCCGGCTCCACGGTCGCTCCGTCTGCTGTGCCCATGACATAGCCGTTGTCAGCCAGCCATGCCACCACGGCCGAGCCCCCGCCCGCTGCCTCGCCCGCCGTCTCTGCGTCCACCGCCACCGCGCTGCCCGGCACCGGGGCCTTGGCGGTCTTGCGGATCAGTTGCAGATCGGCCGGCGAAGCGCCAGCCAGGAAGGCCACATGATCCACCTGCCCCACCCAGATACCGCCGTCCACCGGATGTACGAAGGTGATGCGCTGGGGCATCTGCACAAAGCCGTGGCGCGGGTCATGGATGTGATAGGCCAGCGCCTCGGAAAAGCGCAGCACGTTGGCCCGCGCGCTCAGCAGGCGGCCCCGCCACTGGCCGAAGTATTTGCCGGTGGACATGGGCTCCATGTGCTGGAAAGCTGGCGCCGCGCCCAGGGCGGGAAGCAGTGCGATCGACACCTGCGCGAGCACGATCGGATAGTCCTCGCCGCGCAGCAGCTCGCCCCCATCGGGCCGTGTCAGGTACAGGCGCGCGCCGGTCACGGTAGGGTCCATGCACAGCGGCAGGATCACCTCCAGAGCGGCAGCAGCCTCCACCTTGCATTGCGTCATGGGCGACAGGGGCGACTCCATGGCGCCGCGCAGCCAGGCCACGGCCACGCCATAGGCCCCGGGCACCAGCGAGCCCGCGCCAGCCTGCACCATGGGCGCGGGCGGCGCGTCGAGGGTGAAGCGCTGGGCGGCCTGGCCGTCGAACTGATAGATTCCGCTGGCGCCAGCAGCCAGCACCACGTTGTTGAGCACCAGGTGCGACACCGGGCCGGCGCCAATCTCTGCCAGCGTCTCGGTGGTCCAAGTCAGCGGGTCCACCCTCACCCAGTCCTCGCCCAGGCGCCCGAACACGTCGCGGTGCAGCGTGCTCTGCCAGAGGCTATCGAGCCCCAGCCCCGACACCTTGCGCAGGCATGGCCGCATGCTGGCGCGGCCGGTGTGGCTGATGGTCACGTTGAGCGCATCGCGCACGTACAGGCGCCGCTCGTCGCCCCCGATCTGCAGGGCGTCGTCGCGCGCTGATGCGTTGTCGATGCCCGCCAGCGGGTAGAGGGGGAATGGTTTGGTCTTCATGCGGGAACTCCCTTTCTGAATTGATCGCTGTTGCCGTCTGGCCGGATGTAGTGGCGCATGCGGTTGGTGCTGGGCGCGGCAGTGTGGCCATCCACCCAGCCGTAGGGATGGATTTGCAGCGGCGGCACATACGGGTCTATGCGGCGCACCTTCATGCGCTTGTCAAAGCTCTCCTCGTCGTAGTCGAGGGTGAAGCTCTCGAAACCCTCCGCAACCACCTCACGTATGCGCAGCGACACCCAGGCTTCGCCGTAGGCATCCGCTTCAAAGCCGCGCGGCATGGTAGGAACCAGGGGGCCGACACGCAACCCTTGCCACTGATAGGGGCTGTCTCCTGCCAAGCGCGCGCCCATTGCCATCGAGTCGAACCCCATCAGCTGGAACCAGCGGTGCTGGTTGTGCACGGTCGTCTGGCCGAATGCTCCTGCGATGCCCTGCGGACGGAGATAGTAAGGCCCTGAGTCAGGCGCGAAGTCCACAGCATGGCTCCCGAACGGCGACACCTCGGCGTTTTCATACTCGGTATCAGACACATACTGTGTCCCCGGTATCGTGACCCATCCCATGCGCAGGAGATTAACGCCGGTCGGGCGGATGGTCTGCCGAGTGTTTACAGCAGCCGGCGAGCCGACGCCCCAGAGTCCGCTTGCAAAATCGCGGTCAGCAATACCCACCGGTGTGATGGTGTTGTTGTAGCCCCCAATCGCCACACCTCCCAATTTGATGCCGGTGTTGACGTATGGAATGAAAGGAAATTGCTGGTGGTTTCTCACTGCCTGCGCTGTCGCATTGTTGACAGCATAGATCGTGTGTGGCGACAGTGCGGGCCGCCCCCAGCTGCCCAGGCTGTAGTAGCTCTCACCATCAATCACCTGCTGCCCGATGCTCGCAACCGCGATGGTTCGATTCTTGTAGGTGATGACCGGCCCATCGATGAACTCCGCTCCAATGCCTGGCTCTACTCGAATGGTGTTGGCCGTCACCACAGCATCGCCCCACAAGGTCGCCTCGCTCGTCTGGTGATGGAACACGTAGCCCTTCATCAGGTCAGGCGGTGGAACCTGGCCTCGCATGAACTGGCCACTGTCGTCTGGAATGCCGTAGCCCTCGGGCGCCTCAGTCACCGTGCCGTCATCCTGCCGGTTGAACTTGCGCAGCTCGATGTATTGCGTGGATACAGGGTCTTCGCCAGGTCGGATCACCACCAGCTTGTCACTGACGGTCATGAAGTTGCGGCCTGCAACGGTGATGGTCTGCTTGCGGTCGGCGATGCGGGTCAAACCGAACAGTTGCATGTCCGATCCAATCGGGTCTACGGGTCGCCATTCCAGTCGAACAAAGGCGTCGCCCCACTCGTCGGAGGCTCGACCGCGCGCGCCAAGCTCTGGCGTCACGTTCCGAATCGCGGGCGCCCCGAACTCGTCGCGGTGTGTCCAGCGAGGGGTAATGATCGTCCAATGGATAGACAACTCGGGCGCACCAAACCACGATCCATACTGCGGATCGCCAATGCCTTGCGGCTCTACGTACCGGGTGTACAACTTCACTTCCGGTAGCTCGATCCGTGGCGGCTGGATGGAATACCGTGGGTCAAAGGTCAGCTCTCGGATCGCATCGGCCACCATCGGGTACCCGAACACATGCGCCTCGAAGCCCTGCACGTTGCGGAAGCGCCGCAGGTTCACCACCTCGGTCTGGCCGAACTCCGTGGCCACGAGGCCCGCAGGCTTGAGCGGGAAGGCCTTGTTCCACACCACCAGCCATTCGGGCACAAGCGGCGGCTCCAGCCCCTGCAGCGGCAGGTAGCGGATGCCATGCGTCACCGAGCCGGCGGCTTGCCACTCTGGGAGCGCTGGCGCTTCTACGCCAGCGGGCAGCAGCGGCCGGGCCTTGTTCTCCACCAGAGCCGCGCCGTAGCGGGTCGCAACGAACCCCTCGGCGCCGAAGACCTTGTTGCGGTTCTCGATCAGCGTCCAATCCGGCCACGCGGGCGGCGCCAGCCCACTATCCAAGTCCTCGAACTGGGTGATGACCTGGCGCAGATTCCACACCCGTGCTACGCCGTAGCGCATGGAGTCCTCGGGATAGGTCGTGATCCCTTCCAGCGGGATGTATCGGTTGTGGTTGCCCACTGCTGGCCAGCCCACCTCACCCGTGAAGGTCTTGGGGAATACCTCCTGCTGCTCGGGGATGATCCGCGTCAGCCACCGGGTGGATTCCCAGCCCTCGGGATACAGCCAGCGTGCGCCGCCGATCTGATGCCGGTGCATGGGCGGGTAGTCGATGCCCTTGGGCGCGAGCACGCGCACCGCATCGGTAGCCCAGGCCGTGCCAAAGGCCATGAAGCTGCTGCCGAAAACAGCTACGGCGCGGTTCGCGTTCTCGATGCGCGCGGCATTGCCGTAGACGCTGGCGTCGAAGCCCTGAACGGGCACAGGGCGCCACGAGAAACCGATGGCCGTTTCGTCGCCAATGCGCAGCGTCTCGGAGCCCTTGGTCTCCACCGTTCTGATGCCGGGCCAGATCGTCGGCGCAGGGACGGCTGGCGCAGCGATGCCGTCAGGCTTGATGCCAGGCGTTTGCCACAAGCTGGGTTCCGGCACCTCATTCATCGGCGCCGGTACGCCATCTGCGCGGACCTCACGCACGCGCCAGCCCACGTCATGCGCGCCCCAGCTCTGCGAATCGAAGCCTACGGGGGCAAAGCTCGGCGTCTTGTTCCGAATGGTCGGATGGGCCCAGCCGATCGCGTCGAAACCTTGGGCCAGCAACCAGCGGCTGGTACTGTGAACGATAGCCCAGTCCACCAGCTCAGCAGAGTCCCAGCCCGCAGGCCGCACAAAGGCATTGAGCAGCCGCACCCGCACATCGCCAAACAGTGCCGTGACATCCGAAGACTGGTGAAGCACCGTGCGCGCTGCATCGCGCACCGCGGGGAAGCCTTCCGCAAAGCTGCTCAGCCCTGTGGGTTTGACCAACTTTGTCTTGTACTCAATGACCGGATAGCCAAAGGCGGCCGACTCCCATCCTTGGGGCTGCGGTGGGAACTGCACCACTGGAAACCCAGTGATTGTCCCGTAGATGCCAGTCGGCCACAGTGAGCGCGGCGACACATTGGGCGCGGGCACCTGCCATTCAAGCACTCCAATGCCGGCTGGTTTCGCTTCCTGGTCCGCCGTGGTGTTGATGACCCGATGCGCTCCAGAGGTGAAGCTCTGCACGCCACCTGGATATACGTACTTGACGCCGCCCTGCACATAGCCAGCACCAAACAATTCGCCGCGCAACCCTGGGGCTAAGACATACTGTCGCAGATTCTCAATTTTGAGAGTGCCTACGGATAGGGCAGAAAATCCCGCAGGATACATCGCGTTTGCACTATTGCGAACATTGCATCCATTGACGGTAGACGATTGCCATCCTGCAGCTGAAATCCCTCTTCTAGAAAGCTCTGCTTTAGGGTTCCCGGCCTGGAACCCATCAATACCAAGCCCATTTCTCAGAACTTGATGAGTGCTTAACCCAGGAATCTCATAGCCCACCCCGAGAACTACAGCAACACCAAACGGGGGCGCTACGTATGGACCATCAAGTGATATGCGTAAAACGCCAAGGGTAATCTTCGGTGTGCCGAATCCGAGGCTGAGAATTCCCAAAGGATAAGCCTGCTGGGCTCCCCTCCCAAGAACCACCGGGCTTGAAATTGGAGGGACCGAATAGCCTCCATCGAGCACGACGACGCTCGGAAAGACGGGAGGCGTGTACATATCAACCTATCTCATACAGTCCATGAGCGACTGGTGCCGCGCCGTCCGCAAGGTAAGTCACATCATGCTTGCAGTTGGCAAGCCAAGCCGACCAATTACCAGAAGAGTCTGGATTAGCAATTATTGTTCTCATATCAGGCCAAGACCGAAACAGCGCCACAGGCGGTGGAGCAAGTCCATCTGCACGGGTGAGATTGCCCTCAACGAGTATCTGAAAGGCTCCTGGAGGAGTGAAATTAGCTGTGTATCTTTCAGCCTTGGTTATGCGAACATCTTGAACATTGCCCGCTATGATTTGCGCCGACCCAGCGGAAGACTGGAGCAAGTTGATTTAACGAAAAAACGCAGGATCTGTAGCAGTAGCAGTATTTGAAGCGGCTAGCACTCCATTGAGATACAGGCTTAATTTCTTCGTTGAATGACTGAAGACCATGGCCAAATGAAACCATGTGTTCGCAGTCACGCTATTGGCGCCAGTCGCAAAACATGCCGACCCATTGTTGCCAAGAAAAGCAAATGGCTTGCCAGAACGATCAATCCCGAGAATCACGTCATTTATAAAATTTCCAAGATTCTCATAGCACCTCGCGATGTATTGGGAATCGCCATTCTGAGCAGCTGTGGACCCTGGAGTGGTTAGTTTGCACCACGCTTCGGCAGTCAAGCTAAGATTCTTCAGGCTTAGCTGAGCACCACTCTCTAGCACTACATTGTTGCCGGCGCTATACGTCCAACTTGAAGGGTAATTATTGATTCCAGTTGCAGAGCTTGTCGCGCCTAGGGCCTTGCTGGTTATAGTCAGCTCACCGGACGGTAGATATATCTCAGACACCGAACTACTCGGATTGAGCGGCATCATGAGCATCACATCGTCAAAAGCGGGGTCGAATGACATGGGCTAGAACCTACTCATTGGCGATTGGGTCGCCCATTGGGGTTTCATTGGGCCAGTAGCCTTGCGCCCCGTGCCACGCTTCGTATTCCTTGAACAAGGATTCGCCGTCATTGGTGCGCGCATATCCCAATGTGGCCTGCATGGCGTCATCGCCTCCAGGATGGCGCATTTTTTCTGCCACGAACATCTGAAATGGTGGCAGCGCTACTAGCTTCGGCCAGTCGATGACGTTGGCCGCATCAGGCGTGAGCGTGATGGCTTTGGCCTCGATGCCAGCGACGTTCAGCACGATGGGTGGCGGCTTTTGCCCTGGTATTGGCGCGCCGCAGTCAGGGCACGGGGGCCGTTCGTTGGGATTGAAGGTGTGAACGAACTCGGTCATGAAAGGCGTTCCTGCGCTGTTGATTGACAAGTTCAACCATCATGAATAGAGAGCGCGGCGATGCGAAACCCTATGCCGGGTCGCATGCCGCGCGTGGGGCCTGGTCAGACTTTGAAAATCTTGTTGGTGCCGTTGTCCCAGGTCACGATGATGTCGCCCCCGTTCGGGGTAATCGGCAGGCCGGTGGCCGTGTCGATATAGGCGATCAGCGGGCTGGTGCTTTCGGTGCCGGTGTCGGCATAGATCACGATGGCCTCGATGCTGGCGCCAGACACACTGGTGAATGTCACATCGGCCGCATCGGCCGCGCCGCCGGTCGTGGTCTTGCTGGTCAGCGTGACAGGGCCAGCGATGCGCGAAGACACCGGGATGTCAGCCAGGTACTGGTGAACGGCCGTCTGCGGCGTGTAGGCGCCCGTGTCAACCAGCAGCACCTTGATGGTGTCGGTCAGCCAGTTGATCTGGGCTTCCAGGAAGCGCTTGCGCGCGGCGTCATACAGGGTATTTGCCATGAGATTGCTCCTTGCCCGTCTGGGGCGAAGAAGCGCACTCATGCGCGCTGGGGTTGGAGATGGGGTGCTGGATCTGCACCGTGCTGGGGGCCTCGATCACGATGCGGGCACGCTTACCGGATTTCTCCACTAAGGTGATGCGCGCGCCGCCGATCAATGCGGCGTCACCAGCGGCCAATTCGATTGTTCGCTTGGTCATGGCAGGATGGCCTTGTTATGGTGCACCACGTCCTCACGGGTGATGCGGCGTATGTCGCTGTCGGGCAGCAGGCCGAAGTAACGGGAAAAGGCACGCTCTGCCAATGCCGAACGCTCGGTATCGAACAGCTCGCTGTCAGGGATGCTGAAAGCCTTGTGCAGCGCCCATTGCACCAGGTGCTCATGGTGCGCATCGTGGATTTCCGGCGCGGGCCACACTGCTGCGGGGTCGTTCGGGTCAGCAGGCCCGACCATGGGCTCAAGCGGCAGGCGGTAGGCCTCCAGGTGCAAGACTTCGCCGGAGTAAACGTAGCCCACCAGGCGCAGGCCGGTATCGGTCTGGATCGCCATGCATGCCGGGCGCTGGTGGTCACGCCAGCCTGGAAGCTCTGCGTCTAGACACTCGCGCGACTTGAGCGCCACCTTGCGCACCTCGCCCGTGGGCGACTTGATGCGCAGGTCGATGAACTCGTACAGAGCGCGATTGTGCTCGTAGGCGCTCTGGCCCGGCGTCAGTGTGACCTGGCACAAGGCCGGGTCATCCTCGGCCACCAGCAGGCGGCCGCGCACGCAGGCCTGGGCCTGGGCGTCGTTGAGCCAGTCGATCACGTCCTCATCCTCGACCCGATACGGCTGAGGCACATCCTTGGCGAGCACTCTAAAGCGCCGGATCAGGTCTTTCAGCGTGAGCGCCATCAGATGCGTCCACCCTGCACCAGGGCCGTGACTTGGTTGCGCAGGTCATCCACCTTGGTTTTTTGGTCCAGCTCCACGCCATAGTTCTGCTTGGCGTAGTCGCCCAGCGCGGCCTTGGACATGCGAGAGACTTCCATCAAGATGTCTTCGTTCTGCTTCTCGGCCTTCTTTTCGAGGGCCAGGGCTTCGGCCTGAGCCTTTTGGGCCTGCTCCAGCGCAGCATCGTTGCCCGCCTTGGCGTCCTTCTTGGGAGCCTCGTCGGTCACTCGCTTGAACTCCAGATAGCCCAGCAGCGTCTTGGCATCACGCTCGGAAACCAGCTTCGACTCGCCCGGATCCCAAGCGTTCTTGAGGGAGGTTCGGTCGGTATACGGGGCTTTGCCCTCGTAGCGGATATTGATGAACTTCATGGATTACCCCCTGAACAGGCGGGCCAGTTGCCCGACCCGCCTTGTCTTTACTTGACGCCTTCGGCAATGCCGTAGATCACCACCTCGATCTCCGAGGCTTTGGCGTTGGCCGCACCCTTGACGGTCAAAGTCAGGTGGGCGTCCTTGGGAAGCACCACAGAGCCGTTGGCCGTAGCGTTGCGCAAGCGAGCCGCGGCGGCCACATCCAGCGCGGCGCCAAAGTAATCGGCGTCCTGTGGGGTCGCGGTCACGTCCACGCCATCCTTGTAGGCAAAGCCCAAGTCGCCGGTGACGGTCGCGGTCATGCCAGTCTTCACCAGCACCTGGCTGTCGACAAAGCGAAAGCCTGCGGGCAGGTGGCCGATGTTCACCACGTCATTGACGCCGAGCGGCAGGGCCGAATCGGCGTTGATAACAGCGCCAGCGGCATTGGTCTTGAGCGAATAGCGCAATGCGGACAAATTGCCCCAGGGCGTGTTGCCCAGTTGCACGCCGTTGTCCGGGTTCTTTTTGTTGATGGTCGCCATGATGGCCTCCGTTCTTGAATAGATTGAGAAGAAGGAAGGCGGGGCCGCAGCCCCGCACCCCTATCAACGCTCGCCGGGGATGAGCTTCACCACCGTGTCGATGGCCATAGCGCCTATGTCGGTCCAGTGCTTGGTGCCGTTGCCCTGGTCCACCGCGAAGCGGATCTTCTGCAGGCCCTGGATCACGCCGATCATCAGCTCGCGCTTGTCCTTGTGGTCGAAGGTTTCTTCGTTCCAGAAGAAGGGCATGCCCGACAGACCGGCAGCCGCGAAGGCTTGCATCAGCGACTGGCCGCCCAGCAGGATGGCGCGGTCCACCGCGTGGGTGGTGCCGAAAGACGCGGGCACCGTGCAGACGCTTTCCGCCTCGCTGGTGAAGCTGTTGCAGTAACGGATGTCGTTGCCAGCGTAGAAGCGCACGGGCTTGGGCTGCTTGAGCAACAGAATGCCGTTCCACAGGCCGGCCTCACCCAGGAACAGGGGGTGCTTCTTGGCATTCGCGGCGCGGTTCAGGGCCGACACCTGGAACTTGCGGAAGTTGTCATCCTGGGCAAAGGCGTGGTACTGCGCAGGAGACAGCAGCATGGCGCGCAGTGGCTCGTCCTCGGCGGCAATGTCGCCGGGGATCTTCACGGCAGGAGGCGGCATGGCCAGGGACTCCATCAGCGTGCGCACCGAGTCCACCACGGTCATGTTCAGATCATCAGTGGTCTGCAGCGAAGCCTCGCCAGCATTGACCGTGAAGGCCTTGATGCCGTGGGTGCCGTCCGCCATGTAGTGGCGGTTCTTGGTGGGCGCCTTGACGGGGTTCACCAGCAATTCGGCAAACTCGGGGTCGTCCTCGGTGGGTACGCGCCACTCGATGTTGTCGTGAAAGCCGCGCGCGCCTGCCAGGTGGGTCAGGATGGACTGGTCCAGGTAGGCATTGGCGTGGGACTGGGCCACGGGGCGGGCCAGCTTGGAGAAGTCCACGGCCGAACGCAGGTTCGTCATGGTGTCACCCAGCTTCACAGGGATACGGGCCTGATCCACACGGGTGCGGGCCTTGTCGTAGGCCATTCCCTTGCCCTTGCCCTCGACCATGCGTGAGCCCATGGTGGGGCGCATCTTGGTGGGCTGCACAAAGTGGAACTCCACCTCGTCACCCATGCCGCGCGACAGGTCCATCGACTTGACGATGGGGTAGTCGGAGCTGGATTGCTTGCGGATCATCTCCGCGACCTTGCCCTCGCCCTTGGGCAGAGGACCAGAGAGCTGGCCCAGGCGGGAGCCGCGGTTTTCGGCCAGGGCAAACATGCCTGCCGACTGGACGTACATCGCCTTATCGGAACCGGCGGGAACGTGGCTGTTCATGGACATGGTGTCCTCCTTCGATGGGAAAAGGGCGACTCATCACGAGTGGCCCGTTGGGTTGCTTACAGTGCGTTCAGCAGGCGATCCACCTGCTCGGGTGACATGTCCTGCATGCGCTCAATGAGTGCGACAGGGTTGGTTCCGGCCGAAGCCATCACCTGCTGAGTTACGTCCTGGTGCTGCTCGCCCGCTGCCTCCGACAGCGAATGAGGGACGCGACGCTGCACCTCCGGTGCTTTGCCTGTGCCTGCTGCACGCGACACAGCGGCGCGGCCGGTCTGTGCCTTGAACGTGTCAAAAACTTCAATTACTTGCTCGGCAGTGCCGCCCGTTTCGGGGCTGAGCACGGCAGAAATGGCATTGCGCGAAAAACTGGGAAGCGAGTTCATCCAGGCGGCGAACTCCGACGACTGCGCAATCTCCACGGCATCTGGATGCTTGCTGTAGATCGCGCCGAAATGGCCGTCGGCCGCTTCCTGCGCCTGGCGTTCCTTCAAGGGCTTCAAGGCCTGGGCGTTTTCCTCGCGCAGCTCGGCACGCAATTGCTCGCGCGCCTGTGCCACCAGAGAGCCAATACCCTTGGCCAGTGCTTCCTCGGAGAAATCGCCAAACAAAGAAATGTCCACACCCTGCTCGATGGCGGCCTTGGCCACCTCCAGGTTCTGGTCGGCCACGGTCTGCGCTTGACCGGCGTCCGCACGGTCTTGGGCGCTTTCCTCGGCACGGATCAGGTTGTGCTGCTGCTTGGCGCTCAACTCTGCGAGCTGGGCGCGAAGCGTGGCGTTCTCGCCTTCCAGGTTCTTGGCGTGGTCGCGCGCTTGCTGCAGCTTCTCGTAGGGGATGGTGTATTCACCCGACTTGCTGGCAATGGGAGCGCCTGCGGGCTCAACACCCGTGGCTGGCTGCTGGCTGCCTGCTGCGTCCTCGTGCTTGGCTTCATCCGAGGTGCCTGCCGCATCCGCAGCATTACCTTGGGCGACTGCCGCGCCATCGTTCCCTTGTTCGCCCAGGTCGTCGATAGAGTCGCCATCCAGCGATTCACCGTTGAGGGCCTTTTCGAGTAGTTCTGCTGGCGTGAGTGCCATCTTGCGTGCTCCATCCCAGCTATCCGGCTGGGCCTTAATGGGCATGCGTTCGAGAGGCTGGCTGGGGCCTAAACCCCAGCCTTCCACTCTCCTGCTGCGGGATATGCCACCTCGTCACGAGGTTGCGAATCGCCCGGCGCTTCACAGCGGGGGGCTTGTGAGGGAGTATCGGCTCGCGCGCGGCAAACCCTGCGCCCTATACCGGGCTGGCATGAAATAGCCCGCTGTCGCGGGCCTTGCAGAGGGCGTGTGTCTCTAAGGTCAAGCCCATGCACCTCCGCGCCAATACCGCGCCACCACCGGGCGCAACCAGGCCCACATGCCAACGTCGTGCCGCTCGCGAGCGGTCAGTTGCGTGCGCGCCACGGGCAGTGGCTTACCAATGGGCTCGGCGGGCGCGAACAGGTTCAGGCCATCCGTCACAGCTTTCATGACGTAGAAGCAGGCAGCAAGCACAGCTGTAACCGTGGCGGTGGCCACCTGGGCGGTGCTGGCGGCGATGGAGCCCAAGGAAGCGATACAGAGGGTCAGGAAACGCGAACGTGAGGTGGCCATGTGGTTCTCCAAGTAGATGCCGTGGCTGCCGGCGCAACCCCTTGCCATAACGGGGAAGCCCCATTGCACCTTCGGGGGCCGCGCTGCCGAACCCCTATGCTGGGCGAGCAGGAAAAAGCCGCCTCAATGGGTGGCCTGGTAAGCTGGTGCTGCTACAGGTTGTCGTCTGGTGTGGGCGTCTCAATCCCAGTCTGGCCGGTGCCCGGCTCCTGCACCACAGGCGGAAAGTTGGGGCTGGTGTTCTGGCGCACGGGAGGCGCAGCGTTAGCTTCCGCTGCAGCTTCGGCTGCCACCTCAGGCCCTTGGCCCTGGATGTACGGGCTCTTGATGTTCATGGCCGCCGTCTGCGCCGGTACCGGGAAATTCGGATCGTCCCCGCCTGGCGTTGGCTTCTGGTAGCCCGCGCCCTGCATGATGGCGTCCGCGATGGGCGCGATCATCGGCATCTGTGCCACTTGGGCGCCACCTTGCATGGCGCTGAATGCCGTTTGCACGCCCACCTGCACGGCCTCGCGCATCATCTTCTCGATCTGCGCATCCGTCAGCCGCTCCTTCATGTCCAGCTCGCGCGCCTTCAAGTCGTGCATCAGCTCCTGCTTGATCTGCTCGCGCATGGCTTCTGGGTCGGCCTGCTCCTTGGCGTTGCGGATGGCCTGCACCACCTCTTTCTTGCGCGGCAGGTCCATCAGGTCAACCATGAACGGCATCACCACCTGCTGCACATCGGGCGGCGAGGCCTTGATAGCCTCCGACAGCGCATTGAGCTGCTGGGCGCGGAAGCTGCTGGAAGTGGGCACATCCTCCATTGCCACCTTCAGGCGCGTGCGCTGCACATCGTTGCTCAGGATGGTGATACCCGTCATGGCGTCCACCTCGGGCCCGTTGAGCACCACCGTGCGGGGCTCGTTGATAACATCGCCTTCTATCACGATGGTGGTTTCCTGCTTGCCGATGTCCTCGATGATGAGCGCCATCAGAAGCTCACCCACCATCGTGCGCGCCTCCTTGAAGTTGTCCATCAGGTCGGCCAGCGACACTTGGGATTGCTCGACCTGGGTTTGCTCCTGGAGGCCCCTGGTCGCGGAACCTTGCTGCCCCTGAAAGGATGGCGTGATACCCGACACCCGGCTGGCAGCTGCGCGCGAGTCCTCCATCAGCTGGAACTGCTGGGCATTGAGCTGGAAGTCGCGTTTACGCTCAAACTTCGCTCCGGTGTTGTTAGCGAAATGCTCTGCGTCAAGCACAAAGTCGGCATCCACGCGCGAAGCCATCTGCCGGAACTGGGCATCCGACATGGCAATGGCGCCCTTGGTGCGGATCGTCTCTACGGCAGACATACCCCAGCGCAGCTTGGAAATTGTGCTGTTGAGGTTGTCCTGGGGAAACATCATGTCGCGCACCAGGCCGTAGGGAATGCCGGTCATGTCCTCGGAGCACCCCATCACACGCACATACGGGAAGTGCGAGTGTGGAAACGGGCTTGGCCCTTCAAACAGGCAATGCGGCCCCATCCAGTAGGCGCGGCGCACCACGGGAATCAGCTCTTCTTTCAGCTTGCCACGGCCCAGCGACAGGGCGGCATTGTGCAGATCGTTGGCCGGGTCGAACTTGACCGCGCGCCCATCGTCCAGCTTGAGCACGGTAGTAGTCACCCAGCGGCGATACCACAGCTCGGTGATGCACACCGTCTTGTTTTCCTCGTTGTAGTAGGCATCCTCCTGCACCGTCCATGCCCGAGCGGCTTCGGCGGCAGCATGCAAGCCCGTGGACTTGCCGCCCTCCAGCTCCTGAATGGCAAATTCCGCGATCCAGCGGTCTGGCCCGCCGGCCATGATGAGCGTTTCGTGCTCCGGGAACATGCGCGCGGCGCGGCTGCGGCTGAGCCATCGGCGGCGGTACAGCCAGCGCGCGTCCGACAAGTCGGGCTCAATGGCCTTCATGTCCCACCAGATCTCATTGCGGTGGATGTAGCGGCACTTGTACGGGTAATCCATCGAGTTGGATGCCCGCGTCACCTCCACCCAGCCGATACCTACGGCTGCCGCTGGCCGGAAGGCCTGGGACAGCGCACGGTCGGCCTTGCTGTGGCGCTCGGCCTGGTTCAGCCGGTAGTTGAGCGCGTCTGCCACGTCCTGGCCGCCTGGCTCCCCGTCGGGCGTCACGCGCCAATCTGTACGGGTCTTGGCCTCGAAGCCGCAGACAGCCGCGATGGCTGGCCCGATGATGTTCTCCTTGGCCGGAGGGATGCCCATCTGCTCCATGCGGCGCAGCAGATCGGTGCCCAGCTGGTTGCCGTCCGCATAGTCGGCTTCCCGGTCGGCCTGGTAGCGCCATGGTGGCTGGTTCAGCGACTCGCGCACGATGGAAGCGAACTCATCAATCGTGATGGGCTCGTCGCTGCCGTCTTGCAGCTCGTTTTGGGTGCCGGTGGTGTGGTTGGTCTGCATAGTAGTTGCCTCATGTGCGCCAGTCAGGCGGTGGTGGCATTTCAAAATCGTCTTTGGTCCCGTAGGAGTCGTCCGAAGGCTGGTAGAGCCCCGATTCCTTGGCCTGGGCCCACTGCCGCAGCGCGTCCGCGCTCTCGGTACACCCATTGCTCTTGTCTGGCTCGTCAATGAACTTGGCCAGCGATGCGCTGTACTTCTTCTTGTAGCCGCGCAGGCGCTCCAGGCCGAAAGAGCACCTGTCCTTCTCAAACCAGGCACCGCGCATGTGCTTGCGCAGCGTATTTACGCCCGTCATCAGCTGCGTGACTCGCGGCACGATGACGAACTTCTGCCCAGGCATCAGCCCTTGCAAGATCTGCTTGGTGGAGCGGTTCGTGTCCCCCAGCCGCTTGTGGTCTGCATCGTGTGGCAGGTAGTGCTTGCCAAAGACATAGCCCAGGGCCTGAAGGTGCCTTACGTAGTGCTTGAGGTCTTCGTTGTGCTCTTCGTAGTAGTCGATGAAGCGGTCCTCGCCGCGCAGCTGCTGCACAAACCAGATTGCGCAGCCATCGCTATTGCCGATGTCCCAGAACGTGTGAACGGGCAGATCCAGCATTGGCACGGCCGTGATACCGCCGCGCTTGGTCAACTCGGTGATGGCCTTGGTGAGGTAGTGACCCTCTGTGGACTGCTGGAAGGCTTCGCGCGGCGTGGAGGGGTACTCCTGCCACATCCGCTCTTCGCGGCCTGCGAAGTCGGCCCCGACGGTGGCCGCGTACCAGGCGCGCTGCTCGGGGTCGATATTGACGCCCATGGCCACTTCGATCTCGTCAAAATAGTCATGCAGCTTGTCCGACACTACTACCGCGTTGTAATCCATGCGGTAGTTGGGCTCCATCCACCAGGCATAGAAGTGAAAGCGGTAGTCGCGCGGCGTCAGCTTCTGGTGTGAGTGGTGTAGCGACTCAGCGCGCGTGCACAGGTCGTAGAACTCCCCGTTCGCGCCCTCGGCAGTGCTCTCGATCACCAGCACGCCTGTAGATGGCACTGCAGGGATGGAGCCCGTCATCACCTCCTTGGCCTTGTCCGGGAACTTCGCGCAAATCTTGCCGAACTCCGAGATATGCAGGCGATGGATCGTGCCCGAGCGCATGGACGTGGCCACACGCACGCTGCTGTTGTTGTGGGCAAAAAGCAGCTCGGTCGCGCTGTCGCGGGCCAGTGGGAAGCGCTCGCGAATTTCCTCGGGCAAATTAGCGTAGGCGTACTTCACCTTGTCCCGGAAAATCGCCTCAGCGGCCTCGCGGTCCTGGGCGATGATGCCGCAGCGCTGGTCTGCATTGAACAGCGCATGATCCAGCCACATGATGGCGATCAGCGTGGTAAAGCCCAGTTGCCGCGCCTTGAGGATGATGTTGCGGTGCCACAGCCGCTTTATGAAGCGCCGCTGCGCGTGGTTGGGCTTGAATGGCATGCTGAACGTGTTGCCTTCCTCACCATCCTGGCTGTCACCCTTGACCATGATCTTGTAGAGGCAGCCAGAAAACAGGCGCCACTCAGGATCGGCAAGACACCGCTCCAGCTCCTCGGCGCTGGCCGGCATCCTATTGAGTGGGACATTCACGCGCTGAGACACGTCAGCCCTCGTCGTCCAGGTCTGTTACGTCCTCCCGTACAGGCAGGCTTGATGGCTTTGGCTCGCGCTCCGGGTCATCTGCTACAGGGGCAAAGCCATTGCCGCTGCCGCTCGCAATGCGGCCCAGCAGCGCGGCCAGCGGATCGGTCTTCTGCTGGTTGTCCTTCTCGTAGATACCCAGATGCTTGGAGAGCTTTTCGATGGCATCCATCTTGGAATGGAAGAGCATCTCCACACCGTGCTTACCCATCTTGGCGCCGGCATAAAGGGCCAGGGCCTGCGGGCTCAGGTGCCTGGTGTCCTTGAGCACCACACGGGCATCACCATCGCCACCGCACTGAGGGCATTCAGGATGGGGCAGCTTGAGGGCATCGAAGCCGATACCGCCCTGCTCCTCAAACAGGATGGGGTCTTTGCCTTTATCCAGCCACTGCTCACGGTCGCGGTTGTATTCGCTCAAGGTGCGCTGGAACTTGAAGCCTTCGCCCCAGCAGTGGCGGCAGCACGCAATCTTTACCTCTGACAGCTCCCGTGCGTCAGCGAAGGCAATGAGGCCCAGTTCCATCACAACTCGGTCAGCGGTGATCTGGGTGCGCTTCTGCATTTCAGCCCGTGCGTCTGCGATCGCAGTCACGATTTCAGGTTTTTTTAGGTTTTCGTGCCCGATTGCACCGGCTGTGCCTGGGCTGTAGCCGGCCCGGATGGCCGCTTTGGTGGCATTCAGGTCCAGCAGGTACTAATAGACAAATCGCTGCTGCTTATCCGTCAGGCGCAGATATGGCTGCTCAGTGGGCGCGGTCTTCGGCTTGGCCTTCCGTACTGCAGGTCGCTGCTTAGGCGCTGGCCTGGCCGATGTCTTGGGTGAGGCCTTCTTTCGTGCTGGCGCTTTCGCCTTGGGCGCAGGCGCGGCTTTGCCTGCAGGCTTCTTCACGGCTGCTGCAGGCTTTTTGGTGGTCTTACGGGGTGCAGGCTTCTTGCCTGCCGGTGATGTGGCCATGCGCGCCAGTGTTCGTGGGCGCGGGCGTTTGGTCTAACCCTATGCTGGGCGTAAAAAAACCGCCCTGGGGCGGCTGTCTGTTTAGGCCAGGTCGAGCGCCTGCTGATTGCCATCAGGTCGGAGCGCTCGGTAGGCCTTGTTCTCGCGCTCCAGGCGCTCAACCCGGGCCGCGAGCTGCGTTGCAAGGTAGAGGTGCTCGTTGGTGCTGTTGATGAGGATGGCTTGGCCTGCTGCGCCCACGGATAGCATTGAGAGCGCCCGATCCTCGCTGGGCGTAAGGTGAAGCACCACGTCCGGGCTACCGTCTCGGCCTGCAATCTCGATCATGATGTAGCCACTGTCCAGGATCGTCTTGCTGATGTTGCGCGTGGCCGGGTATTCCTCCACCAGCTCATAGATGCCCCGCAGCAAGCGCTTGAGTTTCACGTCTCCCACCAGCGCGCTCAGGCGGTCATCCACAATCGACAGCTTCAGCCCCGTCAGCTCGGCCACGGTTTCGCGCGTGGCGATCTGGTTTTTGGCACGCAGCTCGCGCACCGCCTCCAGCACGCGAACTGTGCTCGGGATCGGCTTGGCTGGCGCTCCCTCCTGCACCTCTGGCAGCTTCTCAGATTGCATCGCTTCCTCCTTCCTGCCACTGGGGCACCTTGGCCGGCCACTGGCCAGCATCCTTGATCTGTTGGCGTGTGCGCTGGGCCATGGACCGGCCCAGCTCGATGTGCGCCTGGCGGCCACCTGGCACCAGACGGTATTGGTCGAACGCCGTGTGGCAACCCTCAATGTCCGGCCGCGCGCAGCACAGCGGCATGCTGCGGCGGTCGTCCACCTTGAGGCGCGCGCCCTTGCCCTCGTTCTCGTGCGCGTGCTGGCTGTAGCCCGCAACGCCGCACCAGGCGCATGGCATGGCTGCCACCAAACGACGGTAGGTTTCGCTGCGTAGTGGCTGCTCCTTGCGCACCGCAGAGACAGCGGCAGTGCACACTGCCATGGCCACACGGGCCAATGGCTTAGCCAGCCCAGCCTGCAGCGCGCGCTGGGCACGTTCGTCCAGGCGCTGCTCACGAGTGAGCGCCAGGGTCACACTGGTAGAGCGGCTTTTGAAACCAGTGCGCTTCATGGGTGAGCTGCGCATCATTTCGTGCCGCCCTCCCCTGCCAGCTCCTGCTCGGCCAGCTGCACCACTGCAGCGGTGATCTGGCGGCGGTACCGCATGGCGGCCGTGCATAGATAGCGGTGCTGCTTGGGAGTCAACGGGGCTGGAGCTGGCTCCAGTGCTCGCAGCGCCATGTCTGCGGCGAATCGCTTGGTGCCGGCGCCCGGAAAAAACGTGCACGCAGCCAGCGCCCGCGCTATGGTCTTTTGGTTCTCGGTCATGCGCGCCCCAGCTTGGTGATTGCACGGGATTGCCAGGCGACCATGGCTGCATCGCGCGCGTGCTCGTTGCTTTTGCCCGTCCAGCCGGTGACCCTTGCGAAAGCATCTGCATTGAGCTTGGCGCCTTTGCCAGCGGGGCTGATACCTTGGACAGGGATGCCCAGCTCGGCGCAGACTGCAGTGATCAGATAGCACCAGGCATCCACCTGGCCGACGTTTCTGGCCATCTTCGCTGCTGCTGCCCGGGTTGCGGCCCGCGTCCAGGTATGGGACTGCAGGCGGCTATCCTCGAATACGACTCGCGCTGGCGCAGTGGCGCGGATGAAGCGCTCTATCTGGTGCGGCTCGATGGTATCCAGCGCAACCAGCTTGCCGGCGCAGAATGTGGCCACGCCTGTATTCACACCGGGATCTATTCCCAGGACCACGTTACTTTGGCCCGGCGCGCTGGCGCCAACATGCCCAGGCATCGTCATGACTTGCATCTCGGTCCTGCTCATTTGAAAAGTCCTGAAAATGGCGTGCTGGGCGTCTCGCGCCAGGTCTCATTGCGGATGATCCGGCCGATAAAGCTGCGGCCTACCTTGTATTGCTGGGCGAGCACAGCGCGGGGCTTGTCGCTGGCGCGTATCTCGCGCACCTGCTCCATGGTCAACTTGCCCGGGCCGTTTTCTCGCATCCAGGCCGAGGCCTTAGCTCCCCTGCGCAGATAGCTGACGGGGTGATCCTTGGCGGCCTTTTTCATCCGGGCGGAATATGTGGAATGCGCTTGATGCCCGGGAAAGACGCAAAGTGGTTCACCGCAGGTGCAAACTGCAAGTCTTTTGGGCGGCACTGGCCGGCCATCAAGACGCAACACCAGGCGTCGCACCAGCGTCTCACCGTCGTTGGCTGGCTTGAAGGCGGGATACTTCTTGCTGGCAACGGCACCCTGCCAGATCCAGCACTCGCCTTCCTCGATACACCGGGCTTTAACTTCTTCCAAGGTGTTCATGGCTGTACCGCCTTTTTCCGAGAGAACATGAGATTTCCAATGCTGTTGCGCACCAACATGCCTTTGCGCTCAAGCGCAGCGGCATGGCACACAGCAGAATTGGCCGAGCGAAAGCCGAAGTGGCGTGCAATTTCGGGCATTGGGGGCAACTGGTCGTTGTCCGCGTGGAATTCGCGCATGAAGTCCAGCACCTGCTGCTGGCGGCGTGGAAGCGTGGTCATGACTTCCCCTCCTGTGCCAGGCGCTGCTTTACACGCGCATCCAATTCGCGCTTGTAACGGGCAACCCGCATGCGCTCCATGCGCTCAGCGGCGCCAGCGCGGCGAGCACGGCCGGCCACCTCATCGCGCAGCTGCGCCAGCCGGGCGCGCACCTCAGGGGCTGCCTCGTGCACCCCTTTACCCTCCTCCACCCGACCAGTGAGCAGAGCGACGGGGTTGAAAACCGGTGCGGGTAGCGCTACGGACATTTCCCGGGCGGCGTGCTCGGGGGTGATGTAGCCCAGGGCCAGTGCCTTCTCGATCGCGGGATCGCGCATGCTGCCGTCCCAGCCAATGGATACCGTGACGGTGGGCAACGTCTTGGCCTCACGGGCGAAGCGCACCACCCTCTCGTAGGCTGCGATGAAAGCCATGCGGCCACCCACCATGTCGCCAGCCTGGGCCACTGGGCGGGCCACGCTCCACGCATCCATCATTTCGTTGGTCCAGACGACGGTGGCGCGCTCGTCCAGCGCCGACGACGCTATGGCCCATGCCTCGTTGGCTGTCGGCCGGCCCACGGCATCATCGATGCGGTCCAGGATCGCTTTGGGCGTCAATCGCCCTGTGTGCTCGTTTCTCACGCGGCTCAATGCGCGCTTGAGTACCTGTTGCGGGAAGCACATGAGGTCTTCGGCCATCAGCGCTGCTGCGTTCGGGCTCAGTTGCTGGCCTAGCACCTCGGCGGTCCCCATCAATTCCCGGGCCAGCCACACATCGATGTCGTGGTCATAAAACTGCTGATCGCTCATGCGGCAGAACCTCGCGCTTCGACTTCTGCACGCTTGGCGCGCATGATGGCTACGGCCTCTGCAGCGGCATCGTAGTTCGACTGGGATTGGTCGATCTGCTTGGCTCGGGTATTGGTGATGGTCTTGTTCGTCTGGCACTGCGTAGCCCATTTCTCGGCGTCCGACAGCAGCAACTTGACCGGGTGCATCAGCTTGACCACGAACTCTTCATTGACTCGGCGCACGAAGTGGACCGCCACCTGCGGCGCCAGCTCAATGCCGATGCGCTCGATCAGGTTGGCTATTTGTCCGCCCACCTGCTTATTCCAGATTGGCCAGCTGCGATACCGGCCGTGGTAGGCGATGGCGTAAGCGATCCAGGTGCGATGTGAGCGGGTTCCCTCACCGGGGTAGCGCAGCTCACCAGGAATTTCATGGACCACGCCGTTCCGGCCTGTGACCATCATCGGTGCAGCAGGTGCAGCATCCTCACCCGCCGGGTCGGCTTCTCGTCGCTTGCGACGTGGGGCCGAATAACTCTTTGCAGTAGTCTCTGCAGTACTCTTTGCAGTAATCTTTTCTTTATTAACGGATTGCGTTTTTGTCGCTCCGCCAACTGCGTTTTCCGCTCCCGGCGAACTGCGGTTTTCGTTCTCCGCCAACTGCGCATTCCGCATTTCCCGAATTGCGTTTTCGTCGTTCGGGAATTGCGTTTTCGTCCATGCCTCGAAAGCCACGTCCACTGCCTCGAGATCCAGTCGGAAATAGATGCGATGCTGCAGGCGCTTGTGGGTCTCTTTCAGGAAGCCCAGCTTGACCAGGTTGGAGCGGGCGGTGGCCTGCTCACGGTAGGAAAGGCCTGTTTCCTCGGTCCATTCCTCCGCACTTTTGTAGACGCCCTTCTCGTCGTCGACCCGGCTTTGCCAGTAGTGCAGCTGCGTGAAGAAAATGGACGAGTTGATGCTGCCAAAGAACTTGGACAGCTTCGGGTAGTACGCCAGTGCCCGGCCGACGTCCGCCAGGGAATGGGACAGGCTCATGGCTGCACCTCGCATCCCTGCGCCTTGGCCGCCAGATGCTTGCCCCACTCACCCGCCACCCAGGTCACGCCCTTGGGGGTGAAGCGGGTAGCGTTGAATGCGTGGTCATTGCGGGTGGCGACACCAGCGCGGACAACGAAGCGACCGGCATCGATGTGCTGCTGGTAGGCCACCCACTCGCCGCCCAGGCGGTACATGATCTTCTCGTCCTGCAGCCACGCGCGGAACTCGTGTTCGTTGGCGCCCAGCAGCTTGGCCACCTGGCGGAATCCCTTGGCGCCGTTGGCGGCCACGTAGCGATCCACGTATTCAACCTTGGGCGCGGCCAGCGCCAGCTGCTCAGCCTGCTGCTCGATCTGCTCTGCTTGGTCGGCGGCCAGGCGCAGGGCC
Source organism: Comamonas sp. SY3 (assembly GCF_041730275.1). Lineage (NCBI taxonomy): Bacteria > Pseudomonadati > Pseudomonadota > Betaproteobacteria > Burkholderiales > Comamonadaceae > Comamonas > Comamonas sp. SY3. Next base: position 10,462 of record NZ_JBGTYN010000002.1, on the reverse strand, counting down.
TGCGCCATCGTCTGGGGCACCGCCGGGGCTTGCTGGGCCTCCAGCTCCTGCCAGCGCTTAACCACTTTCATGCGGGCTACTGGGTCGTAGCCCAGCAGCAGAGTCAAGCTGGTGTCCTTGTCCAAGAGGTACTGGGGGTATTCCTGCCCGTTCTCACCGGCGTAAGTGCTTGAAATACAGACAGAACGCAATTCTGCGTTTTGCTCCAGCGCCAGCATCATCGTGCGAATGTCCCGCATCACGTCGGCATGGCGCTTGCCGGTGAGGTCAGCTATCTCGCAGCTGCTCATGGTGGGCACGGCCACCGGTGTGGTGATCGCTGTCATGCGCCACCGCCGATCTGGGGCAGGCCGCGCGCGGCAAGGTGGCGCAAGGCCTGCAAGTCAGATTTCGTGATTACGACCTGGTCCTTACCCACAATGTTCAGATTCAGCGCTGCAATAAAGAGAGCAAAGTTCTCAATGCTGCTGTCCTTCAAGCGCGAAATCGTTGACTCGGATGTGTTCATCTTGTCTGCGACCCGGACCTGGCCCATATCTGCAAGGGCGTTGCGCAAAAGGGTTTCGATCTTGCGTGCGCTTTCACGCACGTCTTGAGAAACTTCAGCCATGGTTCAAGCCCTCCACCACAGCCACCACCTCTGCCGCATCGCAGATTGCGCATTGCCTCTGGCCATTCATGAATGGAGCGAACGAGCGGGCAAATACGTGCCCAATCGCGCCGCACCGCTGACGCAGGTTCAGGCGTTTTTGTTCAATCTCAGCGGAGGCGATCTTGACGATTTCGATGTGCTCGCGGGTCAGCCCCTGGATTTCATCGGCGATTTCCTGACGGGCCGCTGCGGCCTGATCAGTCGGCTGAATATCCAACACCTGTGTCTCCCAGGAGCGGCAGTGATCGATCAAGGTGGCAAGATGCTGACGCTCAGCATTGAGATCAGGCGTATCAGCGACAAGTCTTGCCAAGGTCGCAAGCATTTCAAAAATTCGTTCTTTGGGTGAGAGGTCAGTCATGGCAGGACACCTTGGAAAGGAAGTGGGATTCAAAAAATCTGGGAGCGCAGCTGCTCGCCAAGCACTGGCTCGACGCGTTCGCGGTCTGGTGGCTGGCCCTGGTGTTCATGCGAAGACCCAAACCGCAGCGAGCACCAGCACGACAGGGCCAAGCATCAGCGCACCGCGGGTCGAGCGCGATGGCCAGGCGCAGTTCGCTTGTGGTGGGGTGGAATCAACGAGTGCTGCGAGCGCTTCGCCGCAATTGCAGCGACCGCCGGCATGCGCGGCACAGGTGTCGATGTGGATGGAATCACCCATTGGTGCCCACCTTGTCGTTGCCAGGTTCCTGCGCGCGCAGGTAAGCCCAATCAACGTCGGGCCGGATGTCCTCGCAGCGAACGGCACCAGCGGATTCGCGATCCAAAGCGATGCACAAGCGCTCACCGATTCGTTGGCCAGTGCTGATCGCTTTGCGCAAATAGCCCTCGCTCGTCTTGCACGCGGCGGCGTATGCGCTTCTTTCAGTCTTGCTCAGACTGTTGAGGTACTTGAGGAGTTTGTCCATGATGCATTATTACTGTTTAGTAATGCATCAGCAACTCCTTTTGGTGATTTACCTCTTAGTAATTGAGAATGAGTGCATGGCTACAAGATCAGACGCAGCAATCCAAGATGCAACCAATCGCAGACTCCGTCTTCGACGTTGGATAGATGATCACTTTGGTGGTTCGCAGGCTGCTTTCGTTGCTCGTCACGGATTGAACCAGGGGGAGATCTCAGCTTTGTTGAAGGACAAATCTTTTGGAGGAGTGAAGGCGCGCAACCTTGAGGCGGCCACCGGCATGCCTGAACGCTATCTCGACTCGCGCGATGAGGCTGCAGCTACTCCGGTGAGCATTCCCTTGTCGAGGCGCGAAGTTCTTCCTGACGGATATGTGCGACTTGAGCACCTATCCCCGACACCCTCCATGGGCCCGGGGACCTCGTTGGCAGAGCCGATGCACGTCGTTCGTCATTTGGACGTTCTCGAAAGTTGGGTGCGTCAAAAGGTTGGCAGCGTTGACTACGACCGGATCAAGATTCTCACCGGCTGCGGGCAGAGCATGCTGCCCACAATCCACGATCAGGACTTAGTGTTCGTCGACATCAATCAACGCACCATCGACGTTCCTGGAATCTATGTGGTGGATGTCTACGGGCGCTTCCTTTTGAAACGGGCGTTGATCTTGTCGGACGGCACGCTCATTCTCAAGAGCGACAACGTGGAAGAGTTCCCTGACAAGGAACGGATTGACCTGCTCAAGGCAGCCGACACAGTCACTGTGGCCGGTCGTGTGAAGGCCTGGTGGACTTTAAGGCATGGCTAGGTCAAAATGTAACCTCCATTAACATTTGGAGGTTCTCATGAAAGTTATCCTCGCGCTAGTTTTGGCTGTTGCCAGCTTTGGTACGTTCGCTCACTCGGGCGGCACAGACAAGAATGGTTGTCATGTAGACAGTCGCACTGGAACCCGCCACTGCCATTGACTGACGAGCATGCGCATTCTCGCTACCCTGCTGCTCAATCTCGCTTTAACGGCACACGCTTGGGCTGACAAGTACGGTATCGATGAGGCGATGAGCGAAAGTGACGCCTCTATAGGGGACCTGTTCTTCACAGCCCTCATCATTTGGGCAATCTACTGGCTCTGGAAAAAGTTCTTTGGCTGAAATTACTGTACAAAACAACAGTATTTAGATAACCTAGATACTGTGTTTTTAACCAGTAAAGGAGCAAGCTTTGTCCGCCATCAATGTCACCCTCCGCGATGCACCAACGAAGATGTCTTCTGAAGGCGTTGCAGCTGCAGAACAGAAGTTTTCCACCATCCTCGCGAAGCAGTTTTCAAGCCAGGAGTCTATGAGTAAGGCTTACAAGGCCTACCAGACGGCCCAGGACGGCGATGTGCCACTGAGTACACAAGCCCAAAGCCAGGCAATGGCATTTCATAACGCAGTGACCAAGGCCACACAGCTAGCCCTCGGTGGTTACAGACCAACAGAAGATACACGGTTCGATGTGCGTCTAAATTGAGACGCCATCAGAAGCAAGCCGCTCGATGAGCGGTTTTTTTTCGTCTTCAATCAAGAAAATCACCATTTGGTATTGCAAAACAAATTACCTAACAGTAATATGCATCACCGGCTCAATTTGACCGGGGGTGCAAGGTGATCGAGCCAGCGCCCAGTTCCTGCAGCTGGCACGGCTGCTTAAACACAGGGCCTCCGCAGGTGGGATCAAACAGCGGGCTACAAAAGACCACATGCGCCATACCACTGAATCAGCCACCGCACCGGACGGGTAAGAGCTGTGGATCTGGGAAAGGCCCATCTAAGTACCAGCCCTGGGACATGTACGGGGATGAGGCGCGACGCCAAGAAACAAAAGTCGATGGGCGAAGACGGCCCACCACAACGGTCATGCCGGTTGGAATCCCGGCACACCGGTCCTCGCAAGAGGGCCATCAGGAAAGATGGCAGGCAAACAGCCCTCTCTCCCGATGGTTAGTCAGCCGGAGCGCCCAGCAGTGGGTGGCGAGTAACTCACTGCAGTCTGTGGCCACCGCCGCACTGTCTCCCTGATGCTCTAAGCCCGGTCCGTCGGGTGGGTAGCTACCGCGCAGCAAATGGGGGGCATGCGGGCCACTTTCAGCGTAAAGCTGGTGAGTGCATAGACGGACAGCGGGAAAGACTGCACTGATTCCCATACCCGCACCAGCGGGCCCGCAAGAGGCCTTCTCAGCCGCAGCAGGTGAAAGCCCTGCATCCTTTTCGCCGCGCCTGGGGTACCCCTCCTTAAACACCCTCTCGTTTCCCCAGGCTCGCCGCAAGGCAGCGGCTTTTTTATACCGGCCCGCAGCTGCAAAGCTCGCGGGCCTTTCTTCTTCATACAGGAGTCAAAGACATGCATCTCGACCTCGATCAAGCAGCGAAACTTTCGCGCCTGAGTAGCGAAGCGGCTCGGAATGCCCAGCGAACAGTGGCCGCTGTTCACGCCGGATATGACGCGCAAAAAGGCGCAACCGCACTCAGCGAGATTGATGCCGCCATGGCACGACTGGACGCAGCGACCGACGAGATGCGCACAGCAGTCACTAACATGACCGAGCGGCTAGAGCCAGTGTTGAAGCAAGAGCCTAACGCCAACGGTTCTGATGATATGAAATCGGAAATTGGCAGCACAGCCCCACTTGTGGCGAGCATCGACCGCCAGTCAACCCGACTGCGGACAACCATTGCGGCGCTGCGCGAAATCAGCAACCGTCTGGCACTGTAACCCCTGAGTCCCCAGTTGCTGGGGGCTATCAAGCAAGGGCCCTGGTTCCTTCCACCCGTCTCTATCTCTGCCGCCCCGCCCGGGGCATCCAGGGTTATTGCTTGATGGTGCTGACCACCACTCCCCCTCAAAACACACTCCAGCCCCACCGCTGGTTCCGCCGCCTTTGTGCGGCTTTTTTATTTGGAGCCCTCCCCATGCAGCGTGTCATACCCACCGAGCCCTACAACTCCGACCCGGAAGTCAACTACCTGCGCGGTGCATCCCGGCCTGGCCCCATGTTTGCGCCAGCATCCGTGGGCATCGTTCCTCTGGGATGGCTGCTGCTTGCTGGCGTGATTGCCTTTCTGGTGCTCCTGGCCATGGCCTGGCCCGCGCCAGCTGCCCTGCCTAAGGAGCCTGCCTTGAAGAAGGCGGCGGCCAGCGCCTGGGTGTGCCCGGGGATGCATGCCGAGTGGATTGACGACAAGACTGTCCAGTGCATGAAGGAAGGCCGCCTGTGAAAGCCTTCCAACTTCTTTTTGCCTGGCTGGTGTTCTCCTCAGTCGCCTTCTTGGCAGCGGCCTACATGTCCGGCGTCCCGATCTGAGCCGCCATGGGTACCACCATCACCATGAACGCCGGCACAGGCTTGCATTCGTTAAGTGATGACGAATTCAAGCAGCTCATTGCCAGTGGCGGGACCATGAAGATCGATCAAATCAATGCGCGCCTGCAGGGGCCATATATCGGTGTGGTCTTCATCCTGGCGCTGGGCATTCCTGTTCGGCAGGAACGGCGCGCGTACCACATTGACGCCCGCGACTTCAATCTTCTGGCCATGCGAATCGCCGCGCATGTTCTCAGTAAGGCCGGCGGGGCCGCCTAAATGTTCCCTCCCGGCGGAGATCCTCACTGGAGATATGAAATGTCAAAGAGTCACCAGAAACCATTGTCGAAGACCGCTCAAACGAAAGCGGATCGTGCTGCTCGCAAAATTCAGCGCGCTGCCATGAAAGCCCAAGAGCAGATAGCACTGCAGGAGTTGCGTGAACGTGCTGTCAAGCTGTGCGCAGCACCTCCACACGAGTACCAAGACTGGGGCGTCACGAGGACGCAGGCCTTTCTCAAGTTCGCAACCATCACGCGAAACAAAGCCGCACTGAAGACAATCAAGTCAGACAGGCTGGGGGTCTTCGTCGCGCAACTGGAGCGCGTGAATTCGTGGCCGCTCGAGTACTGCCAGTACATCAGCAAGCTCAGCGATACGGCAAGAACCGCGCTGCAGGAATGAGGTCTCAACATGCAAAATTCAGACTTCTTTACCCGGCTCATCCTCCAGAATCACCTGGGTCCAAACATGGCGACTCCAGGCAATGCCGGCGGCAGCATTGAAAGCTATGCGTGTGCAGCGTGCGGAGAAGAGCACATTGATCAAGAGGATGCAAAGAGTTGCTGTCCACCGTCAGTCATTTTCAAGTGCAGAGTTTGTCGCTCTCGCTACGAAGAAGAAGACGATGCGGAAGATTGCTGCCCTGGCGTGGCCAACGGACAAGCTCTGCAGTGTCCGGTATGCCTCAAAGGTGCCGATTCATTCCTGGTGGCAGCTGATTGCTGCCTGCACACCCACCCCACCATGACGGCCTATGGCCGGCAACTGGTTGCTGAGGCCGTTTCGAGGGGAACGCCCTGGCCTGAAGCTGTGGCCGCCAACATCAACCACTAACCCCAATACCGACCCGCCCCGAGCGGATCGTTTGCATTCCTGGAACACACATGTTTAAAAATCTGATCATTTACCGCATTTCCGAATCCTGGCAGCCCGACCTAGTGCAACTCGATCAGGCGCTGGCCAAGCAGCAGTTTGAGCAGTGCGGTGCCACCCAGGAAAAATCCACCGGTTGGGTGCCTCCGCGCGGCGAAGAGCATGGCGCCATGGTCGAATCGGTAGGCGGCCACTGGATTCTGCGGCTGATGAGCGAGAGCAAGATGCTGCCCGCAAGCGTGCTCAACCGCAAGGTCGATGAAAAGCTCGCCCATATCGAAGCCCAGGAAGGCCGCAAGCCTGGCAAGAAGGAAAAGCAGGAGCTCAAGGACGAGTGCAAGCTGGATCTGCTGCCGATGGCCTTCACCAAGCAGGGCGGGCTCTGGATCTGGATTGATCCGCAGGCGCGCCTCTTGGTACTGGACACCAGCAGCCAGGGCCGGGCCGACGAGGTGATCACCATGCTGGTGGAGGCATCGCCCGGGTTTGCCGTGGCACTGATCGACACCCAGAACAGCCCCCAGGGTGCGATGTCCGCCTGGTTGCACAGCTACGATGCGCCGGCCGGCTTCAGCATTGACCAGGAATGCGAGCTCAAGGGCACAGACGAAGCCAAGGCGGTAGTGCGCTACGGCCGCCACCCTCTGGGCATTGATGAAGTCCGCGAGCACATCGACCAAGGCAAGCTGCCCACCAAGCTGGCCATGACCTGGGACGACCGCGTGAGCTTTGTGCTCACCGAGGGCCTGCAGCTCAAGAAGGTGGCCTTGCTCGATGTTGTGTTGGAAGGCGCCGGCGAAGAAGGCGGCTTTGACGCCGATGTAGCCATTTCCACCGGCGAGTTCAGCCAACTGATTCCTGACCTGATCCAGGCGTTGGGCGGTGAAGGCCGCACTGAGCTGGGCCAGTTGCCCAACCGAAGTCAAACAGGCACCGCCACCTAACACCTGAGAGCCTGGCCCAGCGCCGGGCTTTTTCATGGGCTATGACCAGAGGGCGCGCTGCGTCCTGTGCTGATACCCCAAGGAGCCCCAATGGAAGACCACTACAAAACCCTGGGTGTGCCGCGCGACGCTACCCAGGAGCAGATCCGGGCCGCGTATCGCCGAGCAGCCCGGCAGGCCCACCCCGACCGCGAAGGCGGCACTACCGAGCGCATGCAGGCAGTCAACGCTGCATATGAGGTGCTGATCGACGAGGAGCGCCGCCGGGCCTATGACGCTGGCGAGACAGATGGCAGCCCTAAGGCCGAAGCGATGGCCATTCTGCGATCCATCTTCACGGAGGCGATCCGGGACAACGTGCTCGACCCGTTCAAGTTTGCGCTGGGCAAGATTCGTCGCTCGGAGGAAGGTGCCAAGGCAGAAATTGAAGTCATGCGGCGCGCAATCAGTTCGATGGAGCAGCAGCGGGACCGCATCAAGGCCAAGGGCGGGCGCGACCTCTACCACGAGACTTTGAACAACGGCATTCGCACTGCCGAGAACCAGGTTCGCATCCTGGAGCAGAACGTCGAGAACGCACAACTCGTGCGCCAGCTCTTGACCGACGAATACGAGCGCGGTCCCGCATGCCCAGATCCGTTCAGCGATCCCAGAGCCGAGCTTCGCCGCTTCGGCCGCCTGCCGCTGGCAGATATTTACGACTCCGGCGGCTACGTGCCACGCTTCTGAGGCTCAACATGGACAGACGACAAAAAGACATCGTGACCATGGCCGAGCACGCTGAGCTGGCCGTAGTCTGCAGCGAGAAGAAGAACGGGCGCCAGTACCTCACGGCCCAGGCCGACAACGGCGTCAAGCGCACTTTCTCCATCAGCCTGGGAAGCCGTAGCGATGCCCGGGGCGACCTCAATGAGCTGAGCGACATGAAGCGCTTCGCCCGCGAGAACCGCTCCCAGGAAGCAGCCGCCAATCAACCGCTTGAAGCCCCCAAGGCACCTGAGCCCAAACCAGCGCCCGTCATCAAGATCAAACCTGCCCGCAAGGCATCCGCGACCACCATGAGCACCAACACCGCCCGTTTCACCAAAGCCCCAGCTGTGCAATCTCTCTCCCATGCGGACTTTTACCGCGTCTGCGAATGGGTCAAGGGCCAAGACCTCGCCAGGGTTCCCAGCCTGGAAGCCTTGGCAATGCTCGCCGGCCAGCACCTGGGCAGCGCCGTGCCCGAGGATGAAATGACCGTCGTGATGAACACCATCGGCATCAGCGAGCCCCAGCACTGGGCAGACCCGACCGAGCCCAACGCGATCCTGGCGCGCGAGCTGCTGACGATCATGAAGAAGCTGGGCGAGTCCCCGAGCCCGGCCTTCAAGCGCCTGGCTGACTCACTGCTCGCCTGACTGCCCCCACCACTACGAAGGCCCGCAATACGCGGGCCTTTTGCATTTTTGAGGCCCACATGCGCCACCTACGCGAAATCGACAACAAACCCTATCAGCCGCAGGCCTGGGAATACCAGGGCGCCGAGCTGCGCCAGAACCCCGGCATTTTGCCCGGCCGCATGCACGCCTACTCCCTGCCCAGCCGCATAGGTGATCGCCTGCACTACCCAGATGGCCGGGTGGAACCCTTCCCCGGTACCGAAAGCACCTGACCCATGAGCACCTCTGCACCTCCCCCTCCGTCAGCGCCAGCACCACCCCCCATGCGCTGCGCCAGCTGTGGCGCCCCAGTGTTCAAACCGCCCGCCGAAGGCGAGGGCCTCCCATGCGGGCATTGACAGGAATCACCAATGGCGAAAATATCAAGCCCAGCTCTGCGCTACCACGGCGCAAAGTTCCGGCTCGCACCGTGGGTGCTTAAGCACTTCCCCGAGCATCGCTGCTATGTCGAGCCTTTCGGGGGTGCAGCTGGCGTGCTCTTGCAGAAGCCACGCGCATACGCCGAGGTCTACAACGACCTGGACGAGGACATCGCTAACTTCTTTCGGGTTATCCGCGATCGAGACTTGTCCGATCGGCTGCTTCAACTGCTCCGTGTCACGCCGTATGCACGCGCGGAATTCGATTTGGCCTACCAGGACTGCGACGAACCAGTTGAGCGCGCCCGCCGCACCGCAGTGCGAGCGTGCATGGGGTTTGGCTCTGCAGGCGCGACCAAGGGGGTGACCGGATTCCGCATCGATACCGCCCGCCCATATGGCACGGCCCAGCACCTGTGGACACGCTACCCGGATCAGCTCGGCGCGGTCATTGAGCGCTTTCAAGGCGTGCTCATCGAAAATCGGCCGGCGATCGAGGTAATGCGCCAGCACGACACCCCGGAAACGCTGCACTTTGTTGACCCGCCATATGTGTATGCCACTCGATCGCTCAGAAACGTCGCTCAAGGGTGCTACCGGCACGAAATGACCGATGAGCAGCATTTGGAGCTGCTGACAGCTCTCAAAGGCCTGCAGGGCATGGTGGTTCTAAGCGGCTACCCGAGTTCGCTATATGAGGGCGAGCTGTCTGACTGGCAGGTGAGCTCGACCGGAGCCCGCATTTCAGCTGGACGCGGTACCGCCATCAAAACCGAGGTCCTTTGGCTGAACCCTGCATGCCAGCAGCGGCTGGCCGCCCCTCCAGCAACCCAACAAGCGCTCGAGATCTAGCTCGAGCTAGACAACAACAGCCCGCCCCGAGCGGGCATTTCCATTTCTGGAGCCCAACATGGCTGAAAACAACTCTTCCGATCCCCTCAAGACTGCCGGCGAACCGTTTGTCGCCCTTGGTGAATGCATGGCGGATCAAATCTGTCAGCGTGTGGCAGAACTCCCAGACCGAGACAGCCCAGCAGATTGGCCTGAGGCCATGCTGGTCACCCCTGATGAGCTGCGTAACATCATCCTCGATGCCATCAACGACGCGGCCCAGGCAGTGGAAGCACAGGCAGCGCCCGCAGCAGTGGCTGTGACAGATGCTCAGATAGATGCGATCTTGGATGAACCAGCGGGCATGATCTTCTACGTTTCAGATCAGCGCCACAAGCAGCATCTGTTTGCGCGCCGAGTCCTGGCACTCGCCGCCCCAGCCCTTCCAGCTACCGAGGATTCCTCGGCAGGTGACCTGGCACAGGTGCGTGATGTGCGCATGGGATTTGAGAATTGGGCGAGCAGAAAGTATCCGAACCTTAACCTTACTAGGATCGAAGATGCCTATTGCGCGTCCCTCACTGTTGGATTGTGGGAAGCATGGCAAGCCAGCGCAGCCTTGCCAACACCCCACTCCCAGGCAGAGGTGCAGGCCGAGCCGGTGATTTACGTCAGCCGTGGCCAGCTCGAAACCCACACAGATCCCGATAGTGATGGCGGCCGCTACCTGCCGGCGCGCCGCACGCCGCTGGGCCTGCTCAACTATCCACTCTACTCAGCACCCCAGGCCCAGCCCGCTGATGCGCTGACCCGAGCCGCACTTGATGTGCT